>CAXQKF010000389.1:0-21534 GCA_964224285.1 Donghicola sp. | reverse complement strand
CCAGGTTTCCAGTACGCCGTTCTCTGTGGTTTCGGTATGCATGGTGTGTCCTTGATCAAAAGTAATTTGCCGGAATTTTGAAGTAGTGACGCCCGTCCTCTTCGGCAGGCAGCAGACGGCCCCCGCGAAGATTGACCTGTAGCGCGTACATCATCTGGGAGGGCAAACGCAGCGTTGCATCCCGTTCATCGCGTGTCTTGCGAAATTCTGCTTCGGTCACGCCGCCAGATAGGTGTTTGTTGCGCGCTTTGTGCTCGGCGACGGTCGCCTCCCACGCGGGGTCTTTTCGGTCACCGACGGGCGGATAGTCGTGGCCGATGTACAGACGTGTGTCATCGGGCAGCGCCAGAATGGCCTGAAGCGAGTCCCACAGATCCTTGGAAGAGCCACCGGGGAAGTCGGCGCGGCTGGTCCCGCTGTCGGGATACATAAAGGTGTCGTGCACAAAGGCCGCGTCGCCGACGATGTACGTGATCGACCCGAGCGTGTGGCCGGGGGACAGCATCACACGGACATCCAGATTGCCGATCTTGAAGGTGTCGCCGTCTGCAAACAGATGGTCAAAGTCCCGCTCGGGATCAATGGCGTCGGGCAGGTTGTAGTACCCGGCCCAGAGCTTGGCGATGTCGCGGGTCTTCTCGCCGATCGCGGTCTGCACGCCCGTCTGCTCTTTGAGCCAGGCAGAGGCCATCAGGTGATCGGCATGGGGGTGTGTGTCGAGGATCCACTCCAGCGTCAGGCCGTTCGCCTCGATATAGTCCAGAGCGGTCTGCGCGCTGCTGGTCGAGGTGCGGGCATGGGCGGGGTCGAAATCCAGAACCGTATCAATGACGGCGCATTTCCTGGTCGCTTCGTCGATGCAGATGTACTGAACCGAGCCTGTGACCTTCTCGTAAAATCCGACAACCTTGGGGCTGTTGGGGCCGCTAGACGGGCTCTCGCGGGTAAACATGGGAACCTCCTGACATGTGCCTCATGCATTCAGATAATGGAATGCATTTCGCAACCAAGAGGTTCCCGATAATTTTTTAGCCGCCAGCTTTGATGATCGCGTCAGCCAGTAGAGGCACGGTGGTTTTGTTCAGGCCCGCGATGTTGATGCGCGAGTCGCCAACCATGTAGATGCCGAAGTCTGCCTTGAGCTTCTCGACGATCTCGGGCGACAGACCCAGACGCGAGAACATGCCGCGGTGACGGGCAACGAAATCGAAACGGTCCGAGTTCGACAGACGCTTCAGTTCGTTTGCCAGCTGCTCGCGCAGACCCAGCATGGACAGACGGACCTCTTCCAGCTCGGTCTGCCATTCATTGCGCAGGGCATCGTCGTTCAGAACCATGGTCACCAGACGTGCGCCGTGATCGGGCGGGAAGCTGAAGTTCTGACGGTTCAAGAAGGCCAGAGTGCCTTGGGTCACAGGGGTCTGCGCCGCAGTTTCCGAGATCGCCATCAGGCAGCCGGTCCGCTCGCGGTACACACCGAAGTTCTTGGAGCACGAGGCCGCGATGATGGTTTCGGGGCAGCTCTTGGCAACCAGACGGGTGGCTGCTGCGTCCTCTTGGAGACCGTCACCAAAGCCCTGATAGGCGATGTCGATCATGGGAACCGCGCCGACTTCGTTCAGCTTGTCCACGACGGCCTGGAACTGGTCCAGAGTCAGGTTCGCGCCGGTCGGGTTGTGGCAGCAGCCATGCAGCAGAACGACGTCGCCCTTTTGCAGTTGGTTCAGGTCTTCCATCATGCCGTCAAAGTTCACGCCGCCGGTTTCCGCGTCAAAGTAGCGGTAGGTGACGGTGGGGATTTCGACGTACTTGAGGATGCTCAGATGGTTCGGCCAAGTGGGGTCCGACACAAAGACGCGGGCATCGGGGTTCGCCAGACGGATCGCTTCGAAGCCCTGACGGACCGCGCCGGTACCGCCGGGGGTCGCAACAGCCGCGATGCGGTCGCGGGCGACTGCGCCATCCAGAACCAGATTGATCAGCGCATCAGAGAACGCGGGATCGCCGGCCAGACCGGTGTAGCTCTTTGTTGTCTCAACCTCCCACAGCTGTTTCTCGGCGGTCTTGATTGCGCGCATCACGGGGGTGACGCCCTCGGCGTTTTTGTAGACGCCGACGCCAAGGTCGATCTTCTGGTCGCGAGGGTCTTCGCGGTACGCTGCCATCAGCGCCAGAATTTTATCTGCGGGTTGGGGTTTGAGGTTGGAAAACATTATGCCTCTCCGGTGGCAATAGGAAGGGTGGGGAATGCGCCCCATTCGGCCCAGGAGCCGTCGTACAGGGCATGATTTGTCTTGCCCATATGCTCCATCGCGAGGTTCAGGACGGCCGCGGTCACACCCGAACCGCAGCTGGTGATGACAGGTTTGTTCAGGTCAACGCCTGCCTGCTCAAAGACGGATTTCAGTTCGTCCGACGACTTCATGGTGCCGTTTGCGTTCTGCACATCCTTGAAGAACACGTTGCGCGAATTGGGGATGTGGCCAGCACGCAGGCCGGGACGGGGCTCTTCGACCTCGCCGCGGAAGCGGTCGGGGGCACGGGCATCCACGATGACCCAATCGCCAAGCTTCGCCGCCGAGGAGACCTCGGTCACGTCTTTGACCATCTGGTTCTGGCGGGTCACGGTCATGTGGCGGTCGCGCAGGATCGGGGGCAGATCTTCGGTTTCGCGGCCTTCGGCGACCCACTTGGGCAGACCGCCATCCAGAACGGCCACGTCCATCTTGCCCATCAGGCGGAACAGCCACCACACGCGTGCGGCCGAGAACAGGCCCATGCCGTCATAGACCACGACCTGATGGCCGTCGCCCACACCCATCGCTCGCAGGCGGGACATGAACTTTTCCACGGGGGGCGCCATGTGCGGCAGGTCCGAGCGCTGGTCGCTGATTTCGTCGATGTCAAAGAAACGGGCGTTGGGGATGTGGCACGCTTCGTATTCTGCCTTGGGGTCGCGGCCCATATTCGGCAGATACCAAGAAGCATCAATGATGCGCAAATCAGGGTCACGCAGGTGCGCAGCCAGCCACTCGGTCGAGACAATCACTTTGGGGTTGTCCATACCTCACCCTCCCTCAGAAGACAGCGATCCTAGAAAATACGACGTTCTGTAACGCGCCATAGGGGTCTGCTGCAAGCATGGAAGGCATCACGGGCTGCTGAAAAGCCGCCGTTTTTCCACAGTTTCCTGTGATAGGCGGGATCACATGCCCTGTTTGAGCAGGCGGCTCTTCTGGCGGTTCCAGTCGCGTTTCGCCTCGGTGGCGCGTTTGTCCACGTTCTTTTTACCCTTGGCGATGCCGATCTTCAGCTTCGCGATGCCGCGATGGTTGAAATACATCACCAGCGGAACCAGCGTCATGCCCTTGCGCTGGGTCAGGTTCCACAGGTCGGCCATTTCCTTGCGGGACACCAGCAGCTTGCGCTTGCGGCGTTCCTCGTGGCCCCATGTTTTTGCCTGCTCATAGGGGGCGATATAGCTGTTGATCAGCCACAGTTCGCCATCCTCGACGCTGGCGTAGCTCTCGGCGATGTTGGAGCCACCCTGACGCAGAGACTTCACCTCGGACCCGAGCAGCAGAACGCCACACTCCAGATCGCTTTCGATGGCATAATCGAAGCGGGCACGCCGGTTTTCGGCGATGATCTTGTAGTTCGGGTCGGATTTTGCAGGTTTTTTGGCCATGGTCGCGATTGATTACAGGGGTATTGGGGGGCTGTCCACACTTGGCAGACTGCGCATATGGGGCCTAACGCGCGAAATCCAAGAAGCGTTGCATGGGTGTGCCGTCCGCTGTAGGCGATTGGCATGACCCGACTGATCCTGTTCAACAAACCCTTCGACGTTCTGACCCAGTTCACGGACCGCGGAAACGCAGGTACGCCGCGGGCGACCCTGTCCGATTACATCAAGGTGCCGGGGGTCTATCCCGCTGGCCGTCTGGACCGCGACAGCGAAGGGCTGCTGCTGTTGACCGACAACGGGAAATTGCAGGCGCGGATCAGCGACCCCAAGAACAAGATGCCGAAAACCTACTGGGTGCAGGTCGAGGGCACGCCCGATGACGCCGCAATTGCCGCCCTGCGTGCAGGGGTTCAGCTAAAGGACGGCCTGACTCGCCCTGCCCGGTGTGAACGCATGGACGCACCTGAGGGCCTGTGGGAACGCACCCCGCCGATTCGTGTCCGCAAGTCCATTCCAGACACGTGGATCGCCCTGACCATCACCGAGGGCAAAACCCGGCAGGTTAGACGCATGACAGCCGCAGTGGGGCATCCCACACTGCGGCTGATCAGAGCTAAAATCGGGGATTGGTCGCTGGACGGCCTCGCCTCGGGCCAATGGCGCGAGGCGAAACCGCAGAAGCGTTAAACCAGACCGGCGTGCGCCATTGCCGCGTCGATTTTGGCGCGGGTGGCATCGGTCAGGGGCAACAGGGGCAGGCGCACTTCGTCGCTGCAGACACCCAGCTTGGACATCGCGTATTTCGCACCGGCAACGCCGGGTTCGACAAAGATCGCCTCGTGCAGGGGCATCAGTTTGTCCTGATATTCCAGCGCCTTGGCGTAGTCGCCGGCCAGAGTGGCCTCTTGGAATTCCGAGCACAGCTTCGGCGCGACGTTCGCAGTGACCGAGATGCAGCCAACACCGCCATGCGCGTTGAAGCCCAGAGCCGTCGCGTCCTCGCCGGACAACTGGCAGAAGTCTGCGCCACAGCTCATGCGCTGCTTGCTGACGCGGCTGATGTCACCGGTCGCGTCTTTGACGCCGATGATGCGGGGCAGCTTGGCCAGTTCACCCATAGTCGCGGGGGTCATGTCGATGACCGAGCGGCCGGGGATGTTGTAGATCACGATCGGCAGGGCACAGGCCTCATGCAGGGCGGTGTAATGGGCGATCAGACCGGCCTGAGTGGGCTTGTTGTAGTACGGGGTGACAACCAGAACAGCGTTCGCGCCAACCGATTCGGCGTGCTGCACCAGACGGATGCCTTCGCGGGTGTTGTTGCTGCCAGCGCCTGCGATCACGGGGATGCGGCCTGCGGCTGCTTTGACAACCTCTTCGATGACGGTCTCGTGCTCTTCGTGGCTCAGGGTCGGGCTCTCGCCGGTGGTTCCGACGGGCACCAGACCGTGGCTGCCTTGGTCAACGTGCCAGTCGACAAGTTTCTTCAAGGTCTCCAGATCCAGCTCGCCGTTCTTGAACGGCGTGACCAGGGCAGGAATAGATCCTTTGAACATGACACGCTCCTTTAGAATAATTGTGCGAACCCACTGTAGGTCGCATCTATGCAGCGCCCCATACCAAGGCGACGTGGCCTTGCCAAGTTTGTGAATTGCGAACTGCGCGATCACTGGTAGGTTTAAAGGAAAAAGTGGCTGAGCAGCATGACCCATACCCTGAAACGTTGGTGGACCAGCGCAGTATTCTGCGCGGCCTTGGTCCCGACTGTTGCGCTGGCGGACCTGCGTCCGCCGCACACGATGGACCTTGCCCTTGATGCAGTCCGTTCCAAAGACTGGTCCAGCGCGCTGACCCTTGCGCAGAAGGACGGACAGGTCGGGACCGACATTGTCCTGTGGCACTACCTGAGGTCCGGCGAAGGCAATGCTGATCTGGTGCTGGATTTTCTGGCGCGCAGGTCCGATTGGCCGGGCATTCCCCTGCTGAAAAAGCGCACGGACAAGATCATCGCAGAGCAGGCAACAGCCGCGCAAACTTTGCAGTTTTTCCAATCACATACCCCTGATACGGGCGTCGGAGCGCTAGCCTATGCCGAAGCCCTGACAGCCTCCGGGGATCGCGCGTCGGCAGATGCCATTCTGGTACGGGCGTGGCTAACGCTTGATATGGATGCCGAAGAGCATGACGCATTTCTGGCGCGGTATTCCGGCCTCTTGGGGCAGTACAACACCGCCCGTATGAACATGCTTTTGTGGGCCGAAGCCTACGGCGAAGCAGACCGCATGATGCCGCTGGTTTCCGAGGATTGGCGCGCCCTTGCTGCGGCGCGGATCGCGCTTCAGAAAGGCACAGACGACGTGGATGCGTTGGTCGCTGCGGTGCCGAACAAGTTAGGTGGCGACGCGGGTCTAAGCCACGATCGTTTCAAATGGCGATTCGATAAAAATTACACAGACAGCGCTCGGGATCTGCTGCTCGAGCGCTCTGAACGTGCTGAATTGCTGGGGCAGCCTGAAAATTGGGCGTATCTGCGTCGAGTTCTGGTGCGCCGTGAATTGCGCGAGGGAACGCCCTCGGTCGCGTATCGGCTGGCGGCCAATCACCACCTGACCGGCGGTTCGAATTGGGCCGATCTGGAGTGGCTCGCGGGCTATATCGCGCTACGGTATTTGCAGGATCCGGCCAAGGCGCTAGAGCATTTCAAGGCTCTGGCGATGAATGTCGATAGCCCGATTTCCAAGGGACGCGCGGGGTACTGGATTGGCCGCGCATATGAAGGTCTTGGTGATCTGACAGCGGCGCAACTTGCCTTTGAGACAGCTGGGGCGCAGCAGACCAGTTTCTATGGGTTGCTCGCGGCAGAGCGTGCGGGAATGGCGTTCGATGCATCCTTGCAGGGCGGGAAGCCTGACCCGAGCTGGCGCAGTGCGGGTTTTGTGAATTCGTCCCTGTTCGAGGCCGCGTCGGTCCTGATCGCAGCGAACGAACGGTCCTTGGCCGAGCGGTTTGTGATCCAGATGGCCGAAACCCTGTCCGAGCCAGACCTCGTTGCTTTGGGCGATGCGATGTTGCTGATGGACGAGCCCCATCTTGCTGTGATGGTGGGCAAAGAGGCGGCTGCGCGGGGGATCGTTCTGCCGCGTGCCTATTACGCGATGCACCCTATCGCGGGTCAGACCTTGGACATCGCGCCTGAGTGGGCATTGGCCATCGCGCGCCGCGAGAGCGAGTTTGACCCGTGGGTCGTCAGCCCTGTCGGTGCGCGTGGGTTGATGCAATTGATGCCTCGGACCGCGCAGGCCATGGCAGAGGCCAAGGGCGTGGCTTTCCGCGAGAGGGCGCTTTTGTCAGAGCCGTTTTACAACGCGACGCTCGGGTCGGCCTATCTGGCCAAGCTGTCTCGGGAGTTCGGGAACAATCCGATGTTCATGGCAGCGGGCTATAACGCGGGCCCCAGTCGTCCGGCTCGGTGGATCGAACAGTTTGGTGACCCTCGCAAAGGTGCCATTGATGTTGTGGATTGGGTCGAGATGATCCCCTTTAACGAGACGCGGAACTACGTCATGCGCGTGACCGAGAGCCTGCCGATTTATCGGGCGCGGTTGGGCAAAGAGCCTTTGCCGATCCCGTTCAGTCAGGAACTGGCGCAGTAATTTAGAAAAAGGAGAGCGGCCCAAGAGCCGCTCACTTTGTTTCTTGGTTTGAGTATTTGGAGCAAAAAGAAGCTGGGTTAGCTCTTTTGTGCCTGCTGTTGGGCCCGCCATAGGGTGAAAAGCCCCGCGCAGAGGATGATCGCGACGCCGATGGCGACGTTCAGGCGGATAGTTTCGCCGAACACCAGAATGCCGAGGGTCGAGGCGAAGACCAATTGCAGGTAGGCGAAGGGCTGGACCGAGCTGGCCTCGGCGACTTCGTAGCATTTGATCAGGGTGAAATGGCCCGCTGCGCCTGTCAGGCAGAGAGCGATCATCCAGCCCCAGTCGGGGGTGGTCATGGGCTCCCAGTACCAGACGCCGATGGCGGTCATGGCGATTGCGCCCGTGGTGCCGGTCCAAAAGAAACTGGTGGCCGAGCTGTCTTTGCGGGCCACGTAGCGGGTGAGCAATCCGTAGAGGGCAAACATCAGAGCGGCTGCGAGCGGGATCAGCGCATAGGGTGAGAACACGCCAAAGCCCGGCTCAAGGATGATCAGCACCCCGATGAAGCCAATGGCGATGGCGAGCCAGCGGCGCCAGCCGACGGATTCGCCCAAGACGGGGCCAGAGAGGGCCGCGACCAGCAGCGGGTAGGTGGCGAAGACCGCGTGGCTTTCTACGAGGCCGAGGTAGACGAAGCCGGTCACCATGACGCAAATCTCGAAAGCAAGGAGGAGGCCGCGGAAGCCTTGGACCAGTGGTTGGCTGGTGGCGGCAGCCGCGCGGAGGCCGCCTGCTTTGCGTGTGGCGATGGTGATGACGAAGGCGGCAAAGAACCAGTAGCGGATCATCACGACCATGAAGACGCTGTAGTTTTCCGCCAAGTGGCGTGACAGGCCATCCTGTACGGCAAAAATGAATGTGGTCAGCACCATGAGGCCGATGCCGAGGCGGGTGTTTTGCTGTGTCATTTGGCCTCTGGGATCTGGGCGATGGTCATGTGGCGTTTGCGGCCGTAGCCGGGGATGCGTTCGACGGAGAAACCGGCTTCGGTCAGGTTCCGGCGGACGAATCCGGCGGCGGAATAGGTTGCGGCCGTTCCGCCCTGTTTGGTGCGTGCGGCGACGGCGTGCATCAGCGGAGCCTCCCACAATTCGGGGTTTTTGGCCGGAGAGAAACCGTCAAGAAACCACGCGTCTGCGGCATCGGGCCATTCGGACAGGGTCTGGCGGGCGTCGCCTTGGATCATGTTGAAGGACAGGTCGCGGGTTTCGAAGCTGGGTTTGCCGAGGTGCTCTGCGAATTCTTCGGCCAGAGGTATGATCTCTGGGAACGCCGCAAGTGCCCGAAGCATATCGGGTTGTGTCATTGGGAAGGCCTCGAACGTGGTAAAGCGGAGGCGGCCTGACTGGCCAGATCTGCGCCAGAGCGACAGGGCCATGAGCAGGTTCAACCCGGTGCCAAATCCCAGTTCCGCAATGTGAAAATCGGGACCAAAGCGGTCGGGCAGGCCGTTGCCCTGGAGGAACACATAGGCCGTTTCAGCCATGCCGTTTTCGATCGAAAAGTAGGGATCGTCGAACTGGCGGGACACTGGGATCGTGCCATCGCGCCAATCCAGATCGGCAGCATTCTGGCTCTGCATGGAAAAATCCTTTAGCGAGGGGGCAATAGCTGAGAATTGGCGGGTAGGCGGAGTTTTGGCAATGGCCGAAATCACAGTGTACGGGGCGGGGGCCTTTGGTTTGGCGATCGCATGGGAATGTGTGCGGCGCGGCGCCAAGGTGCGGGTCATTGATCCTTTCGGGCCAGGGGCAGGGAGTTCTGGTGGCATTGTAGGGGCGCTGGCGCCGCATACGCCAGAGAACTGGAATGCAAAAAAGGACTTTCAGTTCCGGTCGTTGCTGGCAGCGGGCGATTTCTGGGCAGAGGTCGAAGAGGCTGGCGGGCTGTCGGCGGGGTATGCGCGGGACGGGCGATTGCAGCCGATTGCGGATGAGCGGGCTTTGGGATTGGCCAAGGCGCGGGAAGTGTCTGCGGCGGAGCTGTGGGAAGGCGAGGCCGTTTGGCGTGTGATCCCTGTGGCAGAGGCCGGGGACTGGGCGCCTGTGTCTGCGACTGGGTATTTGATCCACGATACGCTCAGCGGGCGGATGCATCCGCGGCAGGCCTGCGATGCTCTGGTCGCGGCGATACGGGCCAAAGGCGGAGAGATCGTGGCGGAGGGCCCTGACGAAGGTGCTGTTGTGCACGCGACCGGCTGGTGGGGGCTGAAGGCCATGTCCGAGCAGTATGGGAAGTCTGTGGGGAACGGTGTCAAAGGGCAGGCGGCTTTGTTCGATCTGGATCGGAGCGGGTTGCCGCAGCTCTATGCGGACAGCTTGCACATCGTGCCCCACGCGGATGGGACGGTGGCGGTTGGGTCAACGAGCGAGCGGGAGTTTGATGCGCCGGACACCGTGGATGATCAGCTGGAGGCGGTGATCGGGCGGGCGCGGGCTGCTTTGCCGGAGTTGGCGGATGCGCCTGTTTTGGCGCGGTGGGCGGGGGTGCGACCCCGGGCGAAGAGCCGAGCGCCGATGCTCGGGGCTTTGCCGGATGCCGAAGGGCAGTTTGTTGCGAATGGTGGTTTCAAGATCGGGTTTGGGATGGCACCGGGCGTGGCACGTGTGATGGCGGATCTGGTGCTGGAGGGGCGCGATGGCATCCCGCAGGGCTTCCGTGTCGAGGACAATCTTTGAGGCGACCGGCGCGCACTTGAGTATTTTTTGCAAAAAGAAGCTGCAGGGTGTGAGGGTGTTTTCGCCGTCCTGCGCAAATTGATCGGGCTGCGCGTTTAGGCTCTTGTCAGGGCGATAGAATCTGGCAATCTCTGGCCTAGCGCGGGGCGATGGCGTCGCCCCTGAAAATGCGCTTGTCCGTCCTGTACGCCGGGACCTTCTTTTGATGAAAAGGAGGTCTGAATTGGACCGTCCCGAAAATTACCGCTTTCACAACGGCAGCGAAGCCGTTCTGCCTTTTGCTGCCGAAGAGTACGAGGCCCGTTTGACCGGACTGCGCCGGATCATGGCCGATCTGGGGGTGGATGTGGCTGTGTTCACGTCGATGCACTCGATCGCGTATTATTCCGGCTTTCTCTATTGCTCGTTCGGGCGGCCCTACGGGTTGGTGGTCACGCCCGAGACGAGCGTGACCGTTAGCGCAGGGATTGATGCCGGTCAGCCTTGGCGTCGTTGCTATGGAGACAACATCACTTATACGGATTGGCAGCGCGATAACTTCTGGCGAACGATCGCGCAGTTGTCCGGCGCGGGCAAAGCGGTGGGCTATGAAGAGGACCACCTGACCCTGCAGGGGATGGAGAAGCTGCGCGGGTTCCTGCAGCCCGGGTCGGTCGTGCCGATTGCCGCCGCTGTCATGAAGCAACGGTTCCACAAGTCGCCCGCCGAGATTGCTTTGATCCGGCATGGGGCGCAGGTCGCTGATGTGGGCGGCTATGCCATTCGTGATGCGATCAAGGCCGGTGTGCGCGAGATTGATGTCGCAATGGCGGGACGCGATGCCATGGAACTTGAGATCGCCAAGCGCTTCCCTGATGCGGAATATCGGGACACTTGGGTCTGGTTCCAGTCGGGGATCAACACGGACGGCGCGCATAACCCTGTGACGGGGCGCGTGCTGGAGCGTGGGGATATCCTGTCGCTGAACACGTTCCCGATGATCTCCGGATACTACACCGCGCTGGAGCGGACGTTGTTCGTGCAGGAAGTGGACCCCGCCAGCTTGAAAATCTGGGAGGCCAACGTGGCTGCCCATGAATACGGGATGTCCCTGCTCAAACCGGGTGTCAGCTGTGCCGAGGTCACCCATCAGATCAACGCCTTTTTTGCCGAGAGGGATTTGCTGCAGTACCGGACCTTTGGCTACGGGCACTCTTTCGGGGTGTTGTCCCACTACTATGGCCGCGAGGCAGGGCTGGAGCTGCGCGAGGATATCGACACCGTTCTGGAGCCGGGCATGGTGATCAGCATGGAGCCGATGCTGACCATCCCGAACGGCCAGCCCGGCGCGGGCGGATATCGCGAGCATGATATTCTGGTCATCAACGAGGATGGCGCGGAAAACATCACCGGCTATCCCTATGGTCCCGAGACCAACGTGGTGGGCTAACCCCACTGGACTTTGGCGTCCCTGACCGTCAGTGTGGCGCCAAAGACATTTCCGGAGGCTCTGACATGGCCTACATTCGTTGGACGATTACCATTGTATTCTGGGTGCTTGTGGCCGGGTTCCTGCATTACACGCTGCCACAGACGGACATTGTCCGCATCACCGACACCTACGAGAAGCGGCAGGACTTCACCAATCTGAGCCAGTACTTCTGGGCCTCGCCCGAGACAGAGCAGCAGGCCCTGTCGGCTTCGCGCGATGTGTTCTTTATTCAGGCCTTCCGCGAGGATGGCGAACCGATGATCTATCGGAACGAGGACACCGGTTGGGGCTGGCCGCCTTACTTCAAATTCGACACCGCAAACCTGCAGGCGCGGGCAAGTGATCTGATCTCCAAGAGCAATTCCGCGAACCCCACTTGGGTTGCGATCCGCCACTATGGCTGGCGGAACGAGTTCATCTCGATCTACCCGAACGCAACCAGCCTCAAGGCCGTTTCAGGCCCCGATGTGCGGATCATCCCGTGGACCTCGATCATCATCCTGATCGTTCTGGCGGTGGTGTTTCTGGCGATCTTTGCCCGCTGGAAGCGGTTCAAGGCGCGCCGTCTGGACCCCGTGTTCGACAGCGACGAGGACCGGATGCAGCCCGTGGACACCTATTCCAACGGCATCGGCGCGCGCCTGCGCCGTTGGTGGCGTGGCAAAGGTGATTAAACCGGCAGGGCGGTGGTCTTGAACACCGTCCGCAGGGCGAACGAGCTCTGCATTTGTGCGACGCCCGGTAGGCGGGTCAAGTACTGACGGTGGATGCGGGCGAAGTCTTCGGTGTTTTCGGCAACGACCTTGAGGATGTAGTCCGCTTTGCCCGCCATCAGGTGACATTCCAGCACCTCGGGCACGCGGCCCACGGCGGTTTCAAATGCCTCTAGCACCTCGTCAGCCTGTGTTTGCAGGGTGATCTCGACGAAGACCGTCGCAGGCACGCCCATTTTGCGGGCGTCCAGCAGGGCAACGTAATCCTTGATGTAGCCGTCTTCTTCCAGCCGCTGCACGCGGCGGTGGCAGGCCGATGCGCTCAGGTGGATGGCCTCTGCCAGTTCGGCATTCGAGATGCGTCCACGGCGTTGCAGGGTGTGTAGGATGCGGCGATCGGTCGGGTCGAGTGTCATCTGATCCAGATTCTTGCGTCAATTTTCAGAATAGGCGAAGAAACTGCCGTATTTTGGGGGCAGGGTACAGCGAATTCGAACCGATGTGCCGTCATTCCTTGGTAGTAAGGGGCGTGCTGGCGAAACGGGTTCCGGTTGCAGGCCCCTTTGTGTTTCGCCCCTGCATGATGTTCACCGACTTTGACGGTCCTCCCGACCGCTCCAAAGACTAAGGGCCGGTTCTGTCGAACCGGCCCCTTTTTTATTTCTTCAGCAAATCGCGGATTTCCATGAGAAGTTCGACATCCGGCGGAGTGACGGGCTTCTCCTCGGGTTTGGCGACTTCTTCCTCTTTCTTCGCTGCCGACTCTTTGATCCGGTTCACGCCTTTGACCATCATGAAGACGACGAAAGCGATAATCAGGAAGTTGATCACGGCCATGACAAAGCTGCCGATGGCAAAGACGGGTGCGCCTGCTTCTTTGGCTGCTTCGAGCGAAGCGTATTCGTTGCCATCCAGCGAATAGAACCAGCCCGAGAAATCGATCCCGCCGGTAAACAGCGCAATAATCGGGTTCATCAAATCGGCCACAATCGACTGGACAATCGCAGTGAAGGCCGCGCCAACGATGATACCGACAGCCATGTCCATCACGTTGCCGCGGGCAATAAAGTCTTGGAATTCTTTAAACATCAAACACATTCCTTTTTGGGGCCGCGTTGGCCCGCTTGAGTGGTTAACGCGCCCATTGTGCCAGATGTTTCAACAAAAATCACTTTGACGTAGGATAAGGCGCGAAATTAACGATGTGATCGGGTGCCGAAAGGTCAGGCAAGTTGCGCGGGTCCGCAATCGGAGCGCCGACAACTTGGGTCGTGGGGATCACGCCAGCCCAGATCGGTAGGTCATAATCCGCGTCATCGTCGATGGGCGGACCACTGCGGGCCTTGGCGCTGGCTTCGGTGATTTCGAGGCCGAGAATTGTGGTTGCCTTGATCTCTTGGGGCTGCATGGGGCGCAGGATTTCGGTCCGGCCCGGCCAGAGATGTTCCACAAACGCATCGAGCCGCGCGGCTTTCTCCTCTTCGGGGACTTTGAAGGCACGGCCGAACACGGTCGCCGACCGATAGTTGGCCGAGTGGTGAAAGGCCGAGCGTGCCATGACGAAACCGTCGATGATCTGGACGCTCAGGCAGACTTCGGCATCTGTGGCCTTGCGGATCATCCGGCTGGCGGAACTGCCGTGCCAGTAGACATGGTTGCCTTCGCGCCAGTGGAAAGTCGGCGTGACGTAGGGTTTGCCATCGATCACGTAGCCGACGCTGCATTGGGGCGTTGCGTCCAGCACGTCGTAGATGGATTGGGGGTCATAGCTGCCGCGCTGGTGCTCGCGGCGCAGGCGGGTGCGGTCTGTGGGGGTCATTGGGTCATTCCTATCTTGTTGCCTGCGGAATAGCGCGATATTGGCCCTATCGAAATGACCAATAAATCTGCACATAACATATCCAATTTTCAGGCAGCCCTGTTTGCTCTGTCGCTGGACCGGGACGCCGCATCGCCTCTGCATGTCCAACTGGCCGAGGCGTTGCGCGACATGATCCAAGCGGGCAAGGCCGCCCCCGGTGCACGGTTGCCAGCCAGCCGGATGTTGGCGGCAGAGCTCTCGATCTCTCGGATCACAGTGCTGACCGCAGTTGATCAGCTGATTGCCGAAGGCTATCTGGAAACGCGGCGCGGGGCAGGCACCTATGTGGTGGATGACCTGCCCGACATGCATGCCTTGCCGCCAGAGAAACTGCGCACGCCACCCGCGCCCCCGCCGCCGCCGTTGCGCCCCTTCCAGCCCGCGCTGCCGGATCTGGAGAGCTTCCCCCATGTCGAATGGGCGCGGCATCTGGAGCGGACATGGCGCTATCCCCACCCTGCGTTGACTGGCGTGCCGGACCCGATGGGGTGGATGCCCTTGCGCGCGCAGATCGCGGCGCATTTGTCCGCGTGGCGCGGCATTCAGGCGCGGCCAGAGCAGGTGGTGATCACGTCTGGCGCGACCGAAGGGTTCGAGTTGATCACGCGAGCCTTCTTGGCGGCTGGCGATCCGGTGCTGATCGAAGACCCCTGCTTTGCCCCCATGCGCGCGGCTCTGATCCGTGCCGGAATGAAGGTCCGTGCTTGTCCGGTGGATGGCGAAGGGCTGGACATCGCGAACGCCCCAACCGATGGCGCCAAGCTGGCGGTTCTGACCCCGTCACGGCAGTACCCCACGGGCGCGACGCTGCCTTTGGCGCGGCGGGCAGCGGCGCTGGAGTGGGCCAGTCAGTCGAACGCTTGGATCATCGAGGACGACTATGACGGCGAATTCCGGTATCGCGGGCAGCCCCTGCCTGCCTTGGCCGGTCTGGATCGGGCAGGGCGTGTGTTCTATCTGGGCAGCTTTTCCAAACTGCTGAGTCCGGCCCTGAGGTTGGGCTATCTGGTTGCGCCGGAGCACACTTTGCCCGGTCTGTTCCGCGCGATGGCAGAGACGGGAGCGCGGGCCTCTGTCGTGCCGCAACCTGCTTTGGCGGGCTTCATGGAGAGCGGAGGGTTCTCGACCCACCTGCGCCGGATGCGCCGGACCTACGCCAAACGCCAAGAGGTGCTGCGGAGTGCTTTGGCAGGCCACGAGGACTGGATCATCGCGCCCGCCGAAGATGCCGGAATGCATCTGTGCTGTACATTGGGCCCTCGGATGAAGGGTGTTCATGACACGGTGATCGCCGCGGCAGGGGCAAAGGTTGGCCTGACCATTCGCGCGCTGTCGGCCTACAGCACGCAGCCAGAGCCGCGGCAGGGATTGGTTCTGGGCTACACTGCTTTTGTGCCCGAGGTGCTGGAGCAGGGGGCGAAGACCCTGATCGCGATGCTGAAAGAGTTGGGTCGCTGAAACGAAAACGGCGCCCGAGGGCGCCGCATTATTAGGTGAATGTGTTGTCCCGGGGGAAGCCGCGCGGGGCCATGCGCCCTGCGGTCGCCCGTTTGCCGATCCATTCCGCCAAGTCGTTCTCTGTGCGGGTGCGGCCTGCGGGATCTTTCCACGACAGACCGTCTGCCAGCGTAAAGGTGCTGGCATCTGACAGCCCGCCATCCTTGTACTTCTGCAGGCGGACGCCCTTGCCGCGGGACATCTCGGGCAGTTCTTCGATCGCAAAGACCAGAACCTTGCGGTTTTCGCCCACGACGGCCACGTGATCGCCATCGACGGCCTTGCAGATCTTGGCGCGGACGTCGCCTTTGACGTTCAGCACCTGTTTGCCGCTGCGGGTTTGTGCGACCAGATCATCCTCGGGGGCGATGAAGCCATCACCGGCGCTGGAGGCCAGCAGCAGTTTGCGACCGGGTTTGTGGATGAACAGGTCCACGATTTCCACGTCGTTCGGCAGGTCCACCATCAGGCGCAGGGGTTCACCCATGCCGCGCCCGCCAGGCAAGTTCGCTGCCGAAACAGTGTAGAAGCGGCCATTGGTGCCCAGAACCAGCAGACGATCGGTTGTTTCCGCGTGGAACACGAAACGCCCTTCGTCACCGTCCTTAAACTTGAGCGTGCTATCGAGGGCAATGTGCCCCTTCATCGCGCGAATCCAGCCCATTTTCGAGCAGACAACGGTGATCGGCTCGCGGTCGATCATCATCTCCAGCGGGACTTCTTCGATCTCGGTCGCTTCGGCGAACTGGGTGCGGCGGGCACCAAGGGCGGTCTTCTTGCCGAACTCCTTGCGCACATCGCGCAGCTGTTCGGCAATGCGGGCCCATTGAAGTTCATCGCTACCCAGCAGCTCGATCAGACCTTCGCGTTCAAGGCGCAGATCATCACGCTCTTTGCGAAGCTCCATCTCCTCGAGCTTGCGCAGGCTGCGCAGGCGCATGTTGAGGATCGCTTCGACCTGGTTTTCGTTCAGGAAGACGCCGCCACCCCAATCTTCGGCCAGCATAACGGCCTTGGGGTCATCCTCGGTCCGGATGATCTGGATCACGCGGTCGAGGTTGAGGAAGGCGATGATGTAGCCTTCCAAGACTTCCAAACGCTTGTCGATCTGGGCCAGACGGTGACGCGACCGGCGTTGCAGCACGTCGCGGCGGTGGTCCAGAAACGCGCGCAGAACCTCTTTGAGCGAGCAGACCTTGGGCGTCACGCCGTCGATCAGCACGTTCATGTTCAGGCTGAACCGGATTTCCAGATCACTGTTGCGATACATCATGCCCATGAGCATTTCCGGATCGACGTTCTTGGAGCGCGGTTCGAGGATCAGACGCACGTCATCCGCAGACTCGTCACGCACATCGGCCAGAAGGGGAACCTTCTTGGTCTGGATGACCTCTGCGATTTTCTCGATCAGCTTGGACTTGGCGACCTGATAGGGGATCTCGGTGACCACGATCTGCCAGGTGCCACGACCCAGATCCTCGACCTCCCACTTGCAGCGCAGGCGGAACGATCCACGGCCGGTCTCGTAGGCCTTGAGGATGTTTTCCTTGGGCTCGACGATGATGCCGCCAGTCGGGAAGTCCGGTCCGGGCACATAGTTCAGCAGGGTTTCGTCCCGCGCATCGGGCGATTTGATCAGGTGCAGCGATGCCGCGACCAGTTCGTCGATGTTGTGGGGCGGGATGTTCGTCGCCATGCCCACCGCGATACCGCTGGCGCCGTTGGCCAGCAGGTTCGGGAAGGCTGCGGGCAGTACAACAGGTTCCTGCAGCGTGCCATCATAGTTGTCGCGATAATCGACGGCGTCTTCGTTCAGCCCCTCCAGCAGGGCTTCGGCGGCGGCGGTCAGACGGGCTTCGGTGTATCGGCTCGCCGCGGGGTTGTCCCCGTCGATGTTGCCAAAGTTGCCCTGACCATCGACCAGCGGGTAGCGGACGTTGAAATCCTGCGCCAGTCGGGCCATCGCGTCATAGATCGCGCCATCCCCGTGGGGGTGATAGTTGCCCATCACGTCGCCCGAAATCTTGGAGGATTTGCGGAAGCGCCCGTTGGGGCTGAGCCGCAGTTCCCGCATCGCATACAGGATGCGGCGGTGCACAGGCTTCAGGCCATCACGGGCATCGGGCAGGGCCCGGTGCATGATGGTAGACAGCGCATATTGCAGGTACCGCGACCCCAGCGCCCGGCGCAAAGGCTCGGTCGAGGAACGGGGCTGCTCTGGTGTTGTGTCGTCGTCGATATCGCTCATGACAGATGTAGTACAGCGCCGCCGAGGGACGGTAAAGCGCCGAGAATTCGATAGAGGTCAGGAATTCACGCAGTGAATCTGTAAAAAATATCTGCGAGAAAAGTGGAACGTTTTCAGGTATTCTGAGTTAAATTTTTACATTTTATTAAATCTAGGTAAATTGACAATGTGGCGCTTAATCGTCGTGACTTTTGCATTTTTGGCATTTGCTCTTTACGAGTTAAGCGGTGGGAGCGAGTTCCAGCCGCAAGTAGCCAAAACCGAGGTGCAGCCCCTAAGTCCCTTGAAAATCGTACCAGCTGAAACTCTCGTTCCGGATCTTCCAGAGATGGGAAAACGTAAGCCTGAGGCGAAAGAACAGGTCGATATTACTCTGGCCAGCATGGAAGTTCCGGCGGACAGCCCTGCAATGATGCGCGAAATCACCGTCGTTGACGCGACCGTCATGCCCGCTGTGGCCGTCGAAACAGCTACCACCGGTGCATCGGTGTCTACCCTTGATATTCGTAAGGTGACCGGACGCCGCGTGAACATGCGTCAGGGTCCGGGCACCCAGTACAGCGTCGTCTCCAGTCTAGGTGCCGGTGACGAGGTCGAAGTTTTGCAAACACCAGGAAACGGCTGGCTGAAATTGCAGGTTGTATCAACAGGTCGCATCGGGTGGATAGCGGACTGGCTTGTTAGCGAAGCTGCCCAGTAAACCACACATTGATTCCCTCGGAGCGTGCCGTCATGGTGCCGCCAAGTTTTGGAGGTTACATGGCGGCACGTTCTATTTTGATCACAGGCAGTTCCTGCGGCATCGGGTATGCCGCTGCTCATGACCTACGGGCGCGGGGGTGGCGGGTCTTTGCGTCTTGCCGCAAGCCCGAGGATTGCGAGCGCCTGCAGGCCGAGGGCTTCGAAGCGCCGCAGTTGGATTATGCCGATCCTGCCTCGATCCGCGCTGCCTTGGCAGAGGTGCTAGAGGCGACGGGCGGGACGTTGGACGCGCTGTATAACAACGGCGCATTCGCGCTGCCCGGTGCGGTAGAGGATTTGCCGCGCGGTGGGTTGGAAGAGCTGTTCCAGACCAACCTCTTTGGCCCCCATGACCTGACCCAACTGGTCCTGCCCATCATGCGCAAGCAAGGCCACGGGCGGATCGTGAACTGTTCCTCGGTACTGGGGCTCGTCGCGATGCCTTGGCGCGGGGCCTATGTCAGCAGCAAGTTCGCCATGGAGGGGCTGACCGACGTGCTGCGCCTCGAGATGCGCGGCAGCGGCATCCATGTGATCCTGATCGAGCCGGGTCCGATCACCTCGAAAATCCGGCAGAACGCGATCCCCAAGTTCGAGAAATGGATCGACTGGGAGAATTCGCCTCGCGCTGACCAGTACCGCAGCCAGCTGCGCAAACGCCTGTACGAAGACCGCGGGCCAGACAAATTCGAACTGCCCGCCAGTGCCGTGACCAAGAAGCTGATCCATGCGCTCGAGGCGGAAAACCCCCACCCTCGGTATTTCGTGACGACCCCGACCTATATCGGCAATGTTCTTCGGCGTATCCTGCCGACGCGGCTTCTGGATAGGGTGACTTCGGGAGGCTGAGGCAAAATGCGTGTTCGCTTTTTGACGCAAACCGCCTATCTGCGGGGAAACCGCAAAGGAACCAGCTATGGCCAATGATCCACTGTTTTACGTCGTCGCGATCGCGTGCTTGATCGTTCTGGGAATCCTGATGTTCGGGATCGGGAGTTTCGCCAAGGGCGGCGAGTTCAATCGCAAACACGCCAACCGCATCATGCAGTACCGTGTTGCGGCCCAGTTCGTGGCGGTGATCCTGATCGTCGGCTTCGTTTACATCCGTCATAAATTCGGAGGGCAGTGATGGTTGTTCTGAACAAAATCTACACGAAAACCGGTGATGCGGGTGAAACCGCGCTTGGCAATGGCAGCCGTGTGGCCAAGCATTCCTTGCGGGTGACGGCCTATGGCACTTCGGACGAGTTGAATGCCGTGATCGGCGTCGCGCGTCTGCATGCCGAGGGCGTCATGGATGAATGCCTGATGCGTATCCAGAACGACCTGTTCGATCTGGGGGCGGATCTGTGCCGTCCTGACATGGCCAAAGATGCCGAGGCCGAATATCCGCCGCTGCGGATGATTGATGCTCAGGTCTCGCGGCTGGAGGCCGAGATTGACGAGATGAACGCCGATTTGGCCCCTCTGCGCAGCTTTGTCCTGCCGGGCGGGAGTGCTCTGGCAGCGCACCTGCATGTGTGCCGCACCGTTGCGCGGCGGGCCGAACGTCTGGCAGTTGAACTGTCTGGTGTCGAAGAGGTGAACCCCGCTGCGGTCAAATATCTGAACCGTCTGAGCGACTGGTTCTTTGTGGCGTCGCGGGCTGCGAACCAGAACGGTGCGGGTGATGTTCTGTGGGTGCCGGGCGCCAACCGGTGATCGCGGCGCCTTTGGTGCGGTCGGTGATGATGAGTATCTAGGCAAAGCAGAAAGCAGCAGACTGGGCAGATTCGTCGCATGGGACCATGGGACATCTCGCTTTGGGGACTGCGCTGCAGCATAAATCATCTGAAACGCGGCGTCCGATGGCGCTAACGTGACGTTTTTGCTCTGTTTCGGGCTGATTTGAATCGTTATCAAGTCCGAGACGAACGGGATAAGGGCACGGTTCAGTGTCCGTGAACTCAATGGGAGAGACACGCAAATGAAGGTATTGGTGCCTGTCAAACGCGTGATCGACTACAACGTGAAGGTTCGCGTAAAAGCGGACGGTTCGGGTGTCGATCTCGCCAACGTAAAGATGTCGATGAACCCCTTCGACGAGATTGCCGTCGAAGAGGCGATCCGTTTGAAGGAAGCCGGCAAAGCTGACGAGATCGTTGTGGCCTCGATCGGTGTGAAGCAGAGCCAGGAAACCCTGCGCACTGCTCTGGCGATGGGCGCGGACCGTGCGATCCTCGTGACCGCAGCGGATGATGTCCACACCGACATCGAGCCTCTGGCTGTTGCGAAAATCCTCGCAAAAATCGTCGAGGAAGAAGCTCCCGGTCTGGTGATCTGCGGCAAGCAGGCCATCGACAACGACATGAACGCGACCGGCCAGATGCTGTCGGCTCTGCTGGGTTGGGGTCAGGCGACCTTTGCCTCGGAAGTCGAGATTGACGGCGACGCGGCCAAAGTCACCCGTGAAGTGGATGGCGGTCTGCAGACCATCAGCGTCAAGCTGCCCGCAGTCATCACCGCGGACCTGCGTCTGAACGAGCCGCGCTATGCGTCGCTGCCCAACATCATGAAGGCAAAGAAGAAGCCTTTGGATGAGAAGACAGCTGCGGATTACGGCGTCGACACCACTCCCCGCCTGACCATCGTGAAAACCGGTGAGCCCGCGGCGCGTGAAGCCGGCATCAAGGTTGGTTCGGTTGACGAGCTTGTGGCGAAACTCAAAGAAGCAGGAGCTGTATAATGGCTGTTCTTCTGATCGCAGAAGTTGCTGGCGGCGCACTGGCCGTTGACGCAACCGCAAAGGCCCTGACCGCCGCCAAGGCGATGGGCGATGTGACCATTCTGGTGGCTGGCGAAGGTGTTGCCGATGCAGGCGCGGCTGCGGCTGCTCTGGACGGTGCGGCCAAGGTTCTGGTTGCCGACGACGCGGCCTATGGCCACGATCTGGCGGAAAA
>CAXQKF010000388.1:0-12415 GCA_964224285.1 Donghicola sp. | reverse complement strand
ACAATTATACGGAGCCTGTCATGAGTCTTGCGAACGGTCGTTCCCACCTTGCTATCCCTGGTCCCTCGATCATGCCGGATCGCGTTTTGCAGGCCATGCACCAGCCCGCGCCCAATATTTACGAGGGCGCGCTGGTGGAGCTGACTGCTGGTCTGGTCCCCGATCTGAAGTGGGTCGCCGGCACCCAGCACCACGTTGCCATGTATATATGTAATGGTCACGGCGTTTGGGAGGCTGCGCTCGCCAACACCATCGCGCCGGGGGAAAAGGTGCTGGTCCCGTCTTGTGGGCGGTTCGGCCACGGTTGGGCCGAATACGCGAACCGCATGGGGATTGAGGTCGAACTGCTGGATTTCGGCAAGCGTGCCCCGATGGACCTGCAGGTCATCGCCCGTTCGCTGGAGGCTGACAAGGATCACAAGATCAAGGCCGTTCTGGCCACCCACGTGGACACCTCGTCCTCGGTGCTGAACGACATTCCGGCGCTGCGCAAGCTGATGGACGATCTGGGCCATCCGGCGATGCTGTGGGCCGATTGCGTGGCGTCCATGGGCTGTGATCGGTTCGAGATGGACGCATGGGGCGTCGATCTGGCGATCACCGCCAGCCAGAAGGGTCTGATGACCCCACCCGGCATGGCGTTCGTGTTCTTCTCGCCCAAGGCGCAGGCCGCCCACGAGGGGATGAAGGCGATCTCTCCTTACTGGGACTGGAGCGCGCGTGCTTTCCCCGAGGCGTTCTATGAATTCTTTGGCGGCACCGCGCCGACCCACCATCTGTTTGGCCTGCGTGCCGCGCTGGACATGATGAAGGAAGAGGGGCTGGAAGCCATCTGGCGCCGCCACGACGTGCTGGCCCGCGCCCTTTGGGCTGCTGCGGATGTCTGGGGGAAGGACGGCCCGATGGAGTTGAATATCGCCGATCCCGCGTGCCGGAGCCGCGCGGTGACGTCGCTGCGTCTTGGCAGCCCGAATGCGACTGCCCTGCGCGACTGGGTGGCGGCGAATGCGGGCGTGACCCTTGGCATCGGTCTGGGGATGGTCGAAATGGGCGATCCCGCGTGGCACGGGTTCTTCCGCGTGGGTCACATGGGGCATCTGAACGCTCACGGGATGATGGGCGTGATCGGTGTGATGGAAGCGGGCCTTCAGGCCCTGCAAATTCCCCATACCGGCGGGGCCGTAGCCGCCGCCGCGGGTGTCATCGCCAAGGGGTAACGGAGTGGGTTATTCCCACTCCATCTCCTCATAGACGCGGCCCGCGTTTTTGGTGGCCAGTTCCTCGAAAGTATCGAGGGTCCGCCACCGCTCCTGATCCACGTAATAGGCACCAGCCAGATCGCCGCCCTCATCAATATGGGCGCCGATCTTTTCCCGCAGGTCCACGAGGTAGTCGCGGGTATAGCGGCGCACCTGATCCAGATTGGTCGGGTGCCCGTGACCGGGGATCACATAGGTGGGTGCCAGCGGCTCCAGCTTGGTTTCCCACGTCTCGATCCAGCACTTGGTGCAGGTCCCCTGAAAGATCGGCAGCATCCGTTCGTGGAACGCGATATCCCCCGCGATCATGATGCCCCACTGGGGAATCCAGACCTGCGTATCGCCCGGATCATGGGCGGGGCCTAGGTGCAGAACCTCTATGTCTACGGCCCCCAATGACACGACCTCGCGGTCGGTAAAGCTGCGGGTGGGTGGGGCGATGGTGGTGCCATCTTCCTTGTCCTTGTTATAGCGCTCCATGCCTTGCAGGATGAAGTCAGCCTCTTTGGTGAATGCCTCGATCGCGTCCACATGGGCCAGAATGTCCACGTTTTGCTCGGCCCAATAGGAAGTCCCCAGCATCGCGTGGCCTTGGCCGTTTTCATTGATCACCAGGACGACGGGCTGGTCGGTGACGGCCTTGATTTCCTCATGCAACGCCTTGGCCAGCCGATAGGACGCGCCGCCATTGATCACCACGACCCCTTCGTCCGTCACGATGAACGATAGGTTGTTGTTGTGGCCCGAGTTTTCATAGGTCGGCGGAGCGGTCGCCCCGATGGCGGAAAACACATGGGGGATCACCTCGACCGGTTTCGAGTAGAGATCGGACTGCGGGTATTGGTCCGCGATATCCTCGCTGGACAGGGCTGCGGTGGCGCAGGCGGTCAGGGCTGCTGCGATCAAAAATCTGGTCATGTGAAATCCTCCCATAGAAATAGAAACATATGAATGTGTATTCGTAAATCGGGGAAACGTGGGGTCAGTCTAGAAACTGGTTGCGGAGTTAAGTGAACATGTGTTCAATTACCCGCATCCAGGGGGCTCGGGGGAGGGCGGAATGGAACGGGTCGAGATGTTTGAGGTCGCGCCAAGGGACGGGTTGCAGAATGAAAAGCGGCTCATCCCGACAGCGGAAAAGATTGCGCTGGTGGACTTGCTGTCACAGGCAGGGTTCCGGCGGATCGAAGTTGCCAGCTTTGTCAGCCCGAAATGGGTGCCGCAAATGGCGGACAGTGCCGATGTGCTGGCGGGGATAACGCGGGGGCAGGGGATTTCTTATGCCGCGCTGACCCCCAACATGAAGGGGCTGGAGGGCGCAATCGCCGCCCGTGCAGACGAGATTGCTATTTTCGCAGCGGCGTCCGAGGGGTTTTCCAAAGCTAACCTGAATTGCACCATCGACGAGAGCTTTGACCGCTTTGCGCCCGTCGCCGAGGCTGCGCGTTTGGCGGGTCTGCCGGTGCGCGGCTATGTCAGTTGTGTGACCGATTGCCCCTATGACGGACAAATTGACCCTGCCGCCGTGGCCCGCGTGGCCGAGCGTTTGGCGGCGCTGGGGTGCTATGAGGTGTCATTGGGGGACACCATCGGGCAGGCGCAGCCCGCGCGTCTGGGGCAGATGCTGGACGCGGTTCTGGCGGTTCTGCCTGCGGACAAACTGGCGGGTCATTATCATGACACCGCGGGTAGGGCGCTGGCGAATATCGAGGTGTCCCTCGACAAAGGGTTGCGCGTGTTCGACGGGGCGGTGGGCGGCTTGGGCGGTTGCCCCTATGCCCCCGGCGCGGCGGGCAATGTGGCGACCGAGGCTGTGCATACCCGTTTGACCGAACTGGGCCTGAACACCGGCCTGAACCCCGACATCCTGACCAAAGCCGCCGCATACGCCCGCCAGATCAGAGGAACCCCCGATGCCTGAGACCCTTCGCATTGACCATGACAACCGCGGCGTCGCCACGATCTGGCTGACCCGCACTGACAAACATAATGCCATGTCGGCGCTCATGATGGATGAATTGCGCTATGCGGCCGAAACGCTGGGGGCAGATGATTCCGTCCGCGTCGTGATTCTGGCCGCCGAGGGGAAATCCTTTTGCGCGGGCGGGGATCTGGGCTGGATGCGCGACCAGATGGCCGCCGACTCTGCCACCAGAATGAGCGAAGCACGCAGGCTTGCCGATATGTTGATGGCGCTGGACCGTTTGCCCAAACCGCTGATCGGACGGCTTCAGGGGAACGCGTTTGGGGGCGGCGTGGGGTTGGCTTCGGTCTGTGACTGCGCGATCGGGGCGGATCACATCCAAATGGGGCTTACCGAAGTCAAGCTCGGTTTGATCCCCGCGACCATCGGTCCATATGTTATCGCTCGCATGGGTGCGGCCCGTGCGCGGCAAGTTTTTTTTCAGGGCCGTCTTTTTGGTGCGGCCGAGGCAGAGCGTCTGGGACTACTTTCCCGTGTGGTTTCGCTTGAAAATCTGGACGAGGTAGTCGAGGCCGAAGTGGCACCTTACCTCTTGGCTTCGCCGATGGCCGTGGCCCGCGCCAAGGCGCTGGTGCGGGAACTCGGGGGCGGGGCGGATGCCGCGCAAATCGATGTTTCTGTTACAGCTTTGGCGGAAATCTGGTCCACTGACGAGTCGTTCGAGGGAATCGCGGCCTTCTTTGAACGCCGCCCTGCGGCATGGACAAAGTGACCACATCTCTGGCGTGCGGAAAAAAATCCGGTGTACTTATGTACACAAAGGGATTTTTCAACATTCGACTTTATGAATAAGTGCCTGTCTGTGTTGACCCTTTGAGGGGGCAGGCGTAAGAAGCAGGCCAAGCATAGCAGCCAGTGAATGCGTCTATCGCAGGAAAGGAGCCACGCGTGGAAGAGATGCTACGGGAATACCTCCCCATTATCATCTTTCTGGCGGTCGCAATCGGCCTCGGGATCGTACTGATCCTCGCAGCAGCCATTATCGCCGTTCGCAACCCCGACCCCGAAAAGGTCAGCGCATACGAGTGTGGCTTTAACGCCTTTGACGATGCGCGCATGAAGTTCGACGTCCGGTTCTACCTCGTGTCGATCCTTTTCATTATTTTCGACCTCGAAATCGCTTTCCTGTTCCCTTGGGCCGTCGCGTTCAAGGACCTGAGCATGGCCGGTTTCTGGTCGATGATGCTGTTCCTTGGCGTGCTGACCGTCGGCTTTGCCTATGAATGGAAGAAGGGAGCACTCGAATGGGAGTGATGACCGGAGCCAACACCGCAGGTTTCGACCGTGAGGTCGCAACCCAGCAGTTGAACAAAGAGCTGCAGGACAAAGGTTTCCTGCTGACCTCGACCGAGGATATCATCAACTGGGCCCGTACCGGTTCGCTGCACTGGATGACCTTTGGTCTGGCGTGCTGCGCGGTCGAGATGATGCACACCTCGATGCCCCGCTACGATCTGGAACGTTTCGGTACCGCACCCCGGGCGTCCCCGCGCCAGTCGGACCTCATGATCGTTGCAGGCACCCTGACCAACAAGATGGCGCCCGCTCTGCGCAAGGTTTACGACCAGATGCCCGAGCCGCGTTACGTGATCTCGATGGGCAGCTGCGCGAACGGCGGCGGCTACTACCACTACAGCTATTCGGTTGTGCGTGGCTGTGACCGCATCGTTCCCGTTGACGTTTACGTTCCCGGGTGCCCCCCGACTGCAGAAGCGCTGGTTTACGGCATCCTGCAGCTGCAGCGCAAAATCCGCCGCACCGGTACGATCGAAAGGTAAGGCCCCATGTCCGACGCTTTGAAAGAACTTGGTGCGCACATTGAAATGCAGCGTCCCGACTGTGTCATCGGTTGGGACATCGCCTATGGCGAGCTGAACGTAGATGTGGCGCTGGCGAACATCGTGGCTTTCGTGGAATTCCTTAAGACCGATGCGACCTGCAAATTCAGCACTCTGGTGGACATCACCGCAGTGGACTACCCCGAACGCGCCAAGCGTTTCGACGTGGTGTTCCACTTCCTGTCGATGTACCAGAACCAGCGTATCCGCGTGCGCGTGGCCACCCGTGAAGAGGACATCGTTCCCTCGATCACGCCGGTCCACCCCAGCGCGAACTGGTTCGAACGTGAAATCTTTGACATGTTCGGGATCCTGTTCTCGGGTCACCCCGACCTGCGCCGCCTGCTGACCGACTACGGTTTCCGTGGCCACCCGCTGCGCAAGGACTTCCCGACCACCGGTTACACCGAAGTGCGTTACGACGAAGAGCAGAAGCGCGTCGTTTATGAGCCGGTGAAACTGGTTCAGGAATACCGCCAGTTCGACTTCATGTCTCCGTGGGAGGGTGCCGAGTACATCCTGCCCGGTGACGAGAAGTCCAAGGCGAACGGTTAAGGGAAGGCTTGTGACATGATGGATGGCGCAAAATTCGACGACGCCCTGACCGGCGAACAGAAAATCCGCAACTTCAACCTGAACTTCGGCCCGCAGCACCCTGCGGCGCACGGCGTTCTGCGTCTGGTTCTGGAACTGGACGGCGAGATTGTTGAGCGTGTGGACCCCCACATCGGCCTGCTGCACCGTGGCACCGAAAAGCTGATGGAAAGCCGCACCTACCTGCAGAATCTGCCGTATCTGGATCGCCTCGACTACGTGGCGCCCATGAACCAGGAACACGCATGGTGTCTGGCGATCGAAAAGCTGACCGGCACTGTGGTGCCCCGCCGTGCGAGCCTGATCCGCGTTCTGTTCTCGGAAATCGGCCGTATTCTGAACCACCTCTTGAACGTCACCACTCAGGCGATGGACGTTGGCGCGCTGACCCCGCCGCAGTGGGGCTTTGAAGAGCGCGAGAAGCTGATGATCTTCTACGAGCGCGCATGTGGTGCTCGTCTTCACGCAAACTACTTCCGTCCCGGTGGTGTTCACCAGGACCTGCCGAACAAGCTGCTCGATGATATCGAGGACTGGGCCAAGAACGAATTCCCCCAGTTCATGGAAGACATCGACGGCCTGCTGACCGAGAACCGTATCTTCAAGCAGCGTAACGCCGACATCGGTGTCGTCACCGAGGAAGACATCCTCGAGTGGGGCTTCTCGGGCGTTATGGTGCGTGGTTCGGGTCTGGCATGGGACCTGCGTCGTGCGCAGCCCTATGAATGCTACGACGAATTCGAATTCCAGATCCCCGTTGGCAAGAACGGCGACTGCTATGACCGCTACCTCGTCCGTATGGAAGAGATGCGTCAGTCGACCAGCATCATCCTTCAGGCGATCGAGAAGCTGCGCGCCCCCGAAGGGCAGGGCGATATCCTCGCTCGTGGCAAGATGACCCCGCCGAAGCGTGGCGAGATGAAGACCTCGATGGAGGCTCTGATCCACCACTTCAAACTCTACACCGAGGGCTTCCACGTGCCTGCGGGTGAAGTTTACGCGGCGGTCGAGGCCCCCAAGGGCGAATTCGGCGTCTACATGAAGTCCGACGGCACCAACAAGCCGTACCGCGCCAAGCTGCGCGCGCCCGGCTTCCTGCACCTGCAGGCGATGGATCATCTGACCCGCGGTCACCAGTTGGCCGACGTGGCAGCGATCATCGGGACCATGGACATCGTGTTCGGAGAAATCGACCGGTGATCTGCCGCGCTGCAATAGCACTTGCGGCACTGTTTCCGCTGTCGGCCAACGCGATGGATGTTGGCCGCAGCGATTACGTGTTTTCGTCCGATCTGGCTCTGCAGGGTTTCGAACCCTTTGCCGCGACGACTGGAAACGCGGTCTACGGAATGAAAAAGGGCGCAGACATGTATCTGTGCTTTATTGCCGACAACGGTGATTTTGCGAACGAACGCCAAGCCAAGCTGCTGGCCGAGATCAAGGGCGAAGCCCTTGCTCGTGACGTTCCCAACATCCCCGTCGTTTGCGTTTTGACACAATAGGACACACGTATGCTTCGCCGTCTGCATCCTGAACAACCCGCAAGCTTTGCGTTCACCCCCGACAACCAGAAATGGGCCGAGGCGCAGATCCAGAAGTATCCCGAAGGCCGTGCCGCCAGTGCGATTATCCCGCTGCTGTGGCGTGCCCAGGAACAAGAAGGCTGGCTGAGCCGCCCTGCGATCGAACACGTCGCGGATATGCTGGACATGGCCTACATCCGCGCGCTCGAGGTTGCGACCTTCTACTTCATGTTCCAGCTGCAACCCGTTGGTTCTGTTGCACACTTCCAGATTTGCGGCACCACCAGCTGCATGATCATGGGCGCTGAGGATCTGATCGCTGTCTGCAAGAAAAAGATCGCTGCCAAGGCCCATCAGGTGTCCGAAGACGGCAAGTTCAGCTGGGAAGAGGTCGAGTGCCTTGGTGCCTGCACCAACGCGCCCATGGCCCAGATCGGCAAGGACTACTACGAAGACCTGACCCCCGCGGGTCTGGAAAAGATGATCGACGACATGGCCAAGGGCGAGGTTCCTCTGCCCGGTCCGGCCAATGGCCGCTACACCTCGGAACCCAAGAGCGGACTGACCGCACTGACCGAAGGCGAGCGCGAGCACGAGTTCAACGGCTCGGTCCAGCGCGCCCACGACATCGGCGACACCCTCAAGCGCATCGACGGCACCGAAGTGCCGTTTAGCGCGCCTTGGCTGGACAAAGCGGCTGACCACGGTTCGCGTCTGGCAGGTGGCCCGTCCACTCAGGCCGAAGCGGCTGCAGCGGCACCTGCTGAGAAGCCCGCAGCTGACGACAGCACAGCCAAGCCAGAGACCAACATCAGCAAGCCCGTTGCCGAAGAGAACAAGGCAGAGGCCGTCGCAACCGATGCGGATAAGCCCGCCACTCTGACCGAGGCCCGTGATGGTCAGGCAGACGATCTGAAGATGATCAAGGGCGTTGGCCCCAAGCTGGAGCAGATGCTGAACGGCATGGGCTTCTTCCACTTTGATCAGGTTGCTGCCTGGACCGACAAGGAACTGGCATGGGTCGATCAGAACCTCGAAGGGTTCAAGGGCCGCGCCAGCCGTGACGAGTGGGTCGCACAAGCCAAGAAGCTTGCCGCCGGCGAAGAGACCGAATTCGCGTCGCGCGCCAAGAAAGACGGCATCTACGACAACTAAGACACAGAACGGGACACAGCCACCGCCATGACCGAAGATACCAACAAACTGGACCATACCGCCGCATGCTGGGGCATTGCGGGCGTACTGGCCATTGTTGTCTTTGGCATGTCGCTGTGGATGGCCGAGTTTTCGGTGATCGTCTCGCTGGCATGGACGGGGATCATGTTCCTGAGTGCGGGCATCTACCTGATGTGGATGCTTTGCCCGTCGGAACTGGGGTTTGGCGCCGAAGAGCTGTCCAAACTGCCCCAATCGTCCGTGATGACCGGTGAGATGTCGCCTGTGTCGCCCGTTGGTACTTCGTTCCGCATGGATGCGGTTCAGGGGGCCAAGGGCTAAGACCCGTGCCGCAGGGGTATCTGCGGCGAGAACGTTGGGGGACACCCCCCGAGCAAGGAGAAGGTTGGCGCATGAGCAACCATCAGGACCAACATACCGCCCGTCAGGGCCGGAACCTGGCCTTGGTTGTTGCCGGCACCATGCTGGTTTGGATGGCGGCGCAATGGGTTGGTCCCCGGTTGGGACTTCCGGCGCGATACGTCTTCTTGTTTGATTTCGCTGCGTTGGCGGCCTTTGTCTGGGCCATCGTCGTGGCATTCCGGATCTGGCGTACCACGCGTCACGACAATGAAAGGTGATCTCTCATGCTGAAGGATCAGGACCGCATCTTTACCAACATCTACGGGATGCAAGACCGTAGCCTGAAGGGCGCCATGAAGCGCGGCCATTGGGACAAGACCGCTGACATCATCGCGCTGGGTCGCGACGAGATTATCGAGCGGATGAAGGCTTCGGGTCTGCGTGGCCGTGGTGGCGCAGGCTTCCCCACTGGTCTGAAGTGGTCCTTCATGCCCAAGCAGAGCGACGGCCGCCCCGCCTATCTGGTGATCAACGCGGACGAATCTGAGCCCGGCACCTGTAAAGACCGCGAAATCATGCGTCACGACCCGCACACCCTGATTGAGGGTGCGCTGATTGCGTCGTTCGCCATGAACGCAAACACCTGCTACATCTACATCCGCGGCGAATATATCCGCGAGCGCGAGGCCCTGCAGGCTGCGATCGACGAAGCCTATGACGCGGGCCTTCTGGGCAAGAACGCGGCGAAGTCGGGCTTTGACTTTGACCTGTATCTGCACCACGGCGCAGGCGCGTATATCTGCGGCGAAGAGACTGCTCTGATCGAGAGCCTTGAGGGCAAGAAGGGCATGCCCCGTATGAAGCCGCCGTTCCCCGCGATGGCTGGTCTGTACGGTTGCCCGACCACTGTGAACAACGTGGAATCGATCGCAGTGGTTCCGACCATTTTGCGCCGGGGCGCCGAGTGGTTCGCCGGCTTTGGCCGCCCCAACAACGTGGGCACCAAGCTGTTCGCGATCTCTGGTCACGTGAACAACCCCTGCGTCGTCGAAGAAGCGATGTCGATCACCTTTGAAGAGCTGATCGAAAAGCATTGCGGCGGCATCCGTGGCGGTTGGGACAACCTGCTGGCAGTTATCCCCGGCGGTTCGTCCGTGCCTTGTGTGCGCGGCGAAAAGATGCGCGACGCGATCATGGACTTTGACTACCTGCGCGGCGAACTGGGCTCCGGCCTTGGCACCGCGGCGGTTATCGTCATGGACAAGCAGACCGACATCGTCAAAGCGATCTGGCGCCTGTCCAAGTTCTACAAGCACGAGAGCTGCGGTCAGTGTACCCCATGCCGCGAAGGCACCGGCTGGATGATGCGCGTCATGGACCGTCTGGTTCGCGGCGAAGCAGAGCTGGAAGAAATCGACATGCTGTTCCAGGTGACCAAGCAGGTCGAAGGCCACACCATCTGTGCTCTGGGTGACGCGGCTGCATGGCCGATCCAGGGTCTGATCCGCAACTTCCGCGAGGAAATCGAGGATCGTATCAAGGCACAGAAGTCCGGCAAGATCAGCGCAGCGGTTGCGGCGGAGTAAGACCCAGTGCAGCAGCCCCTCAACCACCATCTGGCAGAGCTGAACGTCGGGCGCCTCGTGGCGCAGACCGACGATCCGCGCGTGGCCGAGTTCATGGGTGCGCTTGACCGCATCAATGGGCTTGGCAAGCGGATGCCCGGCTTTGTCTGGATGATGGAAGGGTCGGGCGAACCCGGCACCGGTAATACCGAAGCCAAGATCGGCGGCGACCCCCAGCATGTCAGCAACCTGACCGTCTGGGAAAACGTCGAGACGCTGGAAAACTTTGTCTGGAACACCGTGCACCGCCAGTTCTACGAGCGTCGGACCGAATGGTTCGAGGTTCTTGGCGAGATGCATTTCGTGCTGTGGTGGGTGCCCGAGGGGCACGAGCCCACCCTTGACGAAGGACTTGAGAAACTGGAGCACCTGCGACAGCACGGGTCCAGTGACTTTGCGTTTGATTGGGCTTGGCTCGAGCAGGCGAAACTATACAAGGCAGGGCGCTGCGGCGCCGTTGCAGCGGAGTGATAGGTATGCGTGGTCTGACAGCAACTCTTCTGATCTCGGCGCTGGCCCTCTCGGCTTGCGGCAAAGAACCTTACGAGTATGCCGGCTCCAATCACCGCGCCAAGGTGAAGACCACCCGCGGTGACCGTGCCGTGATGGTGATCCCGACCAAACGCGTTTCGGATGGCTTGGAAGGCGCTCGCGCCGCGGCCGAGTTCGAGGCCGTGCGCCACTGCATCCATTACTTCGGCACGTCGGATATCCTCTGGACCGTCGGGCCCGACACCGCTGATGACCAACTGCCGATCGACGGCGAGGTCGTGACCTTCTCCGGGGAGTGCGCCGGGTGAGAGTAGCTCTCCTCATAGCAACGCTCTTCGCGGCGGGGACGGCTCAGGCCAAGGTTCCGCTCAGCGATGTAAAGCCGATCAACGACGGGCTGACCGCGGTGGCGATTGCGGATCATATCCGGATCAACTGTGACGATATCTCGGCCCGCCTCGTGGTGGCGTGGCGCTATGTCGGCCAGCTCGAGGATCAGGCCAAGGCGATGGGCTACTCGGACAAAGAGATCGAGGATTTCGTTACCGACAAATCCGAGAAGAAGCGCGTTGCAGCTCTGGCAGCGGAATATATCCGCGCCCACAACGCTCAGCCCAAGGATCCCAAGACCCTGTGTGCCTTGGGCCGTGCCGAGATTGTCGCAAATTCGCCCATTGGCCAGCTTCTGAAGGAGAATTGAGAATGCGCAAGCTTGTCCTGATCTCCGCCGCTGCTCTGATGCCTTTGGCTGCTCAGGCGCGGGACATCACTGCGGACGAGACCGTTCGCAGCTTTGCGACAACATCGGTTCTGGCGGCCAAAGTCGCGCAGGGCTGTAAAAAGATTTCTGTTTCGACAGAGGGGCTTCTGGCCTTGCAGCTGGATGTGACCGCGCATATCGAAGCGGAAAATTACACCGTCGAAGAAGCAGCGCCTCTGCAGGACGCTGCCTTCAACGCAGAGATCGAAGAGGCCGCTGTGGCCCAGATCAAGGAACGTGGCTTCGACCCGCAAAAGGCCAAGGACCTTTGCGCGTTCGGGACCGAAGAGATGACGAAGGGCAGCCCCGTGGGCGCTGTTCTGGAAAGCAGGTGAGAAGATGACGGAACTTCGTAAGATCATCATTGACGACAAAGAGATCGAGGTCGATCCCGCCATGACCCTGATCCAGGCCTGTGAAGAGGCTGGGGTCGAAATTCCGCGCTTCTGCTATCACGAGCGCCTGACCATCGCAGGCAACTGCCGCATGTGTCTTGTCGAGGTTGTCGGCGGCCCGCCGAAGCCCGCGGCCAGCTGTGCGATGCAGGTCCGCGATCTGCGCCCTGGTCCCGAAGGCCAGCCGCCTGTCGTGAAGACCAACTCGCCCATGGTCAAGAAGGCCCGCGAGGGCGTGATGGAATTCCTGCTGATCAACCACCCGCTGGACTGCCCGATCTGCGATCAGGGCGGCGAGTGTGACCTTCAGGATCAGGCGATGGCCTATGGTGTGGACTTCTCGCGCTATCGCGAGCCCAAGCGCGCCGTGGACAACCTGAACCTCGGCCCGCTGGTCGGCACTGCGATGACCCGCTGCATCAGCTGC
>CAXQKF010000387.1:0-8658 GCA_964224285.1 Donghicola sp. | reverse complement strand
AAGATGCCGACGTCCACAGCGGTGAACAGGCGGCAGACGGGCAGGGCGTTGAGCTTTCAACGGGGAGCAAAGTGGATGGTATCGGCCATGGCACGGTGATCACCTCTGCTGTTCAAGTGCTTGGCGCGAACATGCCCGACGACGAGGACGATGGTGCGTTTAAACCGTTGCCCGAGCGTCTGATCATGGAGTTGACGGCGCATCGGACATTGGCACTGCGCGAAGCTGTCGGGCGCTCCCCCGACGTCGCGTTGACGCTGCTGCTCCTGAAGCTCGTGGGGGCACCGTAAAGTTAATGCGATTGCCCGTGTAAAATGTGACATAGCGGTATGACCGACGCTCGCCTCTATCGCCGCCACCGTTTCCCGCCCGACGTGATTGCCCATGCTGTCTGGCTGTATTTCCGTTTCCCCCTGAGCCTGCGGATGGTTGAAGACCTTCTGGCCGAGCGCGGTATTATCGTGTCGCACCAGACGGTGCGGGCATGGGCCGAAAAATTCGGGCGGGAATTCGCGAAGACAATCCGTCGCCGTTCGGCTGGCAAACTCGGCGACAAGTGGCATCTGGAAGAAGTTGTCATCTCAATCGGGGGCCGCAAGCACTGGCTTTGGCGGGCCGTCGATCAGGAGGGCTTCGTGCTGGATGTGCTGGTTCAAGCCCGCCGCGACCGGCGGGCTGCCCTGCGCCTGATGCGCAGGCTCTTGACACGACAGGGCCATCCGCCACGGGTTCTGGTCACTGACAAACTTCGCTCATACCCGGCGGCGAAGCGCCAGATCATGCCGGGGGTCGAGCATCGCTCACACAAGGGTTTGAATAACCGGGCTGAAAACTCACACCAATCGACCCGAAGGCGCGAGCGCGTTATGAAACGCTTCAAATCCGCCCGGCAATTACAGCGCTTCGCTTCCATCCATGACCCAATTGCCAACTTGTTTCACCTGCCTCGCCACAAAATGACATCCGCAGATTTTCGCGAACTTCGTGCCGCCGCCATGGAGGCGTGGCGCGACATCGCTCGACTCGAAGCCGCATGAACACCGCAGCCGGTCCAGTTTTTGTGCTTGGCCGGTTAAATTTACGGTGCCGCACTCCCTGCTAAAGTTTGCGACAGAACCGGTTCACCAAGGTGTCGACCGAGCGCAAGCTGAAGGAAGGTTGCCAACTTGCCTTTCCAGTGCGCATGCTATACGTCATTGACACATACACCTCGAAAACCTATATGGAACTGACGATGACACGATTGCAAACAGTGGTCGAACTGCCCGAATTTCAGAGGCGCGCCAAGGCAATGATGTCGGACCAGGAGCGCGAGGCTGCGATCAGCTTCATTGCCGCCAATCCGGAAGCGGGCATCTCTCTTGGTGGCGGATTGCGAAAGGTCCGTATCCCGAGAGAGGGGGGCGGAAAAAGCGGCGGCTTCAGGACGGTGTATGTCTTTGGCGGGACCCATATGCCGATTTTCCTGATTACGGTCTTTGCCAAGAATGAGAAAGCCAACCTGTCAAAGGCCGAACAGGCCGCGGCAGTAGAGATGAGCAAGGCGCTTGTCGCTAAATATGGAGACGCAACATGAGTGCATTCGAATCCATCACCAAGGGGCTGGAAGAAGCGCTGGCCTTCACAGATGGCGACTTGGCCAGCGTGAAGGTCCATGAAGTTTCCGTTGCTGAGGTCGATGTCGCCGAAGTTCGGCAACGGACAGGCCTGTCCCAAGCGGAGTTCGCCAAGAGCATTGGCGTCGCGAAAGGCACGCTGCTGAACTGGGAACACGGGCGTCGACACCCGACAGGCCCGGCACAGGTTCTGCTGGCACTGATCGCAAAGAAGCCTTCTGTCGTACAGGATCTATTACGCGGCACGTGAACCGGGGCCTAAGCCCCGATTTTCTTGATGCGGATTCCAAGCTTGCGGGCATTGTCGACGATGTTATCGGTGATGCCCGAACCGTGGGTGGCGATCAGACCCTGCGGCATGGTCTCGAGCAGCTTGTCGTTGCGCTTGAACGGGGCGACCTCACCGTGGCTCTTCCAGTCGGGTTTGAATACCACTTGGGTGACACCACGGGTATCAGGCCAACGGGCCGCGATCATTTCTGCACCTTTGGGCGTGCCGCCATGGAGCAACCATGTCGGGGTATTTCGCATGGGTGGCATCGAGGACGGACCAGATCAGATCGTAGGCCTGATAATCCCCGCCCGAGAAAGCAATCCGCGTGCCTTCAGTGCAGTGCACCTCGGTCTCTTTGCGGCGCTTGGCCGAGAGATAGGTCCGGCTGTCTGTCCACCACGGCGGAGGTGAGACCCCGATGCGAGACCTTGGATCCGGTGCGGGGCAGCCAAGGTGAACCCGTGGCGGCCGCGAAGTGGTACACAGCCAGATCGCGCATCTGCTCGAAGGCATCGCGATGGTCCCGGAGCTTCAGCCCGATCATCTGGAGGCGCTCGAGCTCGACCGAGGCGACCTCGGAGCCGTCCTGGATGGCCAGACTTTCCCGGACTTCGAATTCATTGTCGTCGAGGAGCTTCTGGACATGGATCAGCCGGCGATGGAAGATCGAGGTGAGGGACCAGAGCATCTCTTCGAGATTGTCTTCCAACTGGCTGCCAGTGAGGAGGCCGGTGGTGGTGTCAAAGAGCGTCGCCATGGCGAGATCGACCTCGTCGGGCTGGGGCTGGGGGCGAAGATCGGTCTCGCCGGGGCCGGGCGTTGCGCCATGAAGTGCGAGATGGTCGAGGATGGCGGACGTCAAGCCGGTTTCCTCTTGGATGTCTGTCTGATGGGGCATTGTCTGGCTCCTCTGTTTGATCTGACCCGATTTGGATGGGGAGATACCAAGACCAGCTGCGACCTGGCTGCATCCTTCAGGATCGGAGCGAAGCGTCACATTGCTGCCCGGGCGAGGAGCACTCTGCTCCGGTCCGCCGGTCCATCGCTCCCTTTTCCAAACGGGATCAGATCGAACCTGCGGAACAACTGCCCTGCCGGACCTAGTTGAGAAAGTTACCGAAGTCCTGAGCCTAATGCATCATGCCTGACGAGCCGGTACCCGGCTCGTCAGGTCCAGCGGGCAGAGCGTGAATACGCCGACGGATCAAGTCTAGTCGGCTGCCTCTGACGGGATTTCCAAGAGCAACTTGCGGATTTCGGTCACCTGCGCCTCGGCCGAAATCCAGTTGTTGGCCTGCGCCGACAGGGCCTGCTCGATCCGCAATTGGCGGCTTTCTATGGCGTCGAGGCGTAGCAAGATCGCCTCGGCCAATGCTGTTTGGCGTTCCAGTAATTGCCGTTCCATCGGGGACAGGTTGGGGGCGAGGGGCATCAGGTATCCTTTGAATTTGCAGGGGGCGGTCGAGCCGCAAGGAGGGGATTTGCAGCGGAGTGAACGGGCCGGACATCCAATTGCGCAGGGTCAGAGCCAAACGAGGCCAGCGCATCAGGCCGAAACGGCTGCGGTTGAAATCTGCCCGTTTTTGCCAAAGCGTGGGCAGGCTCTGGATGGAGTTGCGGATTTGGTTAAACCGCTTCTGGATAATGATTTCCTTGGCCCCGCCTTGCGGGATCAGCGCAGGTAAATCGGTAAACGTCTCTTCAAAGATCGGGCCTGTCAGACGCATGCGTTGGTTCGCTGGCGTATCCGGCCCGCCGATGGTGATGTGCTGCTTGCCCATGCTGTGCACGGGGTGACCGTTCGCGGTTAACCAGTCCAGCAGGTCATCGCGGGACTGGATGGATTTGGCAAATACTGCCTCAACGATACCAGCAAGCAGAATGGTGCGCGGGGTTTGCGGAATGGGGGTGCCTTGGCGTTTGGCTTCTGCGTGCTCTTTGAGCTGCCAGTCAGGCAGATGCACCAATCGTTTCAGCAGGGGATTGCGCGGATCAGCCCAATCGAAGCGATGGTTTAGGGCATCCTCGACCGCCTCGCGCAGAGCTCGGTTGCCCGCGCCGGGCGGATCGGGGTTGTAGGCGCGGATTTTGCCGTCGGCGCGCAGCACCCAGCGGGGGATCAGTAGGTTAACCTCCATCCGGCCCGTGTGAGTATGCGTTGTGGCCAACACCGGCGGCCGGTTGGTGACAGGGATGCCCGCGAATGCAGCCTCTAGCCACATCGACAGGGCGTGGTTCACACGCTTCCGCTGGACAGCACACCCCGCATTGAAAGCCGCGACATCCACGTCTTTGGGTGCGAAGGACAGCACCGCGCTGCGGTAATTGTGCTGGCCTGGCGCCAGCCGTATCGCCGCGCGGATCAGGGTGGGATCACCCATCAGGATTTCGGGGGCGGGGGCGCGGTTAACCAGCTTGTTCGATTTCCGGACCGTGTGGTCGCACATGTACCCCACGGCGTCTTGTGACCCCGATGTCGCGTCCTTGCTATAGCGGGCGTGGGTGATCAGCATGTGTCACCCTCCAACCGATAGGCCCAAGGCAGCGCGGCCCTGCGAAAGCTGCGCTCGATCGCCAGAAGATCTGAATGCAAAACCAAGGCATCCGTTGGCGTAGCTTGCAGCAGTCGCGCAATCGCGGCCAGTTCTCGCTCTGCCTGTATCAGGGCCAGAATGGTCCCCGCCCGGTCCGCAGATGGACCACGCCGGCGATGAGCCGCGAGCAGGTATTGGCTGACAGAGAGGTCCGCTTGTTTCGCGGCCTCGGTGATTTCCAGCCGCTCTGACGGGGTCACATAGAGGACATCCCAACGGGTGCGCTTATCCTGATCCGGTTTTCTGGGGCGTGCCATTTATTCCTCCTGCCAGAGTTTTGCCCCCGCGGTCCGAGGCGTCTTGCTGAGAGGGTGACGAATAGTACCTGCACAGTCACGCATTGGACTTGCACAGTGCCGCACAGTGATCGCACATCATGACACAGTGGGTGAGTGCGAAATATTAATTCCGTACATTTATAATTTCTAATTAATAATTCGAAAATCTCGGGAGGGTGATGCTCACAGTGAGCGCCGCACAGTTGGCAAATCGCGGATTGCAGCTTTGGAATATTTCCACCGGGTGTATCGAAGGTGGCTGTTTTGCGAATTTCATTTATGAAATTATTGCGTAACGCAGATCTCCGCCAGTAACGCATTCCGCATTATTATTCATTTTCAACGTTATACTCGTCATCTGGCGTGATGGATGCCTTCCTTTGGTCTCTAAGAAAGAGTCAAATTATTTCTTATGTTCTATCTAAAAGATATTTTTGGACTCTTTCATAAATTGGAAGAATCATTGCGATGTGACGTGAGTGTTAGTGAAGGGTTTTAGAAATGAGTTTTCTCAGGGAAAGAATGCAGGAACGTCTTTCAGACACTCCCGCCAAGGATCGTCGCTCCCTTCTGGTTAAGGTAATAGAATGCCGTGCGGAAATTTGGCAATTTCGCCATAGAGAACTCAGCGTTGAAGAAATTGCGGAAATTCTTGCTGAAGAAGGGCTTCACATCTCTCCGAGGACCCTCTCCAATTATATTGGGGACATTGGCAAGGCAGAAAAAGCGCTGGCCGATGCTGGCAACGCCAACCCAACCGACGCCGAAATCCGCGCTGAAATCTGGCGGAAACCCACCAAATCCACGCCCCGCCCCAAACCGCGATCACCGCTTCCGACAGCCCGCCCGTTCTTGGGTGCGCCGGGCAGCATAATTTCTCATGCCACAACTTCACGAAAATCCGAAAACCAACTGTAACTACAGGAGTAACAAGTGTCTGTTTTCAACAATCATCTCATCCTAACGACCTCTGAGAAGGGCGGTTCGGGCAAGTCCACCGCCGCCATCGCTCTGGTTGATGCCCTGCGTTTCGAGGGCGTTCCCGTCGCGGCCTATGACGGCAACGTCGATGTCAGTTCCCTCTATGAAACGTTGGGAACGCGGGATGCCACGGGGCAGCTGACCGAGGCCCAAGACCCCTTGGTGGGTGCCTTTCCATATAGCGTCAGGGATGAATCCCGCACCGTGCTGGTCGATTGCTTGCGGCAGGGTTACCCTCATATGGTCCATGATATCGCGGGTGGCGGGTTGACCGACATGCAGCGGCTGTTCGGGGACAAGCCGGACTCCCTCTATCAGTTTGTTCGCTCCATTGCCCGTTTTGACACTTGCGCTGTGTTCGTCCATTTGTTGACGCCGGACATCAGCACAGTCGCGTCCGTGGCCAAGTACCTGGATATCACCGAAAACCTCGGCGATCTTGGCCATCACGTCCGGCACATCGCAATGCTGAATCTGCAAGGGAACCGGTCCGAGGCCCACTTCCCCCACTGGTACGGTTATACTGATGCCACGGGCGAGGAGAAGGGCGGTAAAACCCGTGCGCGGTTGCTGGCCGCTGGAGGCGCGGAAATGAATCTGCCCGCTATTGATGAGCGGACCATGGCACTGCTCAAGGCGCAGAAGGTTCCCTTCACTGTCGGGGCAAACATGCCGGAAATGTCGATCACCGACCAATCGCGCCTGTACAATTTCACTGAGGATTTCAGCAAGGAACTGACACACGAAATCCGCCAAATTCTGGGGCTGGCACAATGAAGCGGTTTCCCCCGACCAGAGTAGATGCCCTTTTGAAAAACTGGGGGCCGATGACGCGGGCTCAGATGGATCTGGTGTATCAGCGGATCCACAGCGCCGGGATCGACCCGAATGACCCTTTGGCGGTGCAGATCGCGGTGGGGGTGCTGCTGGAGACGAGTCTGGATCAAAGGCTGGATGAGATGGGCAAGCTATCGGACAGGATCGGCGTCGCCGCCTGCGAAGAATACCAGAAATTCCGCGTCATCCATCAGAGTGAGCAGCGCGAGTTTACGCGGCGCGTCACCGATACCGTCCGTGATACCCTGGCAGAGGACCTGCCCAGACTTGCCGCGCAGCACACCCTGCGCGTGGCGGGCAGGGTCGGGTTGGCCGTGGCATTGGCGGTGCCGGTGCTCTTTGGCTCGGGCTACTGGATCGGGGGCACTCATGCCAAAGCGGGGGCGGCGGAATATGCGGCCTTTGCCGCGCGCACTGATGCTGGCGAATGGGCGCAATTGCAGTCCGCGAACACAGATTTGGACTGGCTCTTGAAGCAGGTCTGCGTGACCGGTCAATCAGCCTATCACCCGCCGCAGGATGGCAGGCCCGCTTGGTGCCTTCTGCCCTTGTGGCTGGAGCCGCAGGAACAGGAACCACGCCCCTCTGCTTCTAACTGGGTAGCAATCCGGTGGGCTCGTCTGACGAGTGGAATCCAGTATTTCCTGAGCCATTCACTCGGCAGTTGACCAGATGGCCGCTGCCATTGACAGTGCGGGTATCGCGCAATGGTCGGATGCCCCAATGTCCTTAGACTTGCCAGAAATGATTGAGCATGTCTCAAAGGGGTGTCCGTGCCTGATGGAGACTTTCTTCGAAAGTCAATGTTTTCGTGATGAATCCGGATGATTTCATCAGGGGAAGGCTACCAAACTTCTGTTCTCGCAAAATTTCTTCTTCTTAAATCGTCAAGGCTACGGCTGCATGTTCTTGTTTTGTTCTTATATTGTCGCAAGTATGATCTGTGTTGCATTTGCTTCAAACGCTAGGCTGAAGATTTATATTTATACCTGATTATTACAAGTTTTTTAATATTCACGCTAAAGCGCTGTAACGCAACTGGACTAGGGGGGAGTGATTTGAGAAAAATCGAAAATTATCTCAAAAAAGCTAAGCCATACTTCTTGGCTGATGGTCAATGCATAAGGTGGAGCTTTGAGGAGTGGAATGGAACGTTTACATATGGGGTAAATATCGAAAAAGATTTCGGTGATTTTATAAGATACCGCAGATTTTACGTTTACAACTTCATGCCCACGCCAGAAAAACTTCGCACATCACCACCGGGTATGATTTACAACAGTGAACTTAAGCCTTTTTCTTTATTTAGTAGGTATGATATCAATAAAGATTTTGGACTTTTAAACAGAGACCTACTCTGGCCCAAAAGATTCATCATGGCAGATGTGACTTAAGATGGTTTGGTCCGCGCTCGTGCAAGCGTCTGCTGCAAGCGGCGTTAGGAGCTAGTACGAGTTGAGTGTTCGACTGGTACGCTGAGAGTCTTCATCTCGGCTCACTCAGGGGCTATGGCTCCACGGAGCAATGGACAGTTTGTTTCAGTAGCGTATCAACCGCCGCTTCTGACGCGATATCCTTTCCGAAGCTTTAAAGTGCGAAGATGGTTGAACACTGCACTCGCGGCCTCTGGTCGTTCGAACGTTTCCGTTCGAACCTGCCCACACGTTCCTATCCGTCCCCAATTCCTGACTAAGGACACCTCGCCGAAAAGCGTGGGTTCAAGTGACAGTGCATAGAACCGAGCCATGTTCCGGCTGGGGTCCGAGCGTGTCAGGTATAGAGGTGTAGGCATGTGTTTCATGCACTTGAGTATCGAGGGTTTTGCCGACCGCGGTCCAATTCAATTTCTGAATCTGTGGCGCGATCCAGATTCAAGTCCTTGATGAACCATCTCTACAAGTTCTAGGGGGATTGCCAACTTGTTTGCGGAGGGGTGCTTGGTTAGGCGTTGTGTATGAATACACCATCCTCCCTGCCGCGCCTGAAAGGCTACCGTTTCCCTCGTGAAATCGTTGCATATGCCGTCTGGGTCTATCATCGCTTCGCGCTCAGCACGGCGGATGTCGAGGATCTTCTCG
>CAXQKF010000386.1:0-15911 GCA_964224285.1 Donghicola sp. | reverse complement strand
ACCGGTCTATCAAGATTGCCCCTTCGATCCTGTCGGCAGATTTCGCCAACTTTGGCCAAGAGATCCAGGCCATCGAGGCGCAGGGCGCAGACTGGGTCCACGTGGACGTGATGGACGGCCACTTTGTGCCGAACCTGACCTTTGGCCCGCCCGCCGTCAAAGCGTTCCGTCCTCATGTGAAAACCGTGATGGACGTGCACCTGATGATCAGCCCCGTGGACGCCTACATCGACGCCTATGCAGATGCAGGCGCGGACTATCTGACCGCCCACATCGAGGCAGGCCCCCACATCCACCGCACCCTGCAAGCCATCCGCGGCGCGGGCATGAAGGCGGGCGTGGCCCTGAACCCCGGCACCCCTGCGGACGCGATCGAGCACCTCTTGGACCTGACCGATCTGGTCTGCGTGATGACCGTGAACCCCGGTTTCGGCGGGCAGAAGTTCATCGACATGACCACCAAGATCCGCAAGCTGCGCGAGATGATCGGCGACCGCCCCGTGCATATCGAGATCGACGGCGGCGTTGATCCGACCACCGCGCCGTTGGTGGCAGGTGCAGGCGCGGACGTGCTGGTTGCGGGATCGGCCGTGTTCCGTGGCGGTTCGGTCAGCAACCCCGAGGTCTATGGCGAGAATATCCGCAACATCCGCGCGGCAGCCGAAAGCGCACAGTAAATGGCGCGCATTGTCTTTGATCTGGACGGAACGCTGATCGACAGCGCTCCGGACATTCAGGCTGTGGCGAACGGTGTTCTGGGGGCCGAGGGCCACCAGCCCATCACGCTCGACCAGACCCGTAGTTTTATCGGCAATGGCGCCCCCACCTTTGTGGCGCGGATGCGGGCCGCGCGGGACATTCCCGACAGTGAACAGGACCGCCTGCTGACAGCGTTCAAAATCGGCTACGTCAGCGCGGTGCACCTGACTGTTCTGTTTGACGGCGTCGTGCCCGCGCTCGAGGCGCTCCGCGCCAAGGGGCACAAACTGGGCATCTGCACAAACAAGCCCTTCAAACCGACCGAGGCCGTTCTGGCACACCTTGAACTGGATCGGCTGTTCGACTGCGTGATTGGCGGGGATAGCCTGCCCACCCACAAACCCGACCCTGCGATGCTGGTGGCTGCGGCGGATGGCTTGGGCGACGGGCCGGTGATCTATGTGGGCGACAGCGAGGTTGACGCGGAAACCGCAGAACGCGCAGGCGTGCCGTTCCTGTTCTACACCGGCGGCTACCACAAGACCGATGTCGGCAGCATTCCAAAGACCGCAGCCTTTGACAGCTATGCGTCCTTTGTGGATCTGATCGAAGAGACCCTCGCGGGGCTTTAGTTGAGCTTGTCTTCCTGAGCGGCCTCGACAGCCTCGACCGCGCTCTGGAGGCGGGCAATCGCGTCGTTACACTTCAGGCTGCACTCGTGCAGATACTCGGCAAGCTGCGCGATCTTGGCCTCGTCGGGCTGGCGCGACAGGATACGTGCCGCCCCTGCGGTCATGCTGAAGATATTGTTCAGGTTATGCAGTGCATCCTTGTTGGCGGCCAGCAGTGCCTGCATCGCCTCGATGGATTCAGGCTTGGCGCCTACAGGATAAGGATGCGCGGTCACGTCTGTGGAGATGACCAGCAGACTCTCGATCCCATCGTCGCCAGAGTTCAGAGGAACCACCTCGACCACCCAGGACCGCATGACACCGTCACCGGTTTGGAACGTTCCCGAAAAGCTGTTGGATATCCCCCGAAACCCCTGATCCACAGCGGCAATCGCGCGTTCCTGAGAGTCCCCGCCCCAAAGCTCGGTCCAGACCTTGCCACAGAAGTCTTCCTGACAGACATGCAGCAGGGCAAGTCCGCGCTCGTTCACTGCGCGGATCACGCCGCTATGATCCAGCACCTTCACGCACATATCTGCCCGCTGAGCAACGGTGCCGATCACTGTTTCCAGTGCGGATGCATCAATACGCAGATCGCCGAGAAGGATACTCATCGCTTTCAATCACCTTTCATCTGGCGAAAGCGTACACGGCGAATGCACCAGAAAGAAATCACTTTTTACTGGCGCTCATGGCTTCGGCAACCGCCGCCTCGAGCGTTTCATTAGAGAACGGCTTTCGCACGAACGGGCACGGCGGGTACAGCCCCGTCAGATCGCCCCGATCACCGTAGCCCGTCGCGACCACAAAGGGCACCCCCAGTTCCGCCAATTTTTCTGCCACAGGCAAGGATTGCTCGGACCCCAGATTCACATCCAGAATTGCCACCTCGATGGTGTTGGCCACGATCTCGCGCAGAGCGTCGCTGACGTTCGAACAGATCCGCACGTCTTTGGCCCCCATGTCCGTGAGGATGTCTGCCGCGTCCATGGCGATGATCATTGTATCCTCGAGCACCAAGGCGATTTCGGACAGGCTGGCACTCTCGGCGCTGGCCTCCTCGGCTTCGACAATCGGAGCCGCGCGGGTGGTGAACTCCACATGATTGGCCGGAATGACAAAGCGGGCTTCGACGCCAGTCACCTTGTACTGGATGTCAGCCTCGCCCTGCAGTTCGAAGGGCACAAAACGCTCGATGATGGACGAGCCGAAACCACGGCGTTTGGGCGGCTGCACGGCAGGCCCCCCGCGTTCGCGCCAGTCAATGGTCAAGCCGCCCACACTGTCCTGCCCCAACGCGATGACCAGACGGCCATTCGTGCTGCTCAGGCTGCCGTATTTGACCGAGTTGGTGACAAGTTCGTGGATGACCAAGGCCAGATTGGTGAACGCCTTGGGCGAAATCTGAACGTCACCCCCCAGCATCTCGATCCGATCAGGCCGGTTGGACACATAGGCCGCGAGCTCCAGATTGATCAGGTCCGTCAGCGAGGAATATTCCCATTCGTCATCGGTCAACTGATCATGGGCCCGTGCGAGCGACTGGATGCGCCCGTCCAGCCGCGAGGCAAAGGCTTCGGCGGTGTCGTGGTCCTGTGCGCTCTGTTTCACCAGACCGCGCATCAGGTTCAGGATGTTCCGGACGCGGTGGTTCAACTCGGAGATCAGCAGTTCCTGACGTTCTTGGGCGCGCTTGCGTTCATCGGCAGTTGCGTCCGTGATTTTCATGAAAATCTCCAAGAGCAGGACACGCAGCAATTCGGCCGAGTGTTTCGCGTGCTGGTTCCATGGGGCGCAATGTCCGGCCACGATTTCACGCCATGCCTCAAAGCTCTTGCGCGGGGTCAGGCGCAGACCGTTCGGGCCCGGCGTGACCGGCTTTTGCGGATTGCCCGCCCACGTCACCGCAGTCGCGATTTCGCGGCGGAACAGTACCAGATAGTCGCGGGGACGGCGCGAGATCGGGATCGCCAGAAGGCCGGCATAGCGATCAACACAGTCTGCGGCCGGTTTGTACTGTTTGCCGATACTGTCGGTCGCAAACACACCAGAGGCCGCAGTCGTATTCAGAAACCGCGCCAGACCGACGAATTCCTCGCGGGTCGGGGTCGCACCGATCTGGTGAAAGTTCCCGTCCGTGTACAGAACCATACCGTCATGGGGGATCACATCGCGCAGATCTCTGGAGACCTTGATCAGGCTTTCGGACAACTCGTCGCCCTGCGCCATCAGCGCCATGAGGCGGGTCTGCAGGTTGGACATCTCTGCCTGCGCCCTTGTGCGCGCCTGCTCTTCGAGATGGGTCAGTTCATAGGAAAAGAGATGGGCAAAAAGCTCGACCGCGGTGCGGCGTTCGAATTCCAGATAGCGCGGGCTCCGGTGGTGGCAGGCAAACAGCCCCCACAATTCACCGTTGCGCATGATCGACACGGACATCGAGGCCTGAACCCCCATGTTCCGCAGGTACTCAAGGTGGATGGGTGACACGGCCCGCGTCACCGACAGCGATAAATCCAGCGGTGCCCCTTCGGGCGAGACCTGCGGATAGAGCGGGCTGCCCTCGTCATCGACATCCGCGATCAGGCGCAAGAGACTGCGTTTATAAAGTGCCCGCGCCTGAACCGGAATGTCAGAGGCAGGAAAGCGCAGACCCAGATAGCTCGGCAGATCGCTCCGGCGATCCTCTGCGACCACCGATCCGGAGGCGTCGCCCTGAAACTGGTAGACCATCACACTGTCAAAGCCGGTCAGCAGGCGGACGGCGCGGGCGGCCTCTGTCACCACCTGATTGATCTCGCCGGCTGCACGGATGCGCTGGATCAGAGGGTAGACGTCGGACAGGGTATCGGCATCCACATCGCGGAACTTTTTCGGCTCGCATTCGATGATGGTATGGCGGCCGCTTTGGTGGATCGACACGTCATAGCGGGTCAAAGGGTCCAGCAGTTTGATCCCGAACAGACGGGCAGTCGCCTCGCGCCCCTCTAGTACTTTGGCACGGATGCGGGACATGGCCTTGCGAGGCAGGATCTGGTCCAGCGGCGTCCCGATCAGGTTCTCGGGGGCCTCTTGCAGGACAGGTTCGATGTTTTCGGAAACGTGCTGGATGATCCAGTCCGAAGACACCGCGATCAACACACCATAGGACTGCGTCCGCCCGAGGATATGTATCGGTTCGCGGTCACACGTCGTCAGATCGACCTGCCCGCCCTGAGCAGCAGAAGAACCTAGAGCATTGTTCACGAGAATTTCCCTGTCATGTCACGCGTGCGCGCTTCGGCGTCTTGGAATAATTGAAACCCTGCGATGACGCTCCGGCAGATGTCATCCGCTTGGGGGTCATTGCCGGACATGGCCTGCAAACGGGCACACAGCCCCTGCCAGGCGTTCTTGTAGTCCTGTGGCGCGAAATACAGTGGCATCCGTGTCATCCCCTGCTGAAGCAGCTTCCGGCGCAGAACCTCGGTGCCGAGGCGCGAGCCGATGACCAGATAGGCCACGGCCAGCGGATGAAGTTTGCGAGGGTGGCGCAGCACCGGAACGGTCAGCGCATAGTGCCTGCAATCCTGCTCTAACCGGTCCAGCGTTTCGGACAGCAAAATCAGGGTATCAGGGTCGTGGGGCACCTGCGCCGCGCTCGACAATGCGGTCAGGCCTGCCATCTGGGCCGCCAAAAATGGCCCGAGGTGCTCCAGAGGTGCTTTCTGGAAGGGGGTAAATAGGTGATCCAACGCTTCGTGGGCAGCATGGGTTTCCACCCGCAGCCGCCGAAGCAAATCTTGTTCAGGGATTTGAGAGCCGAACGCAGAAGTCCGGTCATATCCTATCGGTTGTTTCAAAAAACAGTCCTCTTCAGAGGCCAAAAACGGTCTGACCCTACCGACCAAATCGCATAGTCCGTAGAAAGTTCCGAAGAAAATAGTCGTAGTCGCGGAAAAAGCTACGAAAGCTGCGGGGAATCCGCATATTTCCGGAGCCGCGAGATGTCATCCTCGCACATTCCGGCGGCGTCGCATCTCTTCAGGCTCAGTGCCGCAAGCTTGGCGGCGGCGGGTTCGAACACCTCGGGATTGTTCGCTGCCAATGCCCTAAGGGCAATCAACAGACGAATCTGCACCTCGACAAAGACGGCCCCGTCCCGCGCCAGCGCATGAAACGCGTCATCAATCATATTCTGCCCCGAGATCGGCGGCATGTGCACCCGCGTCCATTCGGGGTCTTGCGGGGTCTCGGGACGCCAAAGGCTGAGCACACGGGCCTGACGGGAAATCACATCAATCGCCGTCCCCGGATCGTTCACCGCTGGCGACAGGGCCCGCAGCGCGATCTCTGACATCACCACCAATCCGAACCGAGGATCCTGATCAAAGTTGCGCTCGCGTCCGATCGTGACGCCTTGGCGCAAGGTCGCGATCTGCTCATCATCGAGACGTGGGCCAGCGGCATACAGGATGGGCATCGACGGGTGCACGAATTTGCCTGCAGGCTCTGCGACCCAGATCTCGCTCTCCATCTCATGGGCCAGTTTATCCAGCCCCGCCACGTCCACATGCTGCACGTAGCCGATCTGATCCGGATGGACAGCGCGCGCATGAGGCGGAACGGCCCCCAAGAGCGCCCGCGCCCCCAGACACGGCGAAGCAACACGGGCCTCGATGGCTTGGGTCGCGGCTTGCTCGACCCGCTCCAGCGTATCGTTCATGCGGCCGAAATTGATCAGGTGCGTGATCCAGCGCAGCAAAGCCAGCACCACCATGGCGACAACCAGCATAGTCGACACAAACAGGATGAATTTCCCGTCATCGCCATAGAGCCCCGCCTCCAACCCGATGATCGCCATCAGGCTGAACAGAAAGGCCCCGAGGAACGTCGCCAGCACATTCTGCGTGGTCGTGTCCTGCTGGAGCAGCGCCGTTGACCGCGGCGTGGCCGAAGTCGCCGCCGCCGCATAGGCCTGCACCGCAATCGAGAGCGAAAACGTGGTCACCGCCAGCATCGACGAGGCGATAATCTGCAAGACTTCTTCGACCGCCCCATCGCCCGGATCGAACCGCAGATTTTCAGGGACATAGGGCCCCAAAGAGGGCGACACCAACGCGGCCAGTACAGCGATCGCGCCATACCCCAGTACGCGCACCCAGATTTCCTTGAGAACCTGCCGCAATTTCCACAGGTATTGTCCCCGCATGGCGGCTCTCCGTTGGTTCAGACGGAAAAAGAACGCAGGAAAGCGTTGTGGGTTCCCGCGACTTGCAGCGCTTTTCGACGGGAAACCGGCTCATGCAATTGCAATTGTGTGTAAGTCTAATGTAGCCTTGGCGCAAATCCTGCCAGTCGGCGCGGAGATCGGGCTTTGCCATGTCCCCAGCGCCAGCCAGCAGACATCAGGAGCAGAAACAATAACGACCTCGGCCCGCAAAACTCTGGTGGCAACCCTGCGTGACGACCTGCGCGCCATGATACTGGCAGGCAAGTACAGCCCCGGCGACAAACTCCCTAGCGAAGCGCAACTGACCCGTGACCACACCGTCAGCCGCACCGTCGTGCGCGAAGCAATCGCCGCCCTACGTGCGGACGGTCTGGTCGAACCGCGCCAAGGGTCGGGTGTCTACGTGCTGGAACCCGCCGCCGAAGTGCCCGCGCCCTTTACCAATATCGACAGCGCGCGCCTGTCTTCGATGATCGAACTGCTGGAACTGCGCACGGCGGTCGAAGTCGAAGCCGCCGGTCTGGCCGCGCAGCGCCGCAGCCCCTCGCAAGAGGAAAAGATCATCGACGCCCTGCGCTCTGTGACCGAAGCGAACACCTGCGGGCAGCCCTCTGCGGATGCGGATTTCGCCCTGCATCTGGCCATTGCCGAGGCCACGAACAACCCGCGTTTCTGCGAATTTCTTCAGGTCGTCGGACCAAACAGCATTCCCCGCCGTGCTCTGGACACACCGTCGGCAGAAGGTTCCCCCCGCGCCTACGACACAATGATCAATCAAGAGCACGACAGCATCGTGACAGCCATTCTGAACGGTGACGAACAGGGCGCGCGCGATGCTATGCGCCAGCATCTGAAGGGAAGCCAGCAGCGCTACCGGACGCTCCTTCGGAGCACGGCCTAAGGGTCAGAGCCCCAGAATTTCCCGCACCGGCGCCGCTAGGGCCTTCCCAATGGCCGCGGTGTCTTTGGCAGGCAGATGCACCCCGTCAATGGCTGAGGTCGTCGCCACAGTTCCCGCATCAAAGAACGGCAGACCGAGGTCCAGTGCCAGCTGCTGATACATCGGTGCCAGCCGCTGGGTTTCCGCCACATCACGCCCGCCGCCGGTCACTCCGTCCGGCCCGATCACACAGGGCGGAGGCGAGACCAACAGCACCTTGGGCGCCTGCCCGATCCCGTCATAGGGGTGGGTGCGGATGATCTGCGCCAGACGCTTCATGCCCGCTGTTGCCCCTTCGGCGCGGCCGCAAATGGTGGGCTTCAGGTCATTGGTCCCCAGCATCACGATCACCAGATCGAGCGGACTGTGGGAGTGCAGCAGGATCGGCAGCACCTTGGCCCCATTGCGGCAAGTCGGGCCGGAGTGGTCGTCGAACACCGTGGTCCGTCCCCCCAGCCCCTCGGAAATCACCTCGACCCCGAGCTCCCGCGCCAGCACGTTCGGCCACAGGAACTCTGCGGGATGGCGGGTGCCGTCCTCGGGCTTGTGGCCCCACGTCAGGCTGTCGCCAAAAGCCAGAATACGGGTCATGCGGCGTCCTTTGCGATCTGGTCCATGGGCATCAGGGCGCCGCGATGACCGATCACCTGACGGGCGATGGAGTGGGCATAGCGGGCCGCTTCGGGCGCGGGCATCCCTTGGAGCCGCGCACTGAAATAAGCGCCGTTAAAGCTGTCGCCAGCGCCGGTGGTGTCGACGGGTTGCACCTTGGGGCCCGGGTTGATCAGGTGGGTCTGACCGTCCGCCAGCACCAGCATCTCGCCGCCGCCGTTCTTGACCACGATCTCGGTCGCGCCCGCATCGGCATAGCGCTGAAGCGTCGCCTCAGGGTCCGCATCCCCGAAATAATCCGCCTCGTCCTCATAGCTTGGCAAGGCGATCCGGCTAATGGCCGCGGCCTGCATAATGGCCTCGCACATGGTCCGGGTATCAGGCCACAGACGCGGGCGCAGGTTGGGGTCAAAGGCCACGTTCTGTCCCTTTAGCGCGTCCAGCAAAGCGGCGCGGCGATCGGCGGTGAGTATGCCCAAAGTGATCCCCGAGAAGTACACAAGATCAGCCCCGTCCACCGCAGCGGTCAAGGCCGCCGTATCATCCGCCAGACAGCGCGCCGCCGACTGATCGCGCCAGTAGGTAAAGCTGCGCTCGCCGTCCTTCAAAGTGATCATATACAGGCCTGCCACGCGGGTCGCATGGCGCATCACGTGGTCCGTGCCGATGCCCCCTGCCCCCATGAAATCCAGCATCTGCTGGGACACCGGATCGGTGCCCACGCAGGTCACGTAATCCACTGATCCGGCGGGCAAAGTCGCCCGCGCGTACCAAGCCGTGTTGAACGTGTCCCCTGCAAAACCCGAACGCCAGAGGTTCTCTCCGGCGCCCGACATTTCAATCATACATTCCCCGATAGAAACCAGTCTCATGCCTCACTCCCATTTGGGGAAACCGTAAAGCTCCTGCGGGTTTTCGACCAGTGCCAATTGCAAGGATTTGTCGTCCGGCAGCCAAGACAGGACCGTATCGGTCAATGCCGCGTCATCGGGGTAATCCTCGGTCTTTTTCGCCAGATTGTGCGGCCAGTTGGTGCCCCAGATGATGCGTTCAGGGGCATAGGTGGCCATGTCCCGCGCGACGTTCGCGATATCGGGGTAGTCGGGACCGCCTACCAGCGTGGCCTCATAACACCCAGCGAACTTGAACCAGACGTTGCCGGTATCAATCAGGCGCTTGATGGTGTCCACGTGAGCGGGAGTGACGCCGCCGAAAATCTTGCCGTGATGGTCCAGAACCCAGCGGGATTTGAGGGCCTTCAGACGCGGTTCCAGATCGGGCAAGGCGGTGCCGTCGAACTGCACGGCGGTCATCCAGCCAGCATCGGCAGACTTGGCATCGACAGCCTCTAGCTGCTCCAGCCCCACCGCCCCACCGGGCAGGTCCATGATCCGCGCGCCGACGATACCGGCGGAGGTCAGGCGCTCCATTTCGGCGTCGGTGGTATCCTTGCTGATCACCGCCACACCCTTGGCCAGATCGCCCATCTCGGCCACGCAGGCCAGTAGGCAGGCGTTGTCCGCCTGATGGGCGTTCCCTTGGGTGATCACCACGCGGTCGATCCCCAACCACTCCATCGCTTGGCGGTACATGTCGGGCGTCGGCAGGGGAGCGGGCGGCAGGCCCGGCCCGCCATCCACCGCAGGATATCCCGGCACGTACATGTGCATCTGGGTGTCGATGGTGCCGCGCGGCAGGATGGTTTTCGGCGGCTCGCCGGTCAGCTTACGGTCAATCATCACGCGTCCTTCATGGCAAATTCACGCAGCGCGTCGCGGTTCACCTCGATCCCCAAGCCGGGGGCGTTCGGGATCTGGACGACGCCATTTTCGTGTTCGATGGGGGTGGTCAGGACAGCCTGACGGAAGGGGTTGTGCGTCCGGTCAAATTCCATGATCGGATCGACGGGATTGGGGCGCACGGGGCTGGGGATTTGCGCCGCCATCCACTGAAGCGCCGCCGCGATCTGCACGCCCGTGCCCCAAACGTGCGGCACCAGACGGATACCGCTGGTCGCCGCCATATCGGCCACGCGCCGCATCTCGGTAAAGCCGCCCACCCCGCACAGGTCAGGCTGCGCGATATCCAACAGACGGCGGGCGAACGGTTCGGCAAAGCCCCAACGGGTATGCCACGTCTCGCCCCCTGCCACGGGGATCGGCTGGCGGGCGCGCACATCGGCATAGGCCCCCAGCTGTTCGGGCACGACGGGTTCCTCGAACCAGTCGATGTCATAATCAGCGGCCTTGTTCCCCAGGCGCACCGCGTCCACCACGTCATAGCCGTGATTGGCGTCGATCATCAGGCGCATGTCGTCACCCATGACGTCGCGGACGGCTCGGATCACGCGCAAATCCTCGTCCACATCAAAGCCGATCTTGATCTTGACTGCGTGGAAACCGGCGGCTTTGTGGGCGGCCATTTCACTGGCGTTATCCTCGACCCGATCCACGCCATCGCGCTTGAAGCTGCCAGTGGCATAGGCGCGAACGCTCTCGCGGAAGCGGCCCCCCAGCAGCATGGACACGGACTGTCCCAGCACCTTGCCCTTGATATCCCACAGGGCGATATCGATCCCTGACAGGGCCGTGACCGCCAGCCCGCGCTGCCCCTGATCGCGCAGCGCGTTATAGCAGGTGGCCCAGATTTTCTCGGTCTCCATGGGGTTCTGGCCGATCAGCCAACCCTTGTAGGCCGCGACCACCGACGCGTTGGGACGCGCAGGCCCCAAACATTCGCCCCACCCGATGGTGCCATCGTCACAGATGACCTCCACCAGCACATGGGCGCGGCGGTCGAACCGCATCGAGGCGCTCTCGAACGGCGTCTCGAGGCGGTGTTCCAACAGGTGGGTACGAACGTCGGTGATCTTCATTTTGGGCCTCAGGCGGGGTTGGCGTCGATGATCTGCTGCAGGATCTGCTCTTCTTCGGGGGTCAGGTCCGACAGGGGCGAACGCACGTTGCCCGCGTCAAAGCCAACCAGACGGACACCCGCCTTGATCGCCGAAACCGCATAGCCCTTGCGGCGTGCGCGCAGATCCATGAACGGATAGAAGAAGCCCTTCAGGATCTCTTCGCAAGTCGCGCGATCCCCTGCCCGCAGCGCGTTGTAGAACTTGTTCGCCAGCGCGGGGACAAAGTTGAACACAGCCGAGGAATAGGTGGTGAAACCAGCGCCCAGGTAGGCTTCGGCGAAGAGTTCCGCAGTGGGCATACCCCCCAGATAGGTCAGGCGATCGCCCATCTTGGCCGTGATCTGGCGCACCAGACCGATGTCGCCGGTGCCGTCCTTGAAACCGATCAGGTTGGGGCATTCGTCGCACAGACGCGCCAAGGTGTCGGCCTGCAAAACCGCGTTGTCACGGTTGTACACCATCACACCGAAATCGACCGATTGGCAGACTTTCTTGACGTGTTCGTACAGGCCCTCTTGAGGGGCGTCGATCAGGTAGTGGGGCAGCAGCAGGATGCCATCTGCGCCGACCTTCTGCACGGACTGAGCGATCTCGACTGCCATGTCGGTGCCATAGCCGCAGCCCGACACGATGGCGGTTTTGCCCGCGCTTTCCTTGGCCGCCTGCACGATGGTCGGGATTTCCGACGGGGTCAGCGAAAAGAATTCGCCCGTGCCGCCAGCCGCGAACAGAACCGGCGCGTCAAAGCCCGCGAGCCAGTCGATGTGCTTTTGGTAGCTGTCCTGCTGGAACGCGCCATTTGCGTCGAAATGGGTCACGGGGAACGACAGCAGGCCCGAACCAAGGGCTGCTTTGATCTCGTTGGGGGTCATCTTGTTTCTCCTTGGAATGTCTTAGGCCAGGTCGTCCGGCAGGACGCTGGTGGGGATGTTCTGATAGCAGACGGGACGCAGCCAGCGGCGGATGGACAGGGTGCCGACGGATGTGGCGCCAAAGTTGGTGGACGCCGGATAAGGCCCGCCATGAACCATGCTGTCGCAAACCTCGACCCCGGTGGGGAAGCCGTTGGCCAGAACGCGGCCCGCCTTGCGCTCCAGCACCGGCAGCAGGCGGCGGGCCAACGCGGCATCGCCATCATCCATGTGCAAGGTCGCGGTCAGCTGGCCGACGAACGACTTTGCGATCTCGACCATCTGCGCCGCGTCCTTGACCACCACGACCAAGCCCAGAGGCCCAAAGACCTCTTCGCTCAGCACATGGTTCCCCAGCCAATCCTCGGCCGAAACACGGAACAGGAACGGCTTCGCCTCGCGGGTATCACACATGGAGGTCAGCATGTCCTGAACCCCAGCCGCGCCCTGAATACGTGCCGCGCCATCGCGGTAGGCCGCCGCAATCCCGTCGGTCAGCATGACCTGAGCGCCACTTTCCGACAGCGCCGCACGGGCCGCTTCGGCGAATGCCGCGCCCTCGGGGCCCTCCAAAACCACCGCGATCCCAGGGTTAGTACAGAACTGCCCTGCCCCCATCGTCAGCGATCCGGCCCAAGCCTCGCCCAGGGCCGCACCACGGGCCGCCACCGCATCGGGCAGCATGAACATCGGGTTCACCGACCCTAGCTCGCCAAAGAACGGAATGGGCTCATCGCGCTGCACACACAGATCGAACAGAGCCCGACCGCCACCGAGCGATCCGGTAAAGCCAACCGCCTTGATCAGCGGATGCTGGACCAAAGCGGTGCCCACATCGCGCTTGCCCCCCTGGATCAGGCTGAACACACCTTTGGGCAAACCACAGCGCTGAACCGCAGCGGCAATCGCCTCGGCCACAACCTCACCGGTGCCAGGATGGGCGCTGTGGCCCTTAACCACCACAGGACAGCCCGCTGCCAGAGCCGAGGCCGTATCCCCGCCCGCCACGCTGAAGGCGAGCGGAAAGTTCGACGCCCCGAACACCGCCACAGGCCCGATGGGCCGCTGCATCATCCGCAGGTCAGGCCGCGGCAGGGGCGCCCGCTCCGGCAAAGCCCCATCGTACCGACGGTCCAGATCGTCCCCCGCCCGAATATGGCTCGCGAACAAACGAAGCTGACCAACCGTCCGCCCCCGTTCGCCCACCAGACGCGCCTCGGGCAGACCAGTCTCGGAACACCCGATCTCGGTGATCAAGTCCCCCCGCGCATCAATCTCCTCGGCAATCGCCTCAAGGAACTCCGCCCGCGCCTCACGGCTCGAATACCCGAACTCCCAGAACGCTTCCTCGGCGGCCACACAAGCCTGATCCACCAACTCCGGCGTCCCCACCGAATATTCAAACGCGGTCCCGTGCGCAGGCTCACTGACAAACACCTTGTCCGAACCAACCCACTCGCCTGCGATCAAATGCTTGCCGTGTGCTTGAAATCCCATCTCGTCTCCTCCGCACGGGCCACCGGTCCCAAACCCCGACCCCCGCGCACTCCATCTTTCATCTTTGCCAAAATACTCCCGCCGGAGGCGGAAACGTCCTCAGTCACGATGCACGGGTTCAGCCGTAAACATCCCACCTTGCCACAAGACATCAGGTGCATCCGCCGCCTTGCGCGGCTGCTGTTCGATCTCTTCCCGGTAGACTTCGCTATCGTCTTTGGGCTTCCAACCAAGCCATCCCAGATGGCTATTGTCCCACCAGCCGCAGGTGTTGGCCGACGCGCCCCAGATAACCGGACATCCCAGCTTTGGCACCGCAAAGATCCGGTCCATCAGCGATACGAAATCATCAAAGCTTAGCCAGGTCGCCATCATCCGGCGATCCACCGGCTTTGCGAAACACGACCCAATGCGCAAGAGCGCAGTCTCTTGGCCGAATTTCGAGTGGTACATGCTCGCCACGGCCTCGCCAAAGACCTTGGAAACCCCGTACCAACCATCAGGCCGCACCGGCATGTCCGCTGTCAGGCGCTGGTCCTGAGGGTAGTAGCCGATCGTGTGGTTCGAACTGGCAAAGACGATACGCGGCATCCCGTGGGCCCGCGACGCCTCATAGAGGTTGTAGACACCGCGCAGGTTGGCCGCTTCGATCAGGTCATAGGACTTCTCGATCGAGACACCGCCCAAGTGGATGATCCCGTCGCAATCCTTGACCAAATCAAAGACCGCAGCCTCGTCCGCCAGATCGCAGACCACATGCTCTTCGTTCGGGGCCGCTTCGCCCATGGGGACCACATCGGCCAGACGGAGGGTTTCCGCCATGTGCGCTAGACGGGTGCGGCACATGGTGCCCAAACCGCCCGCAGCGCCGGTGATCAGTAGTCGTTTCATCATATAGCTCACTCCATCAGGCCGGGCAGGAACATCGAGAACGCCGGCACGTAGGTGACAAGCATCAGCGCCACCAGAATTGCGAGGTAGAAGGGCAGGATCGATTTCACTGCCTGTTCGATGCGGATCTTGCCCACGACGCAGCCCACAAACAGGCAGGCGCCGACAGGTGGGGTACACAGCCCCAATCCAAGGTTCATCATCAGGATCACGCCGAACTGCACAGGATCCATGCCAAGGCTCACTGCCACAGGCAGGAAGATCGGCGTACAGATCAGGATCAGCGCGGCCATGTCCATAATCATTCCCAGAACCAAAAGGATCAAATTGATCAGCAAGAGAATGATTATCGGATTATCACTGATACCGGTAACGAAATCTGCAAGAAGTTCCGGCACCCGATACAGCGCCAGCAGGTAGCTGAACGCAGAGGCCGTCGCGACCAGCAGCATCACCAAGGCCGTCGTCCGCACCGAGGTCAGCACTGCCAGCTTGAACGCAGGCCATGTCAGTTCGCGGTACACAAAGGTTGTCACGAGGATGGCCCAGATGGCCCCGAACGCGCCGGACTCGGTCACGGTCATCACGCCAGACAACACACCGCCCACAATGATCACCGCCGTCATCAGGCCAGGCAGCGCCACAATGGTCGCCACGCCAAGGGCTTTGAAACCGGGGAAGTTCTCCGCGGGATAGCCGCGGCGCACAGCAACCCAGTAGGCGACGACCGCCAGACACAGGCACATGAGCATACCGGGCACGATACCCGCGATGAACAGCTGCGATACGGACATGCCCCCTGCCGCCACCGCGTACAGGATCATGTTGTGCGAGGGCGGGATCACCACGCCTGCCACCGACGAAGTCACGGTGACGTTCACCGCGTAGTCAGGGTCGTAGCCTTTGTCCTTCATCACGGGGATCAGGATCGACCCGAGCGCCGAGGTGTCCGCCACAGCCGACCCAGAGATCCCGCCGAACAGCATCGAGGACAGCACGTTCACCACCCCCAGACCGCCGCGCACCGATCCCACGGCCGAGGACGCCAGTCGCACCAGACGGTTTGCAATACCGCCCTGCATCATCAACTCGCCCGCAAAAATAAAGAACGGGATCGCCAGCAGCGAAAAGACCGAGACACCGGACAGGATGCGCTGGAACCCGATGAACAGGGGCAGCCCTTCGTAGATAAAGCCGCTGACTGCCGCCAAACCCAAGGCGAATGCCACGGGCATCCCGCAAAACAGACCCAGCCCGAAAATTCCGAATAGTACCGCGAGGCCCACTAGAGCTCTCCTGTCAGTTTGTACTCACCGCGGGCCAGCTCGCCCAAGTGATAAAGAGAAAACACTACCGTCAGCGCGCCGCAGATCGCCATGGGCAGCGCGCGCCAGCCTTCGGCAATCCCGAGCATCGGGATGATCCGCGGCCATGTCTTGTCGGCCAGAATCCAGCCTTGCCACGCGAGGAAACCGCCAAAAATGCAGACCGCAATCACCGCCACCCAGCGCATGGGGACGCGCAGCGGGTCGGGCAGCATTTCACGGACAAAATCGATGGACAG
>CAXQKF010000385.1:0-2558 GCA_964224285.1 Donghicola sp. | reverse complement strand
CGTAGACCAGCTTGCCATCTGCGACATCGAACGTCGCGAGCGACCGGTTCACACAAGGCGGCACAATCTCGATCCCCAGACCGCCCTTTTCCTTGGCCTTGCGCACTTCGTCAGCATAAACGGCCAGCTTTTCGGTCAGGTGGGAATCGCAGTTCATGACGCCGGCCATGAACTCGACCGGGTGGTTCGCTTTCAGCCAAGCGGTCTGGTAGGACACCACCGCATAGGCCGCCGCGTGGGATTTGTTGAAGCCGTAGTTCGCGAACTTCTCCAGCAGGTCGAAAACCTCGCCTGCTTTCTTGTCGTCCACGCCGTTCTTCTTGGCCCCTTCGGTGAATTTGGGGCGTTCGGCGTCCATCGCCTCTTTGATCTTTTTACCCATCGCACGGCGCAAGAGGTCCGCGCCACCAAGGCTGTAGCCCGCCATGACCTGAGCGATCTGCATCACCTGTTCCTGATAAACGATGATGCCCTGCGTTTCGGCAAGAATATGGTCGATCGTCGGGTGAATGGATTCCAGTGGCCGCTGCCCGTGCTTCACCTCACAGTAGACGGGGATGTTCTCCATTGGGCCGGGGCGATACAGCGCCACAAGCGCAACGATGTCTTCGATACAGGTGGGTTTCATGCGCTTGAGCGCATCCATCATGCCCGAGCTTTCCACCTGGAACACAGCGACCGTCTTCGCATCGGCATAAAGCCTGTAGGTCCGCTCGTCGTCCAAGGGGATCGCGTTGATCTGGTTCTCGGCCCCTTCGGCAGGGACATAGAGCTGGGTGCCATCCGGCCCCACATGCAGATCGCGCCCGCCCTTGTGGATCAGGTTGATCGCGTTCTGGATCACGGTCAGGGTCTTCAGACCCAAGAAGTCGAATTTGACCAGACCGGCCTGTTCCACCCATTTCATGTTGAACTGGGTTGCGGGCATGTCAGACCGCGGATCCTGATAGAGCGGCACCAACTCGTCCAGCGGGCGGTCACCAATCACCACACCCGCTGCGTGGGTCGAGGCGTTCCTGAGCAGCCCCTCGATCTGCTGGCCATAGGTCAGCAAGCGGTCCACCACAGGCTCGCTCCGCGCCTCTTCGCGCAGACGGGGTTCGTCCATCAGGGCCTGCTTAATCGAAACAGGTTTGACCCCTTCGACGGGGATCATCTTGGACAGGCGGTCCACCTGACCGTAGGGCATCTGCAGAACACGGCCCACGTCGCGCACCGCCGCCTTGGACAGCAACGCACCGAAGGTGATGATCTGCGCGACCTTGTCCCGCCCGTATTTCTGCTGAACGTACTGGATCACCTCTTCGCGGCGATCCATGCAGAAGTCGATGTCGAAGTCAGGCATCGACACACGTTCCGGGTTGAGGAAGCGTTCGAACAGCAGGCTGTAGCGCAGGGGATCAAGGTCGGTGATCGTCAGAACATAGGCCACCAGCGAACCCGCACCCGAACCACGGCCCGGACCTACAGGAATGTCATGTTCCTTGGCCCATTTAATAAAGTCCGCAACGATCAGGAAGTACCCGGGAAAGCCCATCCCCTCGATGATATCCAACTCGAACTTCAGCCGTTCCGCATAAACAGACCGGTCAGCACCAGCGTCGATCACCGCGAGTCGCTGATCCAAACCGTCCCAAGCCTGACGGCGCAGTTCCTCAACCTCGTCATCAGCGAACTTGGGCAGAATGGGCGCACGCTTCTCGGCCTTGTAGGCACAGCGTTTCGCGATCTCGACCGTGTTCTCCAGCGCCTCGGGCAGATCGGCAAACAGGGTCGCCATCTCCTGCGGCGACTTGAAGTAATGCTCGCGCGTCAGCCGCCGCCGCGCCTCGGCTTGGTCCACATAAGACCCCTCGGCGATACAGATCAGCGCGTCGTGGGCCTCGTAAATCTCGGGCTTGGGGAAATAGACATCGTTGGTCGCCACCAGCGGCAAGTCCATCGCATAGGCCATCTCGACCAAGCCGCGCTCACTCAGCCGCTCATTCTGGGGCAAGCCGTCCTCAGCCGGATGGCGCTGCAACTCCACATAGAGCCGATCCCCGAACATGCCCGACAGCCGCTTCATCAACTCTTCAGCCGCAGGCCGCTGCCCCTGCTGCAAGAGCATCCCCACAGGTCCATCCGGCCCACCGGTCAAACAAATCAGATCGCCCGAATACCGCTCCAGCTCCTCCAACGTGACCTGAGGCGGCTCCCCGTCGCGCTTGAAATACAGCGCCGAGTTCAGCTTCATCATGTTCATGTAGCCGGCCTCGTTCTGGGCCAACAGAACCACAGGCGCAGGCATCCGCGGTCGCTCGCCCACCGCAGGCTCCACATAGCGCACAGACACCTGACAGCCCAAGATCGGCTGCACCCCCGCCCCCTTGGCGTATTCGGAAAACTCCAACGCGCAGAAGTTGTTATTGGTGTCCGTCACCGCCACAGCGGGCATCCCCGCATCGGCACACAGGCCGGGCAGTTTCTTGACCGTCACCGCCCCTTCCAGAAGCGAATATTCGGTATGGACGCGCAGGTGAATGAATCGGGGATCAGTGCTCATGGCCCGACACTAC
>CAXQKF010000384.1:0-17899 GCA_964224285.1 Donghicola sp. | reverse complement strand
ACCTGCTTTGAGCATGTCGAAATACTTGTCCTGGAAACCTTCGGGCTGCTCTTGGTAGGCGGCATAAAGGGCGTTCACCAGACCGTCACCAAACGCATAGGCGTACACGTAGAAGGGCGTGTGGACGAAGTGAGGGATATAGGCCCAGAAGGTCTCATAACCCGGCATGTAGTCGAACACAGGGCCGAGGCTCTCTGCCTGAACGCTCATCCACAGGGCGTTGATGTCGTCGGGTGTTAGCTCGCCGCCGCGGCGGGCATCGTGGAGTTTGCACTCGAAGTCATAGAAGGCGATCTGGCGGACGACCGTGTTGATCATGTCCTCGACCTTGCCGGCCAGCATGACCTTGCGCTCTTTGTCGTCCTTGGCGTTTGCCAGCATTTTCTGGAAGGTCAGCATTTCGCCAAACACCGACGCGGTTTCCGCCAGCGTCAGCGGGGTCGAGGACAGCATTTCGCCCTGACCTGCTGCCAGACGCTGGTGCACGCCGTGACCCAGTTCGTGGGCCAGAGTCATTACGTCGCGCGGTTTGCCAAGGTAGTTCAGCATCACATAAGGGTGCACGTCGGTGACGGTGGGGTGGGCGAACGCACCCGGAGCCTTGCCCAGTTTGACGCCCGCATCGATCCAGCCCTTGGTAAAGAAGGGCTCGGCCAGTTCGGCCATGCGCGGATCAAAGTCCCCATAGGCGTCCATGACGATCTTTTCCGCCTCGGGCCATTTGATCTTGCGCTCGGTTTCCATGGGCAGGGGGGCGTTGCGGTCCCAGACCTGCATGGTGTCCAGACCCAGCCACTTGGCCTTCAGCGCGTAATAGCGGTGGGACAGGCGGGGATAGGCATCGACCACGGCATTGCGCAGGGCCTCGACAACTTCGGGCTCAACGTGGTTGGCCAGATGGCGACCGGTTTGCGGGGTGGGCATACCGCGCCAGCGGTCCATGACCTCTTTTTCCTTGGCCTGAGTGTTGTGCACGCGGGCGAAGGTTTTGATGTTCTTGCTAAAGGTCTCGCCCAAAGCGCGGGCACCGGATTCTCGTTTGGCGCGGTCCTGCTCGGACAGCAGGTTCAGGGTCTCTTCGATCCCCAGTTCCTCGCCCTCGACCTCGAATTTCAGGCCCGCGATGGTTTCGTCGAACAGGCGCTCCCATGCGTCACCCACCACGCCCATGTCGTGCAGGAATTTCTCCATCTCGTCGGACAGCTGATAGGGCTTCATCGCGCGGATGCGGTCAAAGACGGGCTTATAGCGGGCCAGATCGGCGTTCTCGGCGAATTGCTTTTCCAGATGGTCGTCGGGCAGGCGGTTCAGTTCCAGCGTGAAGAACACCAGCGGCGTGGTGTAGCGGGTCAGGCGGTCCTGCAGGTCGGCCATGAACTTGGCGCGTTCGGCGTCCATGGTGTTCTGGTAATAGCGCAGGCCTGCAAAGGACATGATGCGCCCCGCGACCATGTCGATGCGTTCGTTGCGCAGGGTGCATTCCAGGATGCCGTCCGCGTCCAGATGGGCCAGTTTGCCCTCGTAATCGGTGGCAAAGCTGGCGCAGGCGCTTTCCAGCCAGTCCAGATCACGGGCGAGTTCGGGTGCCTCTTCGCTGGTGTACAGGTCGGTCAGATCCCATTCCGGCAGGTCCCCCAGATCGCCGGTGCCTTTGCTGGGGTTGGCATCAAAGAGGGGTTGGAAGCGGTGTGCCATGTGAGGTCCTTTTTAATCGTGCTTGGGTCACAGGTAAGAGCGCCCCAGCGGGATGTGCAAGGGGGCGGGGCGATTTAGGGCATCAAAGCCTTTAGATCGGTCAGGGTATTGGCCTCTTGGACCGGCTTGTCGCGGCGCCAGCGGATCATGCGGGGAAACCGAAGGGCGACGCCGGATTTGTGGCGGGGGCTCTCCATGATCCCCTCGAACCCGATTTCGAAGACATGCTCTGGAGTGACTTGCCGGACGGGTCCGAACCGCTGAAGGGTGTTTTTGCGCACCCATGCGGTGATCTGGCGGAATTCAGCGTCGGTGAGGCCAGAATAGGCCTTGGTAAAGGGGACCAGTTCGCCGTTGTTCCAGACCGCAAAGGTGAAGTCGGTGAACAGGTTCGCCCTGCGCCCGTGGCCCGATTGAGCATAGATCATCACGGCGTCGATGGTCAGGGGATCGACCTTCCATTTCCACCAGTCGCCTTTCTTGCGGCCCGCCAGATAGGGGCTGCCAAGGCGTTTCAGCATCAGCCCTTCGGCATGGGCATCGCGGCTGGTGTCGCGGATGCCGGTCAGGGTTTGCCAGTTGCCGAAGGGCACGACGGGCGAAGGGATCACGGCGGCCTCGGGCGGGATGTTGGCGAGCAGGGTTTCGAGGCGGGCGCGCCGCTCGGCCAGTGGTTTGTCGCGGATATCCTCGCCTGCGTCTTCGAGCAGGTCGTATGCACGTAGCGCCACAGGGGCGTCTTTCAGCAGCTTTTTCGGCACGGTTTTTCGGCCAATCCGTTTTTGTAGCTCGACAAAGGGTAGGGGTTTTTCACCGTCCCACGCCAGCACTTCGCCATCCAGCACGGTGCCATCGGGCAGGAAATCCACGCTGCGGGCGAATTCGGGGAAGCGGTCGGTGATCAGCTCTTCGCCCCGCGACCACAGAAAATGGGTGCCGCCGCGCAGGATGAGCTGCCCGCGAATGCCGTCCCACTTCCATTCGGCCTGCCAGTCATCGGGTGACCCAAGCGCCTCGGGCGCGTCTTCCAACCCATAGGCCAGATAAAAGGGGTAGGGGCGGGATTGGTCTGCCTCTGTGTCCTGCGCGTGGATCAGGTCGTGAAAGGTCGTCGTTTCTGGCGTCCAGTTGCCCATCAATCGGTGGGCCATCTGCGCCTCATCCGTGCCGGTGGCGGCAGACAGGGCGCGGGTCATGAGCTTTTGGCTAACCCCCACGCGGAAACCACCGGTCAGCAGCTTGTTGAACAGGAACCGCTCGGTGGTGTTCAGGCAGTCCCAAGCCTCTAGAACGGCCTCTTTGCGGGTGGCCTCGTCCGCAGGGCCAAGGCGTAGGATTTCATCCATCCAGTTGGACAGAGTGCGGTTGGTCTGGCGCGTGGCATCGGGCAGGATCAGCGCGATCGTTTCCGACAGGTCGCCAACGATGGGATAGGTTTCCTCGAACAGCCACAGGGGGATGCCCGCCCGCTCTGCCGCCCATTCCCGCAGGCGCGTGGTGGTGACGGCGCGTTTGGGGCGGCGGCCGGAAAAAAGCGCGATACACCAGAGCTTATCGGGGTCAGCGGCGGTCTGGAAGTATTCAGTCAGCGCGGCGACCTTGGCATTGGTCGAGGTCGTTTGGTCCAGCGCATTGAAGAGGTCGGCAAAGGCTTGCATCAGTCCACCTCTGCCACGTCGTCGGTGTCCGCGCCTTCGCCTGTGTATTCGGTGGCGACGATGGCGGAATCGTAGCCTTGGCTCAGGAGCCACTGGTTGAAGATTTCGGTATAGCCGTGGGTCACAAAGACCTTTTCGCAGCCTGTGGCGCGGATGGTGTCGTTCAGGCCGGGCCAGTCGGCGTGGTCGGACAGGACAAACCCGCGATCTGCGGCGCGGCGTCTGCGCACGCCCCTTAGCTGCATCCATCCACTAGCGAAACCGGTCGAGGCCCGCCCGAATTTCCGCGCCCAAGGGGTGCCGAACGCCGAAGGGGGCGCGATGACAATGCCGCCGCTGTGCGCTTTGACATCCAGATCGGCGGTGATGCGGGTGGTGGCGGGCAGGGGGTAGCCTTGGGCCCGTAGGACTTCGTTCGTGGCCTCAATCGCGCCGTGGGTCAGGATCGGGCCGATGGACGGGTCGAGCAGGGACATGAGCCGCTGCGCCTTGCCCAAGGAATAGGCCCCGAGCAGGGAAAACCGCCCTTCGGCGGCGTTGGCGGCCCACCATGCGTTGATCTCTGCGGCGACCGCCGCTTGGGGTGCCCATTTGAACGCGGGCAGGCCAAAGGTGCATTCGCTGATAAAGGCGTGGCAGGGCACCAGTTCGAACGGTTCGCACAGCCCGTCGGGTTCGGGTTTGTAGTCGCCCGACACGACCCAAACCTGACCGCCAACCTCGATCCTGATCTGCGCCGATCCGGGGATATGCCCTGCGGGGTGGAAGCTGACCGACACCCCGCCGATCTGCGTCTTCGCGCCATAGGGCGTGGTCTGGATCGACACGTCCCCAAGGCGGTGGCGCATCACGGGTGCGGCGGCTTCGGTCGCCATGTAGTGCTGGTGGCCCCAGCGCGAATGGTCGGAATGTCCGTGGGTGATCAGCGCCCGATCCACGGGGCGCCAAGGGTCGATGTAGAAATCGCCAGCGGGGCAATAGATGCCGCGATCGGTAAAGGTCAGGACAGGGTCAGCTCGCATAGGGCGAAGCTAGTCCGTTCCAGTCCCGCCGCCAGTGAAATCGCGTCAGGCGTTAATGGTTTCCGAGGTGCGCGCGACAAAAGACGCGATCTCTTGCATGGCACGGCTGCGGATCTCGGGCGTTTCCATCAGAACTTCGTGCTGAGCGTTTTCGATTTCGACCAGCTTGCCCTTGGGCCAGACGCTCATGCGGCGTTTGATTTCCTGGGAGTCGACGATGCTTTCGAGGTCGCCGAGGAAACACAGCGCAGGCAAATCGGGCGAGGGGAGAGAGGCAAGCGCGACTGTCTCGCGGAGGGCCTGGTTCAGCCAGTTCAGGCTGGGGCCACCAAGGGCCAGATCGGGCTGGGTGTCGGTTTGATTGCGCATGTAGTCATACATGCCCTGATCCGTGGTCAGCGCATTCCCGAGAAACGGTGCAGCCTCGGTGTAGGGGCGGCGCGATGTGCTGGGGGCCAGAAGATGCCCGAGCGAGACTTTGTCCGCGGCCCAAGTCACGGTCCACGCCACGGGACGCAGAATGCCCGGCAACTGGATGCCCCACATTGGCGCGGTGAATATTACGCCCGCGACCGGAGCGCCTTGGATGACGCTGCGCAGGCCAATGCAACCACCCATTGAGTGCCCCAGAATGTACCAAGGCTTGGGCATGTCCACTTCGGCGGCGTAGGCCAGAAAGGCAGCGACATCCCGTTGGAAGTCCGAGAACTGGTCCACATGGCCGATCAGGCGATCGTCCAGCGCACGGTCCGACAGGCCCTGTCCGCGCCAGTCCAGTGTTGCTGTGGCCAGTCCGATCCCGGCCAGTTCCTTGGCCGAGATGCCGTATTTCTCGATGTATTCGGTACGACCGCTAAACAGCAGCACGGTGCCCCTGGCCCCATCCCGAGGCCAATGGGCCATGCGCAGGCGTACCCCGTCTTCAGCGGTGACCCAGTGGGCGCTTCCGCCCTCGGGTCCTTTTGCCAGATCGTTGAAAAACGGGGCGGTTTGCATGGGTCGTGTTGTCCTTAGGCCAGTACGCTGCCGAGTTGCATGGCTTTGCCCATGTCGCCGTCAACGCTCAGTCGACCGGTCATGAACGCAGCGGTGGCGTCCAGATCGCCATCGAGAATGGCTTTGAACGTTTCTGCATCGGCGGTCAGGGTCACTTCGGCCTCATCGTCTGCGGCACGGGCGCCGTTTTCATCGATAACGATGCTGCCTTCATCTTCGATCACGAATTTCGCGGTGCCGTCAAAGCCGTCCCCCCCGAGTTTCGCGTTCAACTCTTCGACTGCGGTATCAATCACGGAGCTCATCGTGTCGCCTTTCACATTCTTGTTGCGGCACTCGCTTTTCGCCGCAGGTGGATTACACTGATGAACTATGAACAGATTCCCTGATCCTCTCAAACGTGTCGTGACGGCAGGCTTAATGATAGTCACGATTTCCGCACCCGCAATGGGCGAGACCCCGCAGGAGCAGGACTTGCTCGACCGTCTGAAAAAGGCTGATCCCGATGGCGCGCAGGTGCTGGCAGAGGATCTGCGGCTGATCTGGGCCCGCTCTGGTTCGGCGATGGTGGACATGCTGTTGCGCCGGGCAGAGACTTCGATGGCTGCAGGTGATCTGGACATCGCGCTAGAGCATCTGACCGCCGTCACCGACCACGCCCCCGATTTTGCCGAAGGGCACATGCTGCGGGCGACCACGCTCTATCAACTCGACCTCTACGGCCCCGCAATGGAAGAGCTGGAGCAGGCGATTGCTCTGAACCCGAACCATTTCGGGGCGCTCTTCGGGGCGGGGATCATTGCCTATGAAACCGGACAAACCGAGGCCGCAATGAAGTTTTTCGACGCGGTCGAGGCTATACATCCCAACTTCGAGCAATTATCTCGGCTCCAACAGGAACTGGACAAAGAGGCGGGCGCGCTCGACCTCTGAGACGAGGGTATAATGGCCAACAGGGGCCGGATCGCGGCCATCTTGGGCCCGACCAACACAGGCAAAACCCATTATGCCATCGAACGGATGCTGGGATATCGGACCGGTGTAATCGGTCTGCCCCTGCGTCTCTTGGCACGCGAAGTCTATGACAAGCTGGTCGCCCTGCGCGGGCCTTCTGTCGTTGCGCTGGTCACTGGCGAAGAGCGGATCGTCCCGCCTCGCACCCAGTACTGGGTCTGCACGGTCGAAGCGATGCCCGAGGGGATCGGTGCCGACTTTGTCGCAGTCGATGAGATTCAGCTTTGCGCGGATCCTGAACGGGGACATGTGTTTACGGATCGTTTGCTGCGGATGCGGGGAACCAACGAGACCCTGTTCATGGGCAGCGACACCATGCGCGGGCCGATTGCCGCGCTGGTGCCGAATTGCGAGTTTGTCCGCCGCGACCGGATGAGCCAGCTGCTCTACTCGGGACAAAAGAAGATCAGCCGGATGCGTCCGCGCAGTGCGATCGTCGGGTTCTCGGTGGATAACGTCTATGCGATTGCCGAACTTCTGCGCCGTCAAAAGGGCGGGGCGGCTGTGGTTATGGGCGCGCTCAGTCCACGGACGCGGAACGCTCAGGTTGAACTCTATCAGAACGGCGATGTGGATTATCTGGTGGCGACCGATGCCATCGGTATGGGCCTGAACCTTGATATCGACCACGTGGCGTTTTCCAGCCTGATCAAGTTCGACGGCCGCCGGATGCGCGAGTTGCACCCCAACGAACTGGCCCAGATCGCGGGCCGTGCGGGACGGGGGATGTCGGACGGCACCTTTGGCACCACCGGCGAGGCACCGCCGCTGGACGATGAGGTCGCCGAGGCGATCATGGAGCACCGCTTTACCCCGCTGCAAAAGCTGCAGTGGCGGAATCACGACCTGCGCTTCGGTCATGTGGACGCTCTGATCGATTCCCTCGAGCAGGGGCCGAACGATCCGCGCTTGCTCAAGGCGCGCGAGGCAGACGACCTGCGGGTTCTGAAAATTCTGTCCGCTGTGGATGAAATCCGTGCGCGGGCCCATGACGGAACCAGCATCAAACTCTTGTGGGATGTCTGCCGGATTCCCGATTTCCGCGGCATCAGTAGTGGTGAACACGCCACACTTCTGGAGCAAATCTACCGATTTTTGCATCAGGATGGCCGTGTTCCCGATGATTGGCTCGCCAGACAGATCAAACGCATTGACCGGACGCAAGGTGACATAGATACCCTATCCAAGAGGCTCGCGTTCATCCGCACTTGGACATATGTCGCGCAGCGTTCTGGCTGGGTTCGTGACGAAAGTCATTGGCGTGGCGAAACAAGGGCGGTAGAAGACCGCCTGTCAGATGCGCTGCACGAGCGCTTGACGCAAAGATTTGTGGACCGGCGCACATCCGTGCTTTTGCGCCGGCTCAAGCAGAAGGAGGCCCTTTTGGCCGAAGTAAACGACAAGGGTGAAGTGACCATCGAAGGAGAATTCGTTGGTCGTCTCGAAGGGTTCCGTTTCCGTCAGGACAAGGGCAGCAGCCCCGACGAAGCGAAAACCGTAGCCAAGGCAAGCTTGCAGGCGCTGGCGCCGCATTTCCATCTGCGCGCAGACAAGTTCTACAACGCGCCCGATACCGAAATCGACTTCACCGAACAGGGTGGTCTGATGTGGGGTACGGATGCAGTTGGTAAACTGGTCGCCGGATCGGATCCGCTCAAGCCCGAGGTTGTCGCCTTTGTCGATGACGAAGCTGGTGCCGATGTGGCCCAGAAAGTACAGCGCCGCCTCCAGCACTTTATCGATCGCAAGATCGCGACCCTGTTCGAGCCCCTTTTGAACCTGTCCAAGGACGAGGCTCTGACTGGTCTGGCACGCGGTTTCGCGTTCCGCATGGTCGAAGGCCTGGGTATTCTGGAACGTGCACCTATCGCTGACGAAGTGAAATCGCTGGATCAGGACGCCCGCGGCGCGCTGCGCAAGCATGGCATCCGTTTCGGCCAGTTCACCATCTTTATGCCCCTGCTGCTGAAACCCGCGCCGACCCGTCTGCGTCTGGTTCTGTGGTCGCTGGCAAACGGTCTGGACGCTTTCCCCGAGGCGCCGCCTCCGGGTCTGGTCACTGTGCCGTCGCAGGCTGACGCGCCCACAGGCTACTTCACCATGGCGGGCTACCGCGAGGCAGGCGAGCGTGCGATCCGTATCGACATGCTCGAGCGTCTGGCGGACATGCTCCGTTCGGAAGACAGTCGTGGCGGTTTCGAAGCGAAGCCCGACATGCTGTCGATCACCGGCATGACCCTCGAGCAGTTCGCTGCTCTGATGGAAGGTCTGGGCTACCGCGCTGAAAAAGGCGAACGTGCCAAGGTCAAAGCGGTTGATGCCGTAATGGCTGATCCCGCGGCTGCGGCTGGCGAAGATGCTCCTGCTGCCGATGTGGTCTCCGAATCGGCCGCAATCGAGGATGCAGGCGTTGCGCCCGTAGCCGAAGACGCGCCCGAAGCTGCCGAAGTGCCTGCGGAAATCGCAGAAACCCCTGCCGAAGAAGTGGCCGTGGGCGAGGCTGCGGACGCTGGCGCAGAGGCTGCCGAAATGGAGGTGTTCTACACCTTTACCTGGGGCCGTCAGCGCAACAACAACCGTGGCGGCGAACGTCGTGGTGGTGGCCGCAACAACCGCGCTGCTGGTGGCAACGCCGAAGGCGGCAAGCGTGCCGATGGCGACCGTCCCCGTGGCAAGGGCGGCAAGCCCAAAGGCAAAGGTGGTCCCAAAGGCGGCAAGCCCCAGGGCCCCCGTGTGCACAGCGCACGTCCGCCCAAGGCAGACAAGCCGATCGATCCCGATAACCCCTTCGCAGCGGCTCTGATGGGCCTGCGGGACAAGAACTAAGGGGCGCCTTGTCGGACGCTGAAAAAACAAAGCTGCGCGTGGACAAATGGTTGTGGCACGCGCGGTTTTTCAAAAGCAGGTCACTGGCCGCACAGGTCGTGTCGGCCGGTCACCTCAGAATCAACGGAAATCATGCGCCAAAACCCTCGGCTAATGTCGCGGCTGGTGATGTTTTGACCTTTCCCCAGGCCAATCGCGTGCGTGTGGTCAGGATTGCGGCCCTTGGCCAGAGGCGTGGACCCGCTCCCGAGGCGCAAACGCTGTACGAGGATTTGAGCCCTCCAGAGGACAAAGGTCCTAAAAATCCGGCATTTGAGGGAAGCGGACGTCCCACGAAGAAAGATCGTCGCAATCTCGATCTTCTCCGTCGCGAGAGCCTTGAATGATCTGCCTGTCTGGCCTAGCTATCGGCCAAGTTTAGAGAGCGAGAGACCCGATGACCTACGTCGTTACAGATAACTGCATCGCCTGCAAATACACCGACTGCGTCGAAGTATGCCCCGTGGACTGCTTCTACGAAGGCGAGAATATGCTCGTTATCCACCCTGACGAATGCATCGACTGTGGTGTGTGTGAACCTGAATGCCCCGCTGACGCGATCCGCCCCGATACCGAGCCGGATATGGAGAAATGGGTCGAATTCAACCGGAAATACTCGGAAATGTGGCCGGTGCTGACCGAGCGCAAGGATCCGCTGCCCGAAGCGACCGAGCGTGACGGCGAAGGCGACAAACTGACCAAGTACTTCTCCGAAGCGGCGGGCGAGGGGAACTGATTCCCCTAGCGATTCTGTCGGTTTGAGGCAGAAAGCCTGCATCCCATTGATTCACGAGGGTTTCACGCTTGGGTGTGGCCCTTTGAATAGTGGGTAAAATCTGCTATATATACGTGTAATATATCGAAACCGATGTATCCCCGCGGTGATAGACGGGGGTAATCATCCGGCGACACAGGACACCCGAGCGCAATCCTCATCGGTTGCGGCGCGGTTTTTTTGTCCTCTGATGCCTCTGCGAGGAAGGATTGCATGAGCAAATCTAAAGCCCCCGAATTTCGTCCCAACGACTATGTTGTATATCCGGCCCACGGTGTTGGTCAGATCATGTCCATCGAAGAACAGGAAATTGCCGGCCTCAAGCTGGAACTGTTCGTGATCTCGTTCGAGAAAGACAAGATGACCCTGCGCGTGCCGACCAACAAAGCAGCCGAAGCCGGTCTTCGCTCGCTGTCGACTCCGGACGTGATTTCGCAGGCGATGGCCACCCTGAAGGGTAAGGCCAAAGTGAAGCGCGCGATGTGGTCGCGCCGCGCTCAGGAATATGAACAGAAGATCAACTCCGGTGATCTGATCGCGATTGCGGAAGTTGTGCGCGATCTGCACCGCGCCGACGACCAGCGCGAGCAGAGCTATTCGGAGCGTCAGCTCTACGAAGCGGCGCTGGAGCGTCTGACCCGTGAAGTCGCAGCTGTGACCGACGGTGACGAAGCCGCTGCAGCCAAGAAGGTTGACGACGTTTTGATGTCGCGCGCCGCTTAAGTTTCCGGACAACTGGAATAGAAAGAGCCGCCCTTGGTTGGGGCGGCTTTTTTTGTTTTTGGCTGTGCGTGTGGCGCGGGCGTGCTGTTGGGTATTTTTACCAAGATGAAGGCACAGTCGCGGCGAGGGCGATGAGGGCAGCTATTTCTGTCAGCTGTTGTGACGCGCCGAGGATATCGCCGGTTTGTCCGCCAATTTTGCGGCGGGCGAGTTCGGCCCACAGGAGGGCCGTTAGAGCGGCGCAGAGGCCTGGAAGTGGGCCGAGGACGGGAAGGGCTATCGCTAGGCCGAGGGTGGCTGAGAGCAGGCCTGAAGCTTTGGGAGGGGTCCCGACCGCGCTGGAAAGGCCATTTTGTCGGGCGTTCGGGAGGAAGGTCATGAGCGGTGCCATGGCGCTGCGGCTTAGCGCGCCGAGGGCTGCGAGGAGGAGGATCGGGTTCGATGCGCCGACAATGAGGGTCAGGAGGGCTGCACGCCAGAGCAGGGACAGGGCGATGGCGATGACGCCGTATGCGCCTGTGCGGCTGTCCTTCATGATTTCTAGCCGGCGTTCGCGGGTCCAGCCGCCCCAGAGGCCATCGGCGCTGTCAGCGAGGCCGTCCTCGTGTATTGCGCCGGTGGTGATGACGGATGTGGTCAGCGCGCCAATGGCCTGAATGACCGGCGGCAGGCCCAGTGCACCGAGGCCCCATGCCACTGCGCCTGCGATTGCCCCCAGGATCGCCCCCGCCAAAGGATAGGCCCAAGTGGCGCGAGCGGCCCTCGATGTGGCGTGTTCTGTATCGACCCGCATCGGAATACGCGACATAAGGCCCATTGCGGCCGGTAGGTCTTGCCAGTGAAAGAGGGGCTGTGTCATGGGCACCACGCTGGTTTGAGGCGGATTGGCGTTACATATCGGCTTTGACAGACGAATCAACAGGGGGGCCTATGGGACAGAACGAAACCTTTGCGGCGCAGATGACCGCAGCTCTGCAGGCAGCGCAGGGACCGCGCGCCGCGGCGCAGGCAGAGGCGTCGGCACGCAACGATGTGTTGACCAAGCCGCCGGGGGCTTTGGGCCGTCTCGAAGATCTGGCAATCTGGTACGCCAGTTGGCGCGGTGATGCGCGTCCCGAGATCAAGGCGCCTCAGGTGATCATTTTCGCGGGCAACCACGGGGTTGTTGCGCAGGGGATTTCCGCGTTCCCGCCCGAGGTGACGGTGCAGATGGTTGCGAACTTTGAGGGGGAAGGCGCAGCCATCAACCAGTTGGCCAAGCTTCATGGCGCGAAAATGGGTGTGGTTGCGCTGGAACTGGACCGCCCGACAGGGGACTTCACCCAAGGTCCGGCGATGGATGCAGCGGATCTGGATGCGGCGTTGAAGGCGGGTTGGGATGCGGTTGATCCGGCGTCCGATCTGCTGGTCGTCGGCGAGATGGGAATCGGGAACACCACGGCGGCGGCGGCGATTGCATTGGCAGTGTTTGGTGGCGACGCGTCGGAGTGGGTCGGTCGGGGTACCGGTCTGGATGACGCAGGGGTCGCCCGCAAGGCAGAGGTGATTGCCAAGGCGCTGGACGTGAACGCGCCCGAAGGACCGCTGGAGGTGCTGCGCTGCGTCGGCGGCCGCGAAATTGCGGCGATGGCAGGTGCCATGGCCCGCGCGCGGGTCGAGGGTATCCCTGTTATTCTGGACGGGTTCATCTGCTGTTCTGCCGCGGCAGTTCTGGCCAAGCTGGTCGAGGGGGCGCTGGATCACTGTGTGGCAGGCCATGAGAGCGCCGAGGCGGCCCATGGCCGTGTTCTGGAGGCTTTGGGCAAGGCACCCTTGCTGTCGTTGGGTTTGCGCCTAGGCGAAGGGTCGGGCGCGGCGCTAGCGATTGGCGTTCTGCGCGGTGCCATCGCCTGCCATTCGGGGATGGCGTCCTTTGCCGAAGCCGGTGTGAGCGACGGCTAATTTAGGGCCTGTTGCTGAAATGAAGGAAGGCGTCCCTCAGGACGCCTTTTCTTTTGCTTTTGACTGGGCCTCGATTTGCGCCAGTAGGTTGGTTTCCAGTTCCTTTTCCAATTCTCTGGCGCGGGCGATATAGGGCTCGTTCTCGATCGAGGGGACGCCCGGTTTCCACAGCTTGGCCAATTCGCTGACCGAGTAGCGGTCGTGGTGATAAAAGACCTTCTGCGCTTCGGCTGCTTCGAACTCCGTCATGCCAAGGTTCTCTAGCGCATAGCGCCCTGCGCGCAGCGAGCTGTCGAACATCTCCCGCACGATGTCATCGGCCCCCGCAGCATACAGGTCGTAGACGTGGTTCCTGTCATGGGCGCGGGCGATGATGTGCAAGTCGGGGCTATGCTTGCGGGCATAGGTCACGAGTTTGGTGGTGGAGGCGGGCTCATCCAGTGCAACGACCAGAATGCGGGCCTCGTTCAGGCCGGCGGCCCGCAGCAGGTCGGGGCGGGTCGGATCGCCGAAGAAACCTTTGAACCCGAATTTGCGCATCAGCTGGATCGTCTTGATGTCGTGGTCGATCACCACGGTTTTGTAGCCGCAGGATTGCACCAGACGGTTCACGATCTGACCAAAGCGACCGATGCCTGCGATGATCACGGGGCCTTTGTCGTCGATCTCGTCCTCGACGATGGGGGCGGCGGCGGCATTCGCGCCGCGTGCCTTGCGTTCAAAGATGATAAACAAGAGCGGGGTGATCAGCATGGTCAGCGCAATCACCAGCAAGAAGACCTGCCCCTGCGCGGTGTTCAGGGCGCCGGTCTGGGTCGAGAAAGACACCAGAACAAAGCCGAATTCCCCCGCCTGCGCGAGCCCGAGGGTAAAGAGCCAGCGCCCTCTGGGCCGCAGCCGGAAGAGGCGGGCGATGATGTAGAGCACGCTGCCTTTGACCAGCAGGATGGTCAGCGCCATGCCAAGGATCATCAGCGGCTTGGCAAAGAGCAGACCGAAATTGATGCCCGCACCGACGGTGATAAAGAACAGCCCCAGCAGCAGCCCTTTGAAGGGTTCAAGGTCGCTTTCCAGTTCGTGACGGAATTCGGTGTTCGCCAGAACGACCCCCGCCAGAAAGGTGCCCAGAGCAGGCGAGAGGCCCACCATAGTCATCAAAAGGCCGATGCCGACTACGATCAGCAGCGCCAGGGCTGTGTACATCTCGCGCAGCTTGGCAGAGTGGATGTAGCGGAACACAGGGCGGGTCAGGTAGATGCCCGTCAGGATGATCGCCACCACAGCGCCCAAGGTGACCAGAGTTACGCCCCAGCCAGGCAGGCCATCGACCAGACTGATGGCGTGGTGGCCAGCCTCTTCGGCACTGGGGAGCCGGATGGACCCGTCCTCGGCAAATCCTGGCCCTTGGGCCAGCGCCAGCAGGGGCAGGACCGCTAGCATGGGGATCACCGCGATATCCTGGGTCAAGAGCACCGAGAAGGTCGCGCGCCCGCCGTTGGTCTGGACAAGCCCCTTTTCCGTTAGCGTTTGCAGCACGATTGCGGTCGAGGACAGGGACAGAACCATGCCGCCCGCCAGTGCGGTCTGCCATTCATACCCCAGCCAGATGCCGATGCCGGTGAATGCGGCCGTCGTCAGGGTGATCTGCAACCCGCCCATCCCGATCAGCTTTTGCCGCATGTTCCACAGGGTGCGCGGCTCTAGCTCCAGACCGATGAGAAAGAGCATCACGACCACGCCATACTCTGCAAAGTGCTGCAGGTCTTTGGTCTCTGACCCAACCAGCCCGAGGACGGGTCCGATGATGATGCCTGCAGCAATGTACCCCAGCACCGATCCCAGCCCCAGACGGGCGGCAAAGGGCACTGCGATCACCGCGGCGACCAGATAAATCATGATGTCTAAGAGGATGACGTCCATAGTCGGGGAAATTCCATGTCTGCTTTGATCTTAGTGTAAGACCTGAGACCGGCATTGCCAGTGCTGCACTGCAGATGTGTTAGGAAACAATGCGAAAGTGTAAGGTCGAAATGCCGCAGTGCAGCAAGATTCAGCCTTGGGGGATTTCCAGAACGATATTCCGGCCGCCTTTGACCAGCCGGATTGCATCGGCGCTGATCGCGGTGACTTTGCTGCCGTCTACACTGTCGCCGACCTTGACCTTCTTGTAGCGGCCGTTGGGCAGACGGAGCAGCGCACGGCGGCTGGAGTCCGACCCGTACACCCCGATCAGGTTCAGCTTGCGGGACGACAGGACGTTGCTTTCGGTGGCGGCCTTGGTGACAGAGGCTTTGGACGGGATCGACGGTTGCGCCGACTGGCGCGGGGCCGCCGAGGCGACCTGTGTTTGAGGTTCGGGCTTGCTGCTCTCGACAATCTTGCCAAAGCCTTGGGGGCGGGCCTTGGGGACCAGAGAGGCCGTGGCCAGCGCATCGTCGACAGCCTGCTGGACAGGTTCGCTCAGCCCCGCGGTCGAACCGCCGGAAGCCTCGCGGAGGGCGTCCAGAACAGCCTCTGCGGTTTCTGCGTCGTCGTCACTGGGCAGTTCGGCGGTTTGTGGAACCAGATCATCGGGGCGGGCCTGAGGCCGTGCCATCGCGATCTCTGCAATCGTGCGGCCACCAAAGCGGGCCCGTTCGGCCTGTTCAGCCAGATCGGTCGGGCGGGCATTGGGGCGTAGCTTGTAGGCGGGCTGCTCTGGCTCTTCGGGCTCGGCTTCGGTGACTGTTTCTTCGGTCGGTGTCAGGTCAGGCCGTGCCGGAGGGACCACCGGCGGATTGCCCAGAAACACGCGGTAGCCACCGGGGGCGAGTGTGCCTTCGGGGGTCGGGACAACCAGACCATCCGCCCCTAGGGCAAAACGGTGCTCTGCGGCATCGGGCAGGGACTGGCGCGGGGGCAACTCATCCAGCGCCAGCGCATCTGTATCGGGCAAAGAGACGGCATCCAGCGACGGGACGGGCCGATCCTTGGAGGGCACATAGGCGTCATGGTCATCCGCAGGGACCGCCAGTTGCGGTGCGCTCGGGGCCATCGCGTAAATGCCGGTGCGGTCATACAGATCCTGCAGCTCTTCGGGGCTGAGGACAACGGGCGCAGGCGGCTCTGGTTCGGGCTCCGGCTCTGGCTGGACGGGGACTTCCGGTTCCGACCGAGCGGGCAATTCCGGCAGCAGATCCGAAGGCTGCCCGTTCATGGCCAGCGTTTCATCTGCCTGCTCCGAGGTGGGCGCAGGGGTCGCCAGATCGTCCTGCAGGGCGATCATGGCCTCGGGTTCTTCTTCGAGCTCGGCGCGGTCTAGATCGCTGGCGAGAACGGGTGTGATCGGGATCACGACCTCTGCGTCCTGCACCGGTTCCGCGCCGCCTGTGAACAAGGTCGCGGTGGCCCCTACAGCCCCCATGATCAGAACCACGGCCGCAGTGGCCAGCATCCCCAGCTTGGCGGGTTCCTGATCGCGGGGCAGGGGCAGCTTGGAGGACGCCAGCATCCCGCCAATCACGGTAAACATCCCCGGTGCGCTGTTCTTGCGCTCTGCCTTCAGCTTGGTGCTCTTGGGCTTTGCGGGCGCGTTGGGGACGGACCGTTGCGCGGTCTGCGTGGCTGCGCTGATGTCAGGGGTGATTTCTGCGGGTTCGTCGGGTGTCGTGACCTCTTCGAACGGGGCCTCGGCATCTTCTTCGCGAGCTTTGGTGGCAGAGTGCATTTCCACCAAGCCGCCATTTCCGGAGCCATCGCCGAAATCGGGCAGGGGAATTTTGTCGTCCATCGTGTGGATGGGATCGACCTTGGGCTCGACCTTGCCAACAATCTGGATGAGGCCCTGATCGCGTTGGACCTCTTCGCCCTTGGGCATCACCTCGCGTGCATGGATCGCGGTGCCCAGATAGGGCTCGACGGGGTAATTCGTTTCGAAGGCGGGAATTGCTGCGAAGGAATAAGGCGCGAAGCCATGCTCCATCGCAAAGGCTTCGGCCTCGTCCAGTGTCTCGTGAGCGACGGCCGCAATCGAAAGGGAGCCATCGGTCAGCCGGACACAATCAAAGCTCAGTTGCTCGACCTTGTAGGGGGTCGCGCCCTCGAGTGCGACGCGGGCCATGCTGCGTTCGCTCCCGGCGGGAACGCCGGAAATCGTCAGATAGCGGAGTTGTTCGTCGGGAATGATGATCTTGCAGCGCAAACCCTCGGGGGCCAGATGCTCTGCTTGCGCACGCAGGTCGGCAAGGGCAGCGGGCAGGTCAGGGTTGTCCAGCGCCACCTCGCCAACAGTCAGCCACCCGTCTTCGGCCCGCTGAAGCAGGCAAATTCCGTGAAAACTTAGCGAAAGCGCAAAATTTGTAATCATGCTTCAATCATACCACCCGTGCACTCGTGCGGGTAGCGTCGCCCCAGAGTGTGCCAGAGGATACAGCAGGAAACCGCTCAGAGAAAGACAATATCCCTAAAGGGTACTTCGCAATGCCGCAGACGCACCCCATCTTGGACAACAGGAAAAGAGGAGCGACCCAATGGGAATTTTCAGGACTGTAGCAGGTGCCGCGCTGATCGCCATGATGCCCGCATGGGCGCAGGCGGCGACCATCCACGTGACCGGCACAGGCACGGTGAACGCAGAGCCGGATATGGCAGTGATCACCCTTGGCGTTTCCGAGCAACATCGCGAAGCCTCGCAGGCGATGGAGCGTGTGTCCGGCAAGGTCGGTGAAATTCTGGAGGCGCTGGAGCTGGCTGGCATTGCGGCCCGTGACGTGCAAACCCAGAATATTTCAGTCAATCCGGTTTGGAACAACGACGCGATCGAGCGTAAGATCACCGGCTTCGAGGCGAATAATACAGTGGCGGTTCGGGTGCGTGTCCTCGACAGTCTGGGCTATGTGATCGACCGCGTTCTGGACAAGGGCGCCAACCAGATGCATGGCTTGAGTTTCCAGCTGACCGACGACACCGAAGTGATGGAAGAGGCCCGCCGCGCCGCCGTGCAGGATGCGATGGCCAAAGCGCAGCTCTATGCAGAGGCGGCCGGGGTGAAACTCGGGGCAATCCAGTCGATCGAAGAGACCGGCAACATGCGCGAAATGGGGCGTCTGGATATGGCGATGATGTCCGCAGCCAAGGGCGCGCCGGTCGCAAAAGGCGAACTTACCCAGACGGCCACGGTGTCCATGGTCTTTGACATCGCAGAGCCCGCAGAGGCGCCCGAGTAACTTTCC
>CAXQKF010000383.1:0-11982 GCA_964224285.1 Donghicola sp. | reverse complement strand
GGATGATGACTTCGAGCAGGATTTGCATTTAATCTGGATACCTTAGGACCATACCATCGTAGGCAGGGGATACATGGTCCGGTGTCTCTGCTTCAACGTCCGCGTAATCAAGGTCGATATGCATATTTGTCAACACGGCTGTGCGCGGTTGTACTTTGTCGATCCATTCCAGCGCCTTGGCTAGGTGGGCATGGGTCGGGTGCGGTTTGCGGCGCAGAGCGTCCACAATCCAGCATTCCAGTCCCTCGAGTGCAGGCCATGCATCGTCATAAATCTCTGATACATCAGGTAGGTACGCGACGTTCTTGATGCGGAATCCTAGGGCGTCGATGCTGCCGTGCTCGACCTTGAACGGGGTCAGGGTGATATCCCCGCCTTCGCCGGAAATGGTGACCGGCCCCTTGATCGTGTGCATGTTCAGGATCGACGGATAAGGCGAGCCTTCGGGCTGCACAAACGCATAGCTGAAGCGCATCAGCAGGCTGTCCTGCGTGTCCCCGTCGGCCCAGACATCCAGCTGCCGGCCGATGTTGAAGACCACTTGGCGCAGGTCATCGATCCCGTGGGTGTGGTCGGCGTGGGCGTGGGTATAGACCACGCCATCGAGCGTGCCCGCACCCGCGCTAACCAGCTGCGCCCGCATATCAGGGGTGGTGTCGATCAGCACACGGGTGATGCCGTAGTCCGTCTCGCGCTCGACCAACAGGGAACAGCGGCGGCGGATGTTCTTGGGGTTCTCGGGGTCGCACTCGCCCCAATGCCCGCCAATCCGCGGCACTCCGCCTGACGATCCGCAGCCCAGAATGGTAAAGCGCAGCTCGGCCATTTACGCGGCCTCTTGATAGGCCACGACCTTGGAGAACAGGCGCTCGAAATTGGCCTGCGTCGCGGCGGCAAAATCCTCGTAGCTCAGGCCAAACACCTCGGCGCCCTTTTGTGCGGTGTGCACGGTATAGGACGGCTCGTTGCGTTTACCGCGATAGGGCGGCGGGGCCAGATAGGGGCTGTCGGTTTCCACCAGAATGCGGTCCAGAGGCGCAGCGGCAAAGATGTCGCGCAACTCTTGGCTCTTGGGGAAGGCCGCGATGCCGGACATCGACAGATAGAACCCCAGATCCAGCGCGGCACGGCCCAGTTCCGCAGAACTGGAGAAGCAGTGCATCACGCAGTTATAGGCGCCGTTCTTGTATTCTTCGGTCAGGATGCGGGCCATGTCATCGTCCGCCGAACGGGCGTGGATGATCAGGGGCAGGCCGCTCTGACGGGCCGCGGCGATGTGGATGCGCAGGCTGTCCTGCTGCACCTGCGCGCTTTCGGCGGTGTAATAGTAGTCCAGGCCGGTCTCGCCGATGCCCACCATCTTCGGGTGCTTGGTCAGGTCCAGCAGTTGGTCCACAGTCACGGGGGGGTGTTCGGCCGCGCTCATGGGGTGGACGCCAAAGGTGTAGAACACCTGCGGATAGGTTTCAGCGATCTGGCGAACGCGTGGCTCCTGATGGAATTTGGTGCAAATCGACACCATCCGGGTGACCCCCGCCGCAAGGGCGCGTTCGACGATATGGTCCAGTTCACCGTCGAAATCGGGGAAATCCAGATGGCAGTGACTGTCGGTGATTTCTGCTTTAGCGCTCATGCTCCACCCGCTGCCGTACTGTTCATACGAAACAGCGTATCTAGGATGAGCGCGGAAGGGTCAAGGTTCACCGCCCGTCCATGTCGGAAACGTGCCAACAGGTCCTGTGCGCTATCGGCCCATTTGCGCGCTGCCCAAGGATCGGGCGCCAGTTTGTCGAACACTTGGGATTCGTGGCCGGTGGCGGGCAGGGCGGCGGGCTGGCCGATGCTGCCCTGACGGGCCATGCGGGCCAGCGCCAGATCCAGCAGCGTTTCGAACAGCTCCAGTTTGGCTTCGTTGCCACGGGCGGCCAAGCCGTCGGCCAGCTTGATCGCGGCGCCGTGGTCCAGACGGGGCATGGTGCCCATCAGGGTGATCAGTTGCTCGTACAGCTTCAACCCGTCCAGCCGGATCAGGCGCATCGCCCCGCCCACGGACCCGCCAGACAGGGTGGCCAATGCGGCGGCCTCGTCCTCTGGCTCTGCGCCAGCTTGGGAAAGGGCGGCGGACATATCGCCAGCCTCCAGCGGGCGCAGGCGCAATTCGCGGCAACGCGAGCGGATGGTCGGCAACAGACGCGAGGGCTGGTGCGCGATCAGCAGGATCGTGGTGCGGGCGGGCGGTTCCTCTAGCATTTTCAGGATCGCGTTCGCGGCCTGCACGTTCATCTCGTCGGCGGCGTCCACGATGACCACGCGGCGGCGGCCATCCACGGCGGACATGCCAAAGAACCCGTGCAGTTTGCGGACCTCGTCCACGGTGATCATGGACTTGAGCTTCTTGGTCTTGTCGTTCCATCCGCGGCGCAGCAGGAATAGGCCCGGTTCGGACAGGGCGACGACCTGTTGCGCGACCGGATGGTCGGGCGCGGTGCGCAGGCTGGTGGGCGGGGGCGGCGCGCCAAACAGCCCGCCGTCATCGTCCAAGGGCTGGGACAGCAGGAACTTGGCGATCTGCCATGCGAATGTGGCCTTGCCGACCCCTTGGGGGCCGCTGATCAGCCAGCCGTGGTGCAGGCGCCCGCTGTTGAACGCATCCAGAAACGCTTGCTCGGCCTCGGGGTGGCCGATCAGTGTTTCGGTTTCACGCGGGTGCGGGGCCCCTTCGACGCGGTCGGCCTCTGGGATCAGATCGCTCTCGGGAACCTCGACCGCTCTCATGGGCGGGCCTCGTCGTAAAGGGCGCGGATGTCGGCGCTGACGGCCTCGATCGGTTGGTCGCCGTTCACCACGCGGAAGCGGTCAGGGAATTCGGCAGCCAGCGCCAGAAACCCGTCGCGCATTTTCTGCTGTAGCTCTAGCCCCATGCTTTCAAAGCGTTCTTCGACGCCTTGGCGGCCCAAGGCGCGGCTCAGGCCAACCTCGGGCGCCATGTCCACCAGAATGGTCAGGTCCGGTTCGCGGCCAATCATCAGGCTGTGTAAGGTGTCCACCTTGGCCCGCAGGTCGCCGCGGCTCAGGCCCTGATACATGCGGGTACTGTCGGCAAAGCGGTCGCAGATCACCGTCGCGCCCCGTTCGGTGGCAGGCGCAATGACCCGCTCCAGATGGTCGCGGCGGGCTGCGGTAAAGAGCAGCAGCTCGGTCTCGGCGCTCCAGCGATCCTTGTCCCCTTGCAGGACAAGGGCGCGGATTTCCTCGGCCCCGGCGCTGCCACCGGGTTCGCGGGTCAGGACCACATCGCGGCCCTCGGCCCGCAAGGCCTCGGCCAGCAAACGGGCCTGAGTGGATTTCCCGGACCCGTCGATGCCCTCGAAGGTGACGAAGAGCCCCTTCGGGGCGGTATTCTGTGCCATCAGTTCGCGGCAGCCTCGGCTTGTTCGTTCAGCTTGCGCATCAGCACCTGCGCAGCGGTGCGCACGCGGCCGACGAAACCGGCACGGGCGACGCTGCGGTCAGCGACCAAGGGCAGGCGGCGTTCGGGCAGACCTTCGGGGCGCAGGACCAGTTCAGCCAATTGCTGGCCAGCGGTGATCGGTGCCTCGACGGGGCTGTCGTAGATGACTTCTGCAGGGATTTCATTGCCCGCAAGGACGGGCAGCAGCAAAAGCACGTCCTCACGCGGTACGAGGTTAACGGTCGTATCGTTGCCCATCCATACCTTGGCTGTGGCCAAAGGGGCCGCGGGCTCCGAAATGTGGCGTTCTGCGAACTGGCGGAAGGCCCAAGTGGCAATCCGCTCTGCCTCTTCGGCGCGGGCCTTCTGGGAGGCCAGACCGCTCATGGCAAAGATCACGCGGCGATCACCCTGTTTGGCAGAGCCGACCAGACCATAACCGGACTCTTCGGTGTGGCCGGTTTTCAGGCCGTCCGCCCCGATGTTCAGGCGCAGTAGAGGGTTGCGGTTGCGGGTGTTCTGGGGCGCGCGGCAGTCAAAGGCGAATTCCTTTTGGGCGAACAGCGGGTAGTACTGTGGGAAATCGGCCATCAGGCGGTCGGCCAGAACCACCAGATCCTTCATGCTCATGCGGTGACCGGGGGCGGGCCAACCGTTGGAGTTGGCGAAGGTCGAGTTCTCGAGCCCGATCTGCTTGCCCCGTTCGGTCATCATACGGGCAAAGCCGGCCTCGGTTCCGTCGGGCGACAGTGCCTCGGCCAGAACAGCGCAGGCGTCGTTGCCGGACAGCACGATCACACCGCGGATCAGATCCTCGACCGCGACGCGATCGGTGGTGTCCAGAAACATGGTCGAGCCGCCATAGCTCATGGCGTGCTGGGACACGGGCAGACGTTCGTTGATCGTGAGACGCCCGTCACCGAGTGCCTCGAAGGTCATGTATAGCGTCATCAGCTTGGACATGGACGCCGGGGGCAGGGCCTGATCGGCATTCTTGGCCAGCAGCACCGTCCCTGTCGTCTGGTCAAAGACATAGGCCGCCCGCGCCTGCGTATCGAACGCAAAGGCGGGCAGGGCGGTAGAGGCCACAAGGGCTGCCATCATCAGCAGATTACGCATTACAATTTCCTCTGGTCGGAGGTCAGTCTGTTACAGAATAGGGGTCCGCAAAACCGGCCGCTTTCACTTTTTTCAATGTCTCGGCGCGTTCGTTCGCCGACATGGCCGGACCGACGATTACACGCCAGAAGGGCTTGTCCTTGATGGTCGCCTTGATGACTTCGGTCTTCAGGCCGAGGCCCTGCATTTGCTCTGCGGTGCGGTTGGCGTTGGCCTGAACGCTGAAGATGCCGATCTGGACATAGGGTTTCGACAAGGTGCTGGTCTGCGGCACAGGCGCCGGAGCGACCTCGGGGGCAGGGGCGTCAATGGCGGCTTCGGCCGAAGCGCTGGGGTCCAGCGACTGGGTTTCTACCTCTGCCGGGGCGGTGATTTCTTCGGCAGGGGTAATGACAGTTTCCACAGCCGGTTCAGCGGCGGCCTCACGGCGCAGGGCTGTCACAGTGATATCGGCGGGCGCGCCAGCCAGCAGGCCAAGCGCCTCTGCGGCGTCAGACGATACGGAAATCCGCGGGCCGGGGGTGGTGCGTTCGCGGCGGAAGAGGGCACCGATCACGAAAGAGCCGTTGCTCTCGTTGCGGATGATCACGCGCTCGGGCTCTTTGACGTCGGGATGGGCGACCCAGACGCCACCCAGCGACGGGCGTCCGTCCCAGAGGCCTTTTTCACTGGCCTGGAACACTTCGGGCGCCTCTACGTCCCGTTCAACGCTGCGCGTGGTGGTCTGGCCGGCAGAGGCGGCAATCGCGCTATCCTCTTTTTTGGCCAGAGGGTTCATGCCCTCCATACAACCTGCCACGAGCGTAAGCGCCGCGATCCCAACCAAGGTGCGTGTCACCATAATCCCAGCCATTCAGAACTGCCCTCTGCCTGCGGCGTCTTGTTGCGCCGCCCCCAATTGTTACCAGCTTGCCGTTTTTCCAAGGCAATGCAGGCATAACTGTACTGAAAGCTGCCCACCTTGGGAAGTGTCGCGCTGATATTGGGCAGATTTTCACCAACACGTTGCGGTGTAACAGGTCTTTTCGAATCGAATGCTTCATTGTAACCCGACCGGACCACGGAGGTTTGGCAGAGTGGTCGATTGCGGCGGTCTTGAAAACCGTTGGGCGTGAGAGCGTCCCCAGGGTTCGAATCCCTGAGCCTCCGCCACCAAATGTGGTTTTGGATTTCACCTGAAAACTGAACTCGGTTGTTCGTGTCGAGCGCATTATACTGTCCGGACGCGATGTGCGATCTAGCGTCCCACGCCCTTGGATAGCATCAGAATACGGCAAGCCTCGGCCATGACCTGACGGGCCTCGTCCCGTTCGCTGGATGGGGGGAAGCGGGAATCCAGAACCAGTTCGATTTGCGCTTTGGCGTTTTCGGAAGAGGTTGCCTCGAGACCCAACCCAAGGCGCAGCCAGATCCCGTCAATCACCGAAATCAGCGTGTCCGTCATCAGACTGGCGGTTTCCTGATCCGATAGCTCCCGCAGGGGGCCGATCAGGTTGCTACGGGTGCGGGCGTAAATCACCGTCTGGATGCGGCCGTACGGGCGGTTCAGGGGCACGGCTGCGGTTAGTGATAGCCACCCATGGGCGATAGACGGCTGGAAGCTGCGGGCAGAGGTGTTGGCCTCGATCACCGCCTAAACCCGCTGCCAAGGCCCGAGGGCGACCTTCATCAGCGCGGCGTTTTCGTCCCGCACGGTGGCGTTGCCATCGCGCAGGGCAGCCTCGAGCAGCTCGTCCTTGGTCTTGAAATAATGCAGAAGGCTCGCCTTGGACACGCCAGCGGTTTCGGCAACGCGGGCCAGCGTCGTTCCGGCCACCCCGTGGCGGGTCAGGCTGGTGTGCGCCGCCTGAGCGAACTCCTTGCGCCGGATATGGGATAGGGGGCGTCGGCCCATCTCTGCCTCCTCCGTGCTTGCTAGCCTTGGCTGCTTGATATTGCTGATTGACTCAGGCGTCAACGTGGGCGTAGCCTCATAAGCTGACCCATGAGTCAATTTATGGATATAATTAGTCAAATATTGGGGAATTGATATGAAAAAGCATAGACTTGTACTCGCAACGACGGCCCTCATGTCGACGGCCTCCTGGGCCGCCGCCGCCTGCGAAGAGGTGCGTCTGGCGCAGCCGGGATGGACGGATCTGGCGCTGACCTCGGGCATCGCCAAGGTTCTGCTGGACGAGTTGGGCTATGACACGAGCGTTTCCCAACTGAGCATTCCGTCACCTACGAGGCCATGAAGAGCGGCGATCTGGATGCGTTTCTGGGCTACTGGTATCCGGCGATGACCAAGTACTTTGCCCCCTACGAGGCGGACGGCAGCGTGCTGACGGTCTCGCAGAACCTAGAGGGTGCGAAGTACACCTGGGCGGTTCCGGCCTATGTTTACAACGCAGGGGTTCATGATTTCGCCGATCTGGCCGCCCATGCCGAGGAATTTGACAGCAAGCTCTATGGTCTGTCGCCCGGTTCGAACGACACCATGATTGCGGCGCGGGATTCTGACAAATTCGGCCTGCAGGAATGGGACGTTGTCGAAAGCTCTGAGCAGGGGATGCTTGCGCAGGTGGAGCGTGCTGCGAAGCGCGAACAGTGGATCGCCTTTCTGGGGTGGGCGCCGCATCCGATGAACACCAAGTTCGACCTGCACTATCTGACCGGCGGGGATGACTTCTATGGCCCGAATTTCGGTGGTGCCACGGTCCATACCCAGATGCGCAAGGGCTACATGGAGGAATGCCCGAACGTGGCGAAGCTGCTGTCCCAGCTGACCTTTACCATCGAGATGGAGAACGTCGGGATGGGCTACATTCTGGAAGATGGCGAAAGCGACACCGAAGCCGCCATGCGTGTCCTGAAGGACAATAGCGATGCGCTGACCCCGTGGCTGGAGGGCGTGACGACGCTGGACGGGGCAGAGGGCCTGAGCGCGGTCAAGGCAGGTCTCGGTCTGTGACGCTGGATCTGGAGGGGACGGACCTGTTCGCAACCGTGAACGGGGTCCGTCTGTGCTATCGGCTGAGCGGGCGGGAAAACGGGCCACCTGTTTTCCTGATCGCCGGCCTTGGCATGCAGTTGGTGGAATGGCCCAAGCCGTTGCTGGATGGCTTGCGCCACCACTACCGCGTTATCCAACTCGATAACCGCGATATGGGGCTGTCCGAGCGGTTGGGGCAAGTCTATGACACCTTGCCCGAGGGCTTCGGCTGGACGCGTCACCACGGCGCGCCCGCGCCCTATCATCTGGCTGACATGGCGGCGGATGTATTGGCTCTGGCGGATCATCTGGGGATCGGCCGCTTTGCTGTGGCGGGGTTTTCCATGGGCGGGATGATCGCGCAGCACGTGGCCATGGTCGCACCGTCTCGGGTGTCGGCGCTGCTGTCCCTGTGCAGTGCAGGGGGCACGCCCGTTGCCACTGGCTTGGCCGAGAGCGACCGGATGATCGAGAGGTTCTTTGTGCTGCCCGATACGAGGGCTGCGCAGGTGGAGCTGTATTGTCAGAGCGCCGAGTTCTATTCCCATGGGTCCATGCCAGCGGGGGATGCGGAAACCATCGCCATGTCGCACGCATTGCTGGACCGGATGGATTTGGGCGGCGGTGATGCTGGGGGCTCCTTGCGTCAGGCTTTGGCCATCACGGACTGCACGGATTGGTCGGACCAACTGCCCCAGATCGAGGCCCAGACTTTTGTTGCCCACGGCATGGATGATCCCTGCCTTCCGGTGGCAGAGGGGCGCCGCGCCTCTGAGGGCATCCCAAAGGCAACGCTAGAAACCTACAGCGGGGTAGGGCACTGGATTTCGGACCAGATGGCGCTGGACGCTGTGGAATGGTTGCGACGGCAGGATACCTGACGGGCTGTCGTTTCTAAATTGCCTTAGCCGCAGATCACCAGATTTGCGTGCTCAAATGGGCATTGAAAGACCGTTCGGCGAAGGGTGCTTCTGTCTAGCAGAAGTGGCGAGCATTGATGATTTGAACCTTCGGACATCAACGAGTACTACAACGCGCCGGCCTGTCGGATTAAGCAGGCCGCCAGCGTTGGAGTAAGGGGGGGTGCCGATGAACTATCGTGCAGAAGTTGATGGTTTGCGTGCAATAGCCGTTGCTCCGGTGGTTTTCTTTCACGCCGGACTTGGATGGGCATCGGGCGGGTTCGTGGGCGTTGACGTATTCTTCGTCATCAGCGGCTTTCTTATTACCTCGATTATCATGGCAGAGCTGGAAGCCGGTCGGTTTTCAATGGTCCAGTTCTACGAAAGACGTGCCCGCCGGATTCTGCCGGCGCTTGCTTTCATGCTGTTCTCTTGTATTCCGGCGGCCTGGTTGCTCATGGATGAGTATGAGCTCGGGCGCTTTGCAGAAGGCTTGCTTGGCGTTGTCTTCTTTGCATCCAACATCGTTTTCTTGAACCAGGATGGGTATTTCGAGGAGGCATCCGAGTTCAATCCGCTGCTTCACACTTGGAGCCTCGCGGTCGAAGAGCAGTACTATATCTTCTTTCCGCTTCTCTTGCTCTTTGTCGTTAAAAAACTCAGTTTCAGAAAACGAAGCCTCACCCTAACGCTGTCCGCCCTGACGTTTATCAGCCTAGTGATTTCGATCTATTCCGTTGATCTCTTGGATAGCGAAAGAGCTGCAAGTGATGCGTTTTTCCTCCTTCCCGCGAGAATTTGGGAGCTCGGTATCGGTGCGTTGTCCGCCCTTTGGCTGCAACCGCGAAATGGACAGCCGTTTGATGGGAGGTTGTCCGGTGCTCTGGCAGTGGTCGGGCTCGGGATGATCCTGATTCCGATGGCGCTCTATACAGCGGCGATGGACTTTCCCGGTATTGCGTCTTTCGCGCCAGTGGTCGGGACTGGCCTGGTTCTCTGCTTTGGCCACCGGAAAACTCTGATCGGAACTTTGCTGCGGCAACCGGTGTTTGTTGGTGTCGGATTGATCTCCTACAGCCTGTACTTGTGGCATCAGCCCATTCTCGCATTCTATCGCATTTTCTCGGGCGAGATCGAAATTCCCGCCATCGTCTCTGCTGTGCTCATTGCAATTGCAGTCGGGCTGGCGATCTTCTCTTGGCGCTTCGTTGAGCGCCCATTTCGAACCAAGTCGGCATTTTCCCGTGCAAGCGTGTTCCGCGCAAGCGCCTTCTCTCTCATTCTGCTCGCGGCGTTCGGATTGGTCAGTCTCGGGGCGTCTTCCGGGATGGAACAGCGGCTTGCGCGTGAGTTGGAGCATTCGGAGTACGTTTTCTTTGGAAATGTTGATGAACGTCTCTTCTTGCAGGAACGTCTCAAAGGGCAGTTGCCGACGTCCGACACTGTGATCCTCGGCTCATCACGGCTGATGTTGCTTTCGTCAGATGTTCTCGGCCGTCCCCTTTTGAATCTCAGTGTGAGTGGCGCTGAACTCGAAGATCACATTACCTTTGCGCCGGCTGCAGCGGAGGCTCTCGGGCCAAGGCAGATTTTTATCGGTGCAGACCCTTGGCTACTGCGCGAGCAAGATCCCGAAGGGGGGCGGTGGATGTCGGTTGAGGCGCTGTATCGGCAAGGCAAACAGTTAATCGAGGGGCAGACCCAGACGTCAACAGAGCAAGGTGCAGCCGGCGAGAGCATATTTTCACGCATGTCCGGGGTGACGCACGACCTCTATACCGACATCACACTCAGCACTCTGGCGACCGATGATGGGGCTATCAGCGCCCAAGCAAAGCGCGCTCAGGACGGCTCGCATATTTATGCCGCAGCATACGAGCATATGGGCGAAGATCAGCGCCAAGCCCTGCTTCCGCGCCACGCTAGGTATAAAATGAAACAATACCGGCATTCTGAGGAGCGGCAGGCATTGTTCATGAAGCTCGTGTCCTATCTCGGCACGCGCGGGGTCGAGGTCACACTGGTTCTTGTTCCTTACCACCCAGAGACCTATTCCAAGATCAAGGACGAGGAACTCGGCCATGTCGAGGCAGAGGCGCGTTTTCGGGCTTTGGGCAAAGAGCTGAATGTTTCTGTTCTTGGCAGCTATGATCCAGAACAAGTCGGCTGTCCGGAGAGCGCGTTCTATGACGGCATGCATCCGCGCCGTTCTTGCATCGCTAAACTCTTGCCCAAGAACTGAGATGTGTATCGCCTCTTAGCTCAGTATTTTGAGCCAAGGGTTGCTCGGAGGGGGCAGTCGGCTGGTAGTAGCTATAGTATCTCCAGTTCTTGCTTCTGTGGCATCGATGGCAGCGCGCCTACATCACTTCTGCAAATCGGCGCTGGATTGGGCAGGTACGAGGTTACTCTCGCCACCGGGGATGACGGGCACATGGCCGCGCCTGATCCGCGAGACGCGCCGGTTCATCCAGTGCCGGACAAAATGGCGGTAGAGAAACCCGCGCACCCCCAAGAGCTGTCGGCGCTCTGCATAGAACGCATCGGGGCTGTCATAGACGCCGAAATCGTGATTGATCCCAGTCTTCTGGATATAGGTGCTGCTTCCGGTCCATTCGACGGGCGGAGCCTGCAGGCAGTCGGTGCCCGCGCCATAGGCACACAGGGACGTGCGATCCGCAAAGGTCTGTTGTAGGGCGATCAGAACAGCTTGGTCCAGAATGAAGCCTTCGAGATTGATCCAGCGGCCATCGATTAGAACTTCGACCCAGGAATGGATGATGTTCCGCGGGGCGAGGGGATAGACAAGCTCCGGAACGACACCGCGCTGCAACCCCTTGTCGATGGTAAAGCCGTGGAACCTGCAAGGGATATCCAACGCCCGCAGCAGCGCCATCAGGAGCGTGCCTTTGGTGTTGCACTGGCCATATCCGTCCGCCAGCACGCGCGATGCTCGCAGGGTGTCGTCGCTGTTGTAGCCGAACAGGATTTCGTTGCGGACAAAGTCGTAGGCGGCACCGATACGGTCACTAGGGCCGAGGGCGTGCCACCCGCGTTCTGCGATCAAGGCTTGAATGACGCTGGACCGAAAGTCGAGAATTCCGGTTTCTGCCAGGTAGTTTTGGGACATGGTCTTCACTCTGGTTTGGGTGTCCCATTTCATATACAACCTCTAGTCACTAGAGGTTCAAGGGGCATTTTCATGTTTTCGATCGGAGAGCTTTCAAGGCGCACGCAGGTCAAGGTTCCGACCATCCGCTATTATGAGCAACAGGGGCTCTTGAACGCTCCGGAGCGGACCGAGGGCAATCAGCGCCGCTATGATGCAGCCGGTCTGGAGCGGCTGAGTTTCATCAAACACGCTCGCGATTTGGGTTTCTCGATCGAGGCTATTTCCGCCTTGATCGAACTGCAGGAGCATCCGGATCGTTCCTGTCCGGTGGCGACGGACATCGCAGCCGGACAGCTCGCCGATGTGAGGGCTAGGATCAAACGGCTGCGTGCCCTCGAGAAAGAGCTGGTACGGGTTGCCAAAG
>CAXQKF010000382.1:0-7091 GCA_964224285.1 Donghicola sp. | reverse complement strand
GATCTCGAGAAAGCCGTCGAAGAGCACGGTGACAAGGTTGATCCTTCGACTGTCGAAGCCATCGAACTGGCGATCGCAGCCCTGAAGGACGAGCTGGAGAAAGAAGACGCCGGCAAGATCAAGTCGGGCATCCAGAACGTGACCGAAGCGTCTATGCGTCTGGGTGAGGCCATCTACAAAGCCAGCCAAGACGGCGGCGATGAAGAGGCTGCGGACTACGACGGTGGTTCGAACTCGAATAACTCGGACGACGATGGCATCGTTGACGCCGACTTCGAGGACCTTGGCAACGACAAGCGTTCGTAAGGTCTGAAGTTACGGAACCTACGGGGCCGGTCCGACGACGGGCCGGCCTTGCACGTTCCAGAAAGGGGGAAATCCCATGGCGAAACGAGATTACTACGAAGTCCTCGGTGTTTCCAAAGGCGCCTCGGCCGACGAACTCAAGAAGGCCTACCGCACCAAAGCCAAAGAGCTTCACCCGGACCGCAACTCGGACAATCCCAACGCCGAGTCGCAGTTCAAAGAGGTGAACGAGGCATACGACTGCCTGAAAGACCCCGAAAAGAAGGCAGCCTATGACCGCTTTGGCCATGCCGCTTTCGAAGGTGGTATGGGCGGCGGACGCGGCGGCGGTGCTGGCTATCAGGGTCAGGGCGACTTTGCCTCGGCGTTCTCGGACGTGTTCGACGATCTGTTCGGCGACTTTATGGGCGGACGTGGCGGCGGCGGCGGCCGTTCCCGAGCGGCCCGCGGTGCCGACCTGCGCTACAATCTGCGCGTCTCGCTAGAAGAGGCCTATGCGGGGATGGCAAAAACCATCAACGTGCCCTCTTCGGTTCAGTGCGATGGCTGCAACGGATCGGGCGCGGAGAACGGCGCAGAACCGACCACTTGTCCTACCTGTTCGGGCATGGGCAAGGTCCGCGCACAGCAAGGCTTCTTTACGGTCGAACGCACCTGTCCGACCTGTGGCGGCCTCGGTCAGATCATCAAGAACCCCTGCAAGAAATGCGGCGGTGCTGGTCGAACCGAGCGTGATCGGTCTTTGTCCGTGAACATTCCGTCTGGCGTCGAAACCGGCACCCGTATCCGTCTGGCAGGCGAAGGCGAAGCCGGTATGCGCGGTGGACCGACGGGCGATCTGTACATCTTTATCGATGTTCAGGAGCACCCGATCTTCCAACGCGACGGTGTGAACCTGCATTGCCGAGTGCCTGTATCGATGACCTCTGCCGCGCTTGGCGGGGATATCGAAGTGCCGACGATCGACGGGGGGCGCAGCCGGGTCAAGATCCCAGCGGGCAGCCAGTCCGGCCGTCAGATGCGCCTGCGTGGCAAGGGCATGCCCCCGCTGCGCGGTTCTGGACACGGCGACATGTTCATCGAACTGGCCGTCGAAACACCGGTCAATCTGACCTCCAAGCAGAAAGAGCTGCTGAAGGAATTCGAGAAGCTGTCCGAGGACAACAACCCGGAATCCAAGAGCTTCTTTGGTTCGGTGAAAGACTTCTGGGACAGCATGAAAGGCTGATCCAGCAACGCCCGCCCTCTCCGGCGGGCGTTTTCTTTTGTGATTTAGGGCTTTGTTAATCGCGGCCCGCCCACAGTGACCCCATGGCTCATGGGAACGCATTTCAGGAATCGATGGCCCTGTTTGATCAGGACGAGGTGGTGAGCCCCAAGGGCGCTGCGCAGCCCTCTTACCTGCGCGATCACAGACGGCGGCTGCGAGACCGGTTTCTGGCTGGCGGCGCCGCTGCGATGCCGGACTATGAGCTCTTGGAACTGGTCCTGTTCCGCGCGATCCCCCGACAGGATGTGAAGCCCTTGGCCCGTCGGCTGCTAGAGCGTTTCGGTGACTTCAACCACGTGATCTCTGCCCCTTCGGAGCATCTGAAAGAGGTGAAAGGCGTCGGTGAAGCCGTCGTGCTAGAGCTGAAAATCGTCGAAGCTTCTGCCCATCGGCTCGCGCGATCCAAGGTGATCCATCGTCCTTTGCTCAGCAGTTGGCAGGCTCTGATCGATTATTGCCACACCGCGATGGCCCACCGTGAAACAGAACAGTTCCGCGTGCTCTATCTGGATCGCAAAAACGTCCTGATCGCCGACGAAGAACAGGCAAAGGGCACCGTCGACCATGTCCCAGTCTACCCCCGCGAAGTTATGAAGCGCGCGCTGCAATTGAATGCAAGCGCGCTCATTCTGGTCCACAATCACCCGTCCGGCGACCCATCCCCCAGTGACTCCGATCTGCGCATGACCGAGCAGATTGACCGCGGAGCCCAAGTGTTAGGGATCACCCTGCATGACCACATCATCATCGGCAAAAGCTGCGAGCTTAGTTTCCGATCGGAAGGCTACCTGTGACGGGCGCAATCTGTGGTTTGACCCAAACCTCGACCCGGCGATTCACAAAGCGGCCCCATTCGCTGCTGTCACAGGCCAGAGGCATCGCCTCCCCATAGCCGACTGCGGATAGGGATGCTTGCTCTCCCCCGCCCTCAGTTGCTGCAATAACCGCCTGCATCACCGCATTCGCCCGTTTCTCGGACAAGGCTCTGTTCGTTTCCGCAGGCCCTTGGCCATCGCTGAACCCGACAAAGAGCAGGCTCTGGCCATCAAATCGCCCGCCAGAAATCGCTTGGGCCAACAACTCGACGGTTGATCTGGAATGGGCATCCAAACGGGACGAGCCTGCCTCGAACCGGAAAGAGGTTGTCACGCGACTGCGCACATCCAACTCGGTCACCATCTGCTGCAAATCCGGCAACGCGAGATCCGCACTCGCGTGTAGAATGGCGTTAACCAAGCGTTCACCCTGTTCGGCGAGGCGCGTGTTTTCGGGCACCTGGTCGATGTAGCCCGCCTCGCGGACAACGGTCTGCGCTGCATCACTGGCCAGATACGCAACCAGTTCACGCCCGATTTTCGGCAAACGCCGTGCCGGTCGATACAAGAACATCGGCGCGGTCAGCGGATAGTCTTCGGCCTTTACGCTGTTTCGGGTCGCCCGCAGCGTCACCCCGCAGCCCCCGCGGATCGCGACAGCCTGCGCCGAAGGGGCGCTCGCGATGCCACTGAAGCCCAGCGCAAAGGGGTCGTGATTCACTGCATCGTGCAACGCTGCCAAAGAGTCATGCAGTGTCGCACCCGCCGCGAGCTTCGGAACCAAGGCCCCGATCGCTTGGCCAAAGCCCGTGTCCGGCGACGGCAAGTGCAAGGAAATGCGGGCATCGGGGCCGCCGACCTGAGACCAATCAGTGATCCGCCCGGTCAAAACGCCTTTGATCTGCGCCATCGACAGACTGGGAACTGTAGCTTCCGGCGGTGTGATCGGCAGGATTGCGTCGAGCGCGATCACCTGCCCATAGCGCCCTTGGCCCAGATCACCCAGCCCCGCCGAGCGGGCCAAAGCGAGCTCTTGACGGGACATCGCGCGCGTCGCCAGAACCATATCTGCCGCGCCGTCCAACAGGCGGGCCACGCCTTGCTCGGTTGTTTCCGGGACCATCTCAAGTAGCGCGAGCGTTCGACCCGTCGCATCGGTGAAACGGGCCTCTGTCCCTTCGGCTTGTTCTTTGAGATCGAGTTGCAGGCCGTTCGTATCCGCAAAACCTTGCAGCAATGCCGGCCACAGTCCTTGGATCAGATCCGCAGAGCCTGCGACGCGCAGGTCGGCGACATAGTCTGTCAGATTGGGGCAAGCTGGCCCCTCGCAAAGGACGCCAGAGCTGTCGACCGTCAGTTCCCCATAGCGCGTATCGATCCTGTAAAATTGGCCGTCATAGCCCAGAAACGTACCATCAAGCCGAATCGCTTTGTCGTGAGAGACCAGCGAAATGTCCTGAGCAATTACAGGTGCACCAAGTAAAAACAGATGTGCGGCGAAGATCGCCGCACGTCTAAGAAACAACATCGTTGAGGACCGCCTGACTGTTACCTTGCGGCAATTTTCAGGTCATCTAACACATTTTGCAACACCAGAAGCTCACCAACTGCGTCGCATTCTGGTACCGAGATCAAAACGTCCTGAACGCGCACCCGATCCGATCCGTTCGTCTGTAGAATCTGGGCATTCACGTCCTGTGCGCAGTTGCCAGTGGTGACTTGGGCCTCGACGCTGAGAAGCACGTCGCCCGCATTGTCAGAAGTCAGCGAGGGATAGGTGTACACCTCTGCCAGACGCGCTTGGGGCAGGTTCGCATTCCCGAGAGAGATCAGCATGCCACCCTTGCCACTCGCAGCGATGTTGGTGCTGCGGGCGGCTTCGCGCCAGACATGGCTGGGGCCGCTATAGTCTTCGGAAAACTCGCGGGCGTGCAGTTCCAAGCCCGAACGACCTTGCCACTGGACCACGGCGCGGTCGTAAAAAATGAAGCTGCTGACATCAGTTGCGGCCACAGCCACGTCGGTTCCGCCAAAGTCCGCCATGAACAGGGCGTTCTCTGCCAATGCAGGGACGTCGATGCGTAGGTTGCCGCGGTCATCGGTGGCTTCGGTGAACATCAGGCCGTTGTGATGCAGGGTGACGGAGGTGTCAGCGTGACAGGGCGCCTTGATCACCACAGACACCATCGCAGCTGCAGCGGGGTCTGCGGTCATGCTGATGTCGCATTCGTTCACTGGCTGCGCCATGACATCCGACGCGATGACAGGTTCGGGCTGCGACGACAGTTCGGTGACGTCGTGCAACACCTCGAGAGGGATCGCCGCAAGCTGGACGTATTCGGGGTCAATGGGCAGGACAGGCGTATCAGTGCCCGTCGATGCTGATACCATGTTGAGAGGAGCATACTGCATGACGCCGCCAATCCCCAGCGCCGCTGCGCCAAGAGCTGCTGCAAACATGTAACGCGATGTCGAACCCGTCATGTCGTTTCCCCGATGTCCTTACTGCTTCTTTGCAACATGGATGCCAGCAAAACAGGGCAGAGATGTGGCTGAATAGCGGAGTCTCTTCGGCCTGTTTGTGTAAATACAAGTTTGATATCTAGAATATTAACATAAAAAAAACGTGTGCACCACTTCGGGTGTTTCCGCCTGAATATTCGTAGGCGTGTGGAATCCTTCGACAAATTTACCGACAACGCGGTCCGCAGTGGTGGGTGCGCTAGCGGCGCTAGCACCCTGAGGAAGAAACCACGCTAGAATAATTTTTCTGAGTTCGGAATTCTCACCCCCTATCACGCCCTATCGGGGAAAATTCGATTCCACCTCGCGCGAGTTCGCCATCGGCGGCCAATTGCGGATTGATAGGGGAAGCCACTGCATTGCTGTTGGGTGTGGCAGATGTGCTAGCTCCTTCAAAACCAAACAGGTTTTCGATCACGCATTCTTTACATGACAAAAAGACTCACCTACTAAGCCGCAAGCACGCTAGCCAGATCTAATCAAGCTCGCCAAAAAACAAATAGTAAAATTGTGAGCGACAATGAAAGAGGATCTCTTGGCTGTCTCTGCGCCCGCGCAGAGCAAATCAACCACTCTTGGCGAAGTTCTGGGTCTATCGATTGCTGCTGCGTGTTTCGCGACCGCAGGTGCCAGCAGCGCCTATGCGCAAGAAGAAATCGTCCTGCCAACTGTAAACGTCGAGACCACCGAAGAGGCGCCCGCGGCCCCCGCTGCGCCCCGTCGGACCACCAACACCCGCCGCGCGGCTGCACCCGCTGCGCCCCAGACCTGTACACCTGAATTTGCGGGCACTCCGGTTTGCGCAGCCCAAGAAGCTGCCGAAGCACAAGCGGCCGCAGAAGCCGCTGCTGCCGCACAAGCGGCCGCTCAGGCATCGGCTGGCAAAAACCCCTTTGCGGACCCCGACGCGCCCTTCAAGGCCGACACCCTGTCGAACAGCAAACTGCCCGGCGAAATCATCGACACCCCGCGCAGCGTGACCGCGATCACCAAAGAGGTTCTGGACACAACCGGCACCACCAGCGTTCGTGAAATCGCCCGCAGCACACCCGGTATCTCGCTCGGCTTTGGCGAAGGCGGCAACAGCTACGGCGACAACCTGTACATCCGTGGCTTCAAGTCGACCAACGACATCTATCTGGACGGCGTCCGTGACCCCGGCACCGCAATCCACGAGACCTTCAACACAGAGCAGATCGAGATCGTCAAAGGCCCGGCAAGCACCGTTGGTGGCCGTGGCACAGCCGGTGGCGCTTTGGACGCAGTCTCCAAGAAGCCGCAGGACGTCGATTTCAACAAAGTCACCGGCGAAGTCACCAGCGCAGGCACCAAGCGCGTCACCGCTGACATCAACCGGAATGTGAACGACCGCTTCCAGTACCGCCTGAACGGCATGTATCAGGACGGCGCAGTCGCGGGCCGCGAGAACGTCGAAGATGATCGTCTGGGGGCGTCGATCGCGACCCGCTACAAGGCGATGGACAACTTCACGCTGGAACTGGACTACAGCTACACCAAGCTGGACGGCGAACCTGACTGGGGTATCCCCTATATTCAGGGCCGTGGTCCGGTCACATCGCTGGGTGTGGATCGTGACACATGGTACGGCATCACCGACCGCGACTTCCAGAAGAGCACCCAGTCGGTCGGCACTGCCCGCGGTATCTACGAATTCGACAACGGCATGAAGCTGACGAACACCCTGCGCTCGTCTACCTCGATCCTCGACTATGTGGCTTCGGTCCCCAGCGGCATCGAAACCAACGACTCTAAAGATCCCGACGACTGGCTCGTCGCGGCTGGCAACAAGTCGGTCTATCAGGAAACCTACGTGCTGTCGGATACGCTCGAGCTGGCCGGCGAACAGTACTGGGGTGGTCGCAAGCACTCGCTGACCTTTGGGGCAAACTTCACCGAAGAGAACGTCAAGAAGTGGGGCTATGACAACCTGACCTCCGAGGACTATCAGGCACCGACCGGTTTCCGCGGATGTGCCGTATCGGCCACCGACCCCGACCAGGAAGCAGCGGGCTGCTGGACCGGCGACGATCCTGTGCGCAGCTCTGACGGGACCGAAACCAACGTGATCAGCCGTTCGCTCTATGCGATGGACACGGTCGAACTGAACGACAAGTGGCAGATCAACGGCGGCGTTCGCGTGGACGAATATGACATCT
>CAXQKF010000381.1:0-4751 GCA_964224285.1 Donghicola sp. | reverse complement strand
ACCGCAGCTTGCATCCCCTTGACGACCACAAAGGCGTCGCGCAGGTGGCTGCGTTCCAGATCGGACAGGCTGGATGGTGACATGAAATTGTCCGGTGCCTCACCGGCTTTGACCAGACGGGCCTGATGCTGAAGCCGTGTCTCGGCGATCAGGTCGTAGGCGTCCAGCAAGTCCCGCGCACCGGACGGTGAAATCAACCCTGCGCCAGCGGCCCCTTCGAGGCGCGCGCGGGTGTTAAAGGCGGTCAGCTCCCCCTGAAGCGCATAAACACGGCCCAGATCGGCGATGGGCACAACGCCGTTGTGCTTGAGGTCGATCTGGTTCTTGTGCTCGCCCGAACGGATGGTCGCGAACCCGCGGAGCAGACCCAAGGGCGGAGTGTGCTTTAGAGAGTTGCTGATCATATGTGCGACAAAGATGCTGTTGGCAGATGCCTTGCGCAGGGTGTCCAGCTGCAAATCCTTGAACATCGCGGTGTCGCCGCCGATGGGCCGCAGGTCGAACATGACACTGGCCAGCATCTGCGCTTCGGGGCTGGGTTTGTCGATCCAGTTGTCGAAATAACCACGCCACACGGACAGAGGCTGGCACCAGCGGTCGGCGGTCGCCATCATATCGCCAGGGCAATAGACGTAGCCGCAAGTGTTCAGCCCGTCGCAAACAAAGGTCGCGAGCTGGCGGAAGTACCCCATCTGATCAGGTGTCACATCGTCGGAGATAATCAGGCAGTTGTCCTGATCGCTGACGCCGGTTTGTTCCTGACGGCCCTGACTGCCACAAGCGGCCCAGAGGTAAGGCACCGGCGGCGCGCCGAGCTGTTCCTCGGCCAAGGCCAGCAAGCGCCGCGTGGCCGTGTCGGCCACATCGGTGATCAGACGGGTGACAACTTCGTGCCGGTTGCCGGCCGCGACCAGCTGTACCAGCAGCTTGGGAATGCGGGCCGTGACAGCGGCCATTTCCTCGGCGGTGGTGGAGCCTGCGATCTCGGCCACCAGTTCGGCAGAGCTGACTGCCTGAAAACGGGTCAGGTCGGGTTGGGTGACGATCCCGACCAAGGCACCGTTCCGGGTGATCGGGATGTGACCGATCCGCCGCTCCATCATGGCGTGCAGGACATCGGAGCCGATGGCCGAGGGCTCGAGCGTCAGGGGGTCTTTGGTCATGACTGTCGCGACATTGGTGTCGATGGGCATCCCGTCGGCCAGTGCCTTTTCGGTCAGGTCGCGGTTGGTCACGATGCCGACCAGCTGGTCATCTTCCAGCACACACAGGCAGGATACATGCCGGTCGCGCATCTCGCGGGCGGCGTCCTGAACCGTGGTGCCGGGCATACAGAAATAGGCCGAATGGTTCATGATGGTCTCGACGCGGCTCGTGGCCAGATCACTGCCGCGCGGGGCAGGCGTGCGGGACCGGTCAAAGAAACGTCGGGCGATCTTGTGATCGTGGACCAGCTCGGCGAACTGCATCTTGGGCAGCATCAGCAGAATGGTCGCTTCGGTTGTGGTGGCGGTGGTGACGGCCACGCCTTCGCGCAGAAGGCCACGTTCACCAAAGGAATTGCGGGGGCCCAGAATGGACACGGGAATGTCGTTGGCGTCAACGACCTCGACCGTGCCGGACCACACGATGTACAGCCCGTCCAGAGGCTGGCCATGACGGTAGATGGTCGTGCCTGCGGCCAGATCCTGCACCTGAATAGCGGCGGCCAGCGTTTCGCGTTCGGCTACGGTCAACCCGTCATAGGGGTGAAGCCCGCCAAGGAATGCCGAAATGTCGTTCAAGGGAATCGTCATGGTTGTAATCAGTCCGAAGTGAAAAGCCCTGCCCAGTTGAAACCGGACAGGGCTGAAAGGCAACCAAGGGAAGGGGCGGCGAACCGCCCCATCTGCTTGGGATTAGTGGTCAATCGCTGCGCTAGAGCCGCGGGGCGTACGTACCGATTCAACCAGAGCTTTGATTTCCTCGGGGGTGTCTTCGGTGGCGTTCGACACGAAGTAGGCAACGATGAAGTTGATGATCGCGCCGATCGAACCGAACGAGGTCGACTTGATCGAGAGCAGCAGCGGGTTGCTGTCATCGAAGCTGTTGGTGCCGGGGATGAAGAACCAGCCCTTGTGCAGGAAGATGTAGACCAGGGTCACAAGCAGACCTGCGATCATGCCAGCCACTGCGCCGGTGTTGTTGATGCGCTTCGAGAAGATGCCCATCATCAGCGCCGGGAAGATCGATGCCGCTGCCAGACCGAAGGCCAGAGCCACGGTTTGCGCCGCAAAGCCCGGGGGGTTCGCACCAAGGTAGGTTGCGATCAGGATCGCTACACCCATCGAGATACGTGCCGACAGAAGTTCACCTTTTTCCGAGATTTCGGGGTTGATCTGCGACTTGATCAAGTCGTGCGAAACCGCCGACGAAATCGCCATCAGAAGACCCGCAGCGGTCGACAGAGCAGCCGCCAGACCACCCGCTGCGACCAGCGCGATAACCCAACCGGGCAGCTGCGCGATTTCGGGGTTCGCCAGGGTGATGATGTCACGGTTTACGGTGAACTCGTTGGCTTCGGCATCTGCAACGTAGTTGATCAGGCCATCGCCGTTCTTGTCTTCAAAGCTCAGCAGACCGGTCTGTTCCCAGTTGCTGACCCACTCGGGGCGATCATCGTAGGCCAGAGGCTGTTCGGTGGTGCCATTGGGGTAGACGGTGTTGATCAGGTTCAGACGCGCCATTGCGCCAACCGCAGGTGCGGTCAGGTACAGCAGAGCGATGAACACCAGCGCCCAACCGGCCGAGTAACGTGCGTCACGCACGGTAGGCACGGTAAAGAAGCGCACGATCACGTGGGGCAGACCCGCGGTACCGATCATCAGCGACACAGTGAACAGGAACAGGTTCAGGGTGGTGTCGGTTTGCTCGGTGTAGTTCGAGAAGCCCAGATCGTTAAGCAGACCGTTCAGGGTTGCCAGCAGAGGCTCGCCCGACGAGGTCGCATCCGAGAACAGGCCCAGCGGCGGGATCGGGTTGCCGGTCAGCTGCAGCGAGATGAAGATCGCGGGAATGGTGTATGCGATGATCAGAACAACGTACTGAGCCACCTGGGTGTAGGTGATGCCCTTCATGCCGCCGATAACCGCATAGAAGAACACGATGGCCGCGCCGATCAGCAGACCGGTCAGAACGTCAACTTCGAGGAAGCGCGAGAACGCAACGCCCACGCCGGTCATCTGACCGATCACGTAGGTCAGCGATGCAACGATCAGACAGATAACCGCAACGGTACGTGCAGTCTGGCTGTAGAAGCGGTCGCCGATGAATTCAGGCACGGTGAACTTGCCGAACTTGCGCAGGTAGGGCGCCAGCAGCATGGCCAGCAGAACGTAGCCTCCGGTCCAGCCCATCAGGTAGGCCGAAGTGTTGTAGCCGCCGAAAGCGATGATACCCGCCATCGAGATGAACGAAGCCGCCGACATCCAGTCCGCGCCGGTCGCCATACCGTTGACGATGGGGTGCACGCCGCGACCCGCAGCATAGAATTCCGAAGTCGAGCCTGCGCGGGCCCAGATCGCGATGCCGATGTACAGGGCGAAGGTCGCACCAACCACCAGCAAGTTAAGGGTAAATTGATCCATGATATCCGATCCTTACAACTTATTCTTCGTCAACGCCAAACTCGACGTCGAGCTTGTGCATGCGCCATGCGTAGAAGAAAATCAGAACGAGGAAGACGAGAATGCTTCCTTGTTGTGCGAACCAGAAACCAAGGTCCGTTCCGCCGACTTCGATACCCGACAGAAGCGGGCGCAGCAGAATGGCCATCCCAAAGGACGACACGAACCAGACGATCAGGCACCCTTTGATAATACTAATATTCTTCGACCAGTAGGCCGAGCTGTCCTGTTGGCTTGCCATAGGCAATCCTCCCCATTTTCCAAAAGCTATGGTCTTGCGTCATATTCCGGGGCGGTTCCTCCTTCGCCCCGGAGACATTCTAGGAAACCTAGCTGATCGCGCTCTCGACCATTTCGGTCATCTTTGCGGTGATCGCATCGATGTCGCCCATGGCGTCCACGCGGCTAAGTTGCCCCTTATCGTCGTAGTAGGCGATCAGGGGGGCGGTCTGAGCGTGGTACGCCTCGAGGCGGGCTCCCACGGTTTCAGCCTTGTCGTCGGCACGGCGCTTGAATTCCGTGCTTCCGCAGTTGTCACAAACACCTTCGGCAGTAGGCTGCTTGAAGCTGTCATGATATCCTTCGCCGCAACCGGCGCAGGTGTAACGGCCAGAGATACGCTCGACCATCGCTGCATCGTCGACTTCCATCGCGATGGCGGCGTTGACCGACTGGCCATTCTCGGCCAGCAGCCCGTCAAGAGCTTCGGCCTGAACAGTGGTGCGGGGGAAGCCGTCAAGGATGGCGCCTTTGGCAACGTCATCCTCTTTGAGGCGGTCCCGCAGAATGTTGATCACGATCTCGTCGCTGACCAGCTCGCCCGCGTCCATTACGGCCTTGGCCGCTTTGCCCGCGTTGGTGCCAGCCGCGACGGCTGCGCGCAGCATGTCACCGGTCGACAGTTGCACCAGACCGAATTTCTCTTCGAGACGGCGGGCCTGAGTGCCTTTGCCGGCCCCGGGGGGGCCAAGCAAAATGAGAACTGCGGGTGTGGTCATGGTTGTTACTCCATCCATTTCCGTTAGCCCCGGTTCATCCGGTTTTCGATCAGCTCGTCCACGCAGGCGGGTTCGGCCAGGGTCGAGG
>CAXQKF010000380.1:0-8555 GCA_964224285.1 Donghicola sp. | reverse complement strand
CAGCAGAAGGCGGCGGCGCATGCCCCCGGATAGGGTGCGGGCATAGGCCTCTGCTTTGTCTTCAAGGCCAACAAACTTCAGGATTTCATCGCTACGGCGTTGGCTGCGAGGAACGCCATAGAGGCCTGCCTGCACTTCGAGCGATCCGCGCGGGGTAAAGAATGGGTCTAGGTTCAGTTCTTGCGGCATGATCCCGATCGAGGCGCGGGATTGGCGCGGGTTCTTGTCCTGATCCCAGCCCCAGATGCGCACTGTGCCTTCGGTTTTCACGACAAGACCCGCCAGAATATTGATCAGCGTCGATTTGCCCGCGCCGTTGGGGCCCAGCAATCCGAACACCGAACCGCGTGGAATGGACAGGTCGATCCCCTTCAGCGCCTCTTTCGGGGCGGATTTCCCGCTGCCGCTGTAGATTTTTCGCAGTCCTTCGATTTCGATCGCGTTGCTCACTGCCCTTGCCCCTTGCCAATGTGCCGATAGTATCGCACCTAACGCCCAAAGCGCCCTGCGACAACTGTGAGGACAGAAATGACCACCCAAGCACCGGAAACCAAGATCGTTGAAGCTCATCGTGTTGCCTGTGACGGCGGCGAGGGCGCAATGGGCCATCCCCGCGTGTGGCTGCAGATCGACGATGTCAAAGGCTATGTCGAATGCGGCTATTGCGATGCCAAGTTCGTGCACAAGGACTTTGCGGACAAAGTCACCGAAGCCTGATCGGCTGCGCGTGTGGAGGCGGCAGGACCGCCTCCGGCGGGGGTCTTTATCCCAAGAAAGAGATGATAGGGCGTTCAGGATCTGGAAGCCCTTTTCCACCATTTTTGCGCCGTCTGCCCGGATCAGGGGGACGTGTTGTGCGTTCAGGATGGTGGCGTAGGCGTTCGTGAGCGGAGCGGTTCCGATCAGGGCGACCTCTTGGCCCAGCCAGTAGGGGCGGGTCGCGGCGATTTCAGCACCCAAGAGATGACCTAGCAGGGCCTGTGCGTTCCGGCCGACCTGTGCCGTGTGGATATGCGCGGCAAGGTTCGCGGGGCGGGACATGGTTTGGTCGGCGGCATCGGTGTCTGGCGTGATGCCAGCGTCGAGGGCGTAGGCCAGTTGCGGGGTCGCGCAGCCCTGAAAGCTGACGATTTCCTTGGCCGAGAGATGGAGCCAGTAGGTGGTGCTGCCCCCCGGCAGGCACAGGATGCCGTCCCAGTCGGGGTTCAGGGATTGGAAGCCTATGGCGGCCACACGGGCCCATGTCAGGCGGTCTTGCGGGCTGCTTTGGGTGACGGTGGGTAGGATGCGGTAGGTGCCGTCCGATGGCAGGGCATCCGGTGTCACGGGGCAGGGGGTAGCCTGTGTGTAGCTGCTGTCGGTGGCAAGGATGGTGTTGTCCGGCAGATCATCGGTCTGGACGGGGCCCGTGATGCGGCCAGCGTCAAAGGTCCAGAGCAGGGGGTGGGTGCCTTCGGTCAGGGCACCGTGCCAGAGGGGGTGTTTGGTGGATGTGGTCATGCCCGCGCGCCTAGCGGAAAACCGGCGCGCGGGTCAATGTTTTTAGGCAACGCGGGACTTGTCTGCATCGGGCAGCAGGGCGCGGATTGCGTCGTATTGCGCCAGAAATACTTTGCCGGTCAGTTCGTGCAGGAAGTGGCTGCGTTCCAGGCGGTCCATGACGGGGCCTTTGACCTCGGACAGGTGGAGTTTGATGCCCATTTCCGACAGGCGGGTGTTGATGGTTTCCAGACTTTCCAGCGCGCTCATGTCGATTTCGTTCACCGCGCTGCACATCAGGACGACGTGTTTGATTGGCTGGTCGCAGACCACGCGGTCGATCACGAAATCCTCGAGAAAGCGGGCGTTGGCGAAATACAGGCTCTCGTCGATGCGGATGGTCAGCAGGCTGGGGTGCGTTTTCACGTCATGGCGGCGGATGTTGCGGAAGTGCTGGGTGCCGGGGACAAGGCCGACTTCGGCGATGTGCGGACGCGAGGTTTTATAGAGGAACATCGCGATGGACAGCAGAACGCCTGCGGACACGCCCTTTTCCACGCCGAAGGCCAGTGTGACGACGATGGTCACTAAGACTGCCGCGAAATCGACGTGTGAATAGGCCCATGTTTTCTTGAGGATCGAGAAATCCACGAGGCTCAGGACCGCTACGATGATGGTTGCGGCCAGCGTTGCCTTGGGCAGGAAGAACAGGGCTGGGGTCAGGAACAGGGTCGCCAGCGCGATACCAGCGGCGGTGAAGGCTCCGGCGGCGGGGGTTTGCGCACCAGCGTCAAAGTTCACGACCGAGCGCGAGAAACCACCAGTGACGGGGAAGCCACCGGACAGCGCCGAGCCAAGGTTCGCTGTACCCAGACCGATCAGTTCCTGATCGGGGTCGATGCGCTGGCGGCGTTTCGCGGCCAAGGTCTGCGCGACAGAGATGGTTTCCACATAGCCTACGATCGAAATCAGCAGCGCAGGGATGGCAATCTGGCTCCAGAGGCCAAGGTCAAAGCTGGGGATCGCCAGACCGGGCAGGCCGGTCGGGATGTCGCCCACAACCTTGACGCCCGCCTGATCAAGGCCGAGGCCAAAGGTCACGAGCGTGGTTACGACAACGGCCGCAACAGGGCCGGTGCGGGCAAGTGCGGCACCAAGTTGGCCGGTCAGGCCGATCTTGGCCAGCAGGGGCTTGAGGTTGCTGCGGACCCAGAACAGGAATGCGGTGGTGGCGACGCCGATGATGACGGTGGGGGTGTTTACCTCGGTGATGTGGGCCATCCAGCCGTGGACGATTTCGATCATGTTGTCGCCTTCGCCCTTGATGCCAAGGATGTGGCGCACCTGACTGGCGGCGATGATCACGCCCGATGCGGTGATGAAACCGGAAATCACGGGGTGCGACAGGAAGTTGGCCATGAACCCAAGGCGCAAGAGGCCCATCACGGTCAGCATCAGACCGGATAGGAAGGCCAAGAGGATCGCAGCGGTATAATATTCAGGCGTGCCATGCGAGGCGAGCTGACCCGCGGCGGCGGCGGTCATCAGCGATGCCACGGCTACGGGGCCAACCGCCAGCGTGCGGGACGTGCCGAACACGGCATAGATCACCAGCGGCGCGATAGAGGCATAGAGGCCAACCTCGGCCGGTAGACCCGCCAGCAGCGCATAGGCCAGCGACTGGGGGATCAGCATGATGGTGACGATCACGGCGGCCACGAGGTCGCTGGTCAGGGTGGCTTTGTTGTAGCTGGTCAGCCACTCAAAGATAGGGAAGTAGCGTTTTAGCGATGTGGTACGGCGTGCCATAACGTGGCCTCTCGGAGGAAGAGAAAAGGGCGGAAGCCGGAGGAAGTTGCCCCCGCCCATAGGTGTCAGCTGGCGCTGACTTTTTCAGGTGTGGCCATCCACTCTTTGCCACGCAGCATGGCCTTCCAGTAGACGGGGGGCAGGATCTGTTCTTTCAACAACCATGCCAGACGGGTGGGTTTGGTGCCGTCCAGCAACCACTTGGGGAAGCTGGGCAGCAGGGTGCCGCCATAACCGAATTCGGCCAGAACGATCTTGCCGCGTTCGACGGTCAGCGGGCAGGAACCATAGCCGTTGTAGACGGCGCGGGGGGCCTTGCCTTCGATGTCGGCGCTGACGTTTTCGGCCACAACGGGGGCCTGCATACGGGCAGCGGCGGCGGTTTTCGCGTTGGGCGCGTTCATCACGTCCCCCAGCGACCACACGTTGTCATAGGTTTTGTGGCGCAGGGTGCTTTGGTCCACGTCGATCCAACCGGCGGCATCGGCCAAGGGCGACACGCGGATGAAGTCGGGCGCGCACTGGGGCGGCACCACGTGGATCATGTCGAACTCGGTGGTGACGGTGGTCGGCTCGGTATCGGGCTTGGACACCTTGAAGGTCGCGGTTTTCGCGTCCCCGTCGATCGACACGAGGTTGTGGAAGAAGTTCAGGGTCGCATCATAACGCTTCACGTATTCTTCCAGCGCGGGGACATAGTCCTTGACCCCGAACAGCACGCCGCCCGCATTCATGAACTGGATGTCGATGTTGGGCAGAACGCCCGCCCGTAGCCAGTTGTCGCCGGACAGGTACATCGCCTTTTGCGGGGCGCCTGCGCATTTGATCGGCATCGGCGGCTGGGTAAAGATCGCGCGGCCGCTCTTCATCCCCTTTACCAGTTCATAGGTGTAGGGGGCCAGATCGTAGCGGTAGTTCGAAGTCACGCCATTGCGGCCCAACGTGTCCACCAGACCGGGGATCGCGTTCCAGTTCAGCTTTAGGCCCGGGCAGACGATCAGGCGTGTGTATTTCACCACGCGGCAGCCATCCAGAATGACGGCGTTGTTCTGGGGTTCGAACGCGGCGACTGCCGATTTGATCCAGTGCACGCCGTGGGGGATCAGCGAACCCATGGTTTTGGCTGTGGTCTCGGGGTCGAAGATGCCGCCGCCCACCATGGTCCAACCGGGCTGGTAGTAGTGGATGTCCGCCGGATCGATCAGCGCGATCTCCAGATCGGGCTTGCGTGCCCGCAGGCTGGAGGCCACGGCAATGCCCGCCGCGCCAGCGCCCACGATCACCACGTCGAATTTGGCGTCGCCTTCGCTGGTGGGGGTCTTGCCGCCGTTCACGATGCGGCGCACGACGCCTGCCATGTCGTAGCCTGCGCCTTTGGTCGCGGCCAGAATGTCAGAGGACGATTTCTTGTCCGCTTGGGACAGGGACCACAGGGTCGCAGAACGGGTGCCGGTGCGGCAGTAGGCCAGAACCGGACCTGGCAGTTCGACCAGAGCATCGCCGAACTTGGCGGCGTCCTCGTCCGTCACCATGCCGGAAGTCACTGGCATGTAGCAGGTCTGTAGCCCCAGATCCTTGGCGGTGCGCTCGATCTCCTCGAATGTGGGCTGATCGGCCCCTTCGCCATCGGGGCGGTTGCAGATGATGGCGCGAAAGCCGGCGGCCTTGATGGCGGCCAGATCTGCGGGCTCAATCTGTGGGCTGACTGAAATGGTCTTGTCTATCTGACGCAGATCCATGGGGCTTTCCTCCGAAGAACAGTTACCTCTAAATATTCAGTTTTGTGAATAAAACAAGTCGCGAATATGTCTTTGCCCTATAGCCTATGGGCATTGACCCATTTTCCAGAGAGAAAAAGGGCGCTGCCCGAGTGGCAACGCCCCTGTTTCTGCAGGCAACTGCGTGTTTCGGCCTAGTTGTGGCCCTTCATGCCGCCGGACATTTCCTCGGTCGATTCGGCTGCCAGTTCTTCGGGGAGGACGAGGTTCAGCACGATTGCGATCAGGGCAGCGGGCAGGATGCCGCTGGTTGCCAGAACCTTGATCGACTGGGGCAGGTACTGCAGCGCGTCGGGTTCCAGTTGCAGACCAAGGCCGAGGCTCAGGGCAATTGCAAAGATCACCATGTTGCGGCGGTTCCAGTCCACATCCGACAGCATCGAGACGCCAGCCGCGACGACCATGCCGAACATGACAATCACGCCGCCGCCAAGGACTTCGATCGGGCAGGTCGAGATGATCGCGCCGACCTTGGGCATCATTCCGCAAATGATCAGGAAGATCGCGCCGATGGTGACGACGTGGCGGCTCATGACGCCGGTCATGGCGATCAGGCCGACGTTCTGGCTGAAAGAGGTGTTGGGCAGGGCGCCGAACAGGCCCGAAACCGCGGTGCCTAGGCCATCTGCAAAGGTCGCGCCCTGGATCTCTTTGTCGGTCGCTTCGCGGCCAGCGCCGCCTTTGGTGATGCCGGACACGTCGCCCACGGTCTCGACCGCAGAAACGAATGCCATCAGGCAGAACCCGACTACACCGGCAAAGGTGAACTCGAGGCCGAAGTGCAGCGGGTTGGGCATCGCCAGAGTGGCCGCATTGCCGACATTTCCGAAGTTGACCATGCCAAGGAGGAAGGCCAGCACGTAGCCCGCGAGCAGACCCACCAGCACGGCAGAGACCGAGAGCATCCCGCGGGTAAAGAACTTCAGCGCGAGCGTCACGATGATAACTGTGCCAGCGACCAGCCAATTTTGACCGCTGCCGTATTCAGGGGTGCCGATCGCGGGCACGCCGCCCGCCGCGTATTGGATGCCGACTTTGACCAGTGCGAGGCCGATCATGGTGACGACAAGTCCAGTCACTAGCGGGGGCAGGGCAAAGCGGATTTTGCCGATGAAGAAGCCCAGAACGAAGTGGAAGAGACCACCAAGGAACACGCCGCCCATCAGGACTGCCATGGCATCCACGCCTTTGCCCGCAACGAGGGGGATCATGATCGGGATAAAGGCAAAGCTGGTGCCCTGCACGATGGGCAGCTTGGCACCCACAGGGCCAATGCCGATGCTCTGGAACAGGGTCGCGATACCTGCAAAGAACATCGACATCTGGATCATGTAGATCATTTGCGGGAAGTCAGGCGAGTTCGAGCCGAACCCGAAACCTGCCGCGCCCGCAACGATGATCGCGGGGGTCACGTTCGAGACAAACATCGCCAGAACGTGCTGGATTCCCAGCGGAATGGCCTTGGCGAGTGGCGGCGTGTAATTCGGGTCTCTGAGTTCGGCTGGCGTGCCGATGGATGCGTCAGACACTGGACTGTTCCCTTCCTGATGGAGTGCGGTGTCGGCCATTGTCGGCTCTTTGTTTTTGGTTCACCGCGCTTAGGGGCGGTGAACGATGACGGGTTCGTCCAAGGCGAATTCTTCGAGGTTCGACGTGGTGCCGATCCGATCAACCACGGCAAACAGGCCGGGTGCGTGCAGTGGGGTCAGGACCCCGTGCCACGTGCCGCGATGCAGGTTGATGCCGGTGTGCGGGGGCACGACAAAGGCGCGGATGGCCTGCGGTACGGGCTGGGTTGCGACGATCACCAGCCATTCGTTTTCGTGCATCGGGATGAAGGCTTGCGAGCCTTCGGGGTGCCGTTCGATCAGGTCGCAGGTGTAGGGCATTTCACGTGGAACAGCATTGAACAGGCTGATGCCTGCGCGGCCCTCGGGGCCGAAGTCCATAGTGGCGCGGTCGTGGTAGCGGCCGCAAAAGCCGGCATTGATAATCTTGTCAGGGTCGCCGGAGGTATCGAGGACGTCGCCGTATGGGGCGAAGGCGGCTTTGGTGAGGGGCTGGGCGGTGATTTGGGTCATTGGCTGTGTGGCCCTTGTAGAAGGGGGGCTGTCTGCCCCCCGGCGCATGGGCGCCTCCCCCCGAGAGTATTTTGGCAAAGATGAAGCATTAGAGCGTGAGGTCCGGATGGCGGTTCACGTCCTTGTAGAGGAGGTAGCGGAACGGAGTGTGGCCGCGGGCAATGCAAGCTTGGGGGCAGAAGGCGCGGAGCCACATGAAATCGCCGGGGCCGACGCGGACCCATTGGTCGTTCAGGAGGTAGTCTGCTTCGCCCTCTAGGACGTAGAGACCGTGTTCCATGATGTGGGTTTCGGCAAAGGGGATGCGGCCGCCCGGTTGGAAGGTCACGATGTTGACGTGCATGTCGTGGCGGATGTCATCGGGATCGGCAAAGCGCGTGGTGGCCCATTTGTCCGTGTTGGGCATGGGGGTCGGCGTGCGTTCCAGATCGCTTGTGATGAAGGCGTCGGGGCGCGAGAGGCCGGGGACGCTCTGGTATTTCTTGCGGACCCAGTGGAATTGCAGGGGCTCGTCGGCGGGGTTGTGGACCGTCCACGCGCTGTGGGGTGGGATGTAGGCATAGCCACCCGCCGTCAGGGTGTGGGTCTGGCCGTCCAGCATCAGGGTCATGGTGCCGCTGGCAACAAAGAGCACAGCTTGGGCGTCGGGGTTTGGCTCGGGGCGGGTGGAGCCGCCGTTCGGCGCGACCTCGACCGCGTATTGGGCGAAGGTTTCGGCAAAGCCCGAAAGGGGGCGGGCCAAAATCCAGACGCGAGTCTCGGTCCAATCCGGCAGCAGGCTGGTCACGATGTCCCGATGGGTGCAGGCGGGTAGGACCGCAAAGGCGGTGGTGAAGATGGCGGTGCCGACGGGATCTTCGTCCTGTTCGGGCAGGCCGCCGGGGGGGAAGGCGTAGTGGGTCATAGAAGGGCCTCAAGGCGCAGGCGGGCAATCCGTTCGACCTGTTTGCAGGCCTCATGGAATTCGGTTTCGGTGTCGTTGTTGATCCGGCGTTTGAAGGAGGCGAGGATCGAGGATTTGTCGTGGTCGCGCACGGCGATGATGAAGGGAAAGCCGTGTTTGTCGGTGTAGGCGGTATTGAGGGCGGTGAACTGCGTCCGTTCCTCATCCGTCAGAGCATCAAGGCCCGCGCTGGATTGCTCGGCTGTGCTGTCGGCAGTCAGCCGTTTGGCTGCGGCCAGTTTGCCAGCCAGATCGGGGTGGGCGCACAGGACGCCAAGACGCTCATCATAGCTGGCGCTTCGGAAGGCGCGGGCAAGGGCGTTGTGCACGCCTGCGGCGCGGTCGTGGGCAGGGCCCAGTTCCAGATTGAAGGCGCGGTCGGCGATCCACGGAGAGTGTTCAAAGATGCCGCCGAAGGTGCCCACGAAGGTGTCGCGGTCCATCTGGCTGGGGCGCGGTTTGCGG
>CAXQKF010000379.1:0-2387 GCA_964224285.1 Donghicola sp. | reverse complement strand
GCGATAAAATCGTTTCTCATTTCATTGGGCGTGGAGTTTCATCCTTCGGGGCACCGGACTTGGTCCGAAGAAGCAAAGGCGCATTTGGTTGCACAGACGCTGGAGCCTGGCGCTACGGTTAAGGCTGTGGCTGAACGCTATGGTGTGCTTGCGAACCAATTATCGGCGTGGCGTCGTGCTGCGAAAGACGGCGAACTTGTTCTGCCATCTCGGGCCGAGGATGAAGCTGTTTTTGCGCCCTTGGTGATCTGCGATCCCGAAGGGCCGGAAGCAAAGCCAGACAGCGGGACCGCCTCGGACACGCTGCGTATCCTGACTGGCGATGTTTGTCTGGAACTGCCTCTCGATATCGAGGCCAGCAGGATCGCCGAGATCATCTCGGCGCTGAGGGCCAACCCGTGCTGATGCCGTCTCAGGGCGTCCGGATCTTGATCGCAACGAAGCCCGTCGACTTCCGTAAGGGGCATGACGGGTTTGCGGCGCTGGTTCAGTCTGCTTTGGCCGAGGACCCGTTCACTGGGACCGTGTTTGTCTTTCGGGCCAAACGCGCGGACCGGATGAAGATCCTCTATTGGGACGGCAGTGGACTGGTGATGGCGTACAAGCGCCTCGAGGATCACGGGTTCACCTGGCCTTCGATCCGCGATGGGGCGATGACCCTTCACCGCGCCCAATTCGAGGCGCTGTTTGCGGGCCTCGATTGGCGGAAAGTCAAAGCGCTCGATACCCGCAGGCCAGAGTGCGCTGAGTAAAATAAACTCAACAATACCGTGCAATTACAGGCGGGTCAGGGTAATATCGGGGCATGTCCAGCACCCCGATCCTCGACCTTTCCGCCATCCCTGAAGAGCAGCGCGCCGCTGTTCTCGCGGTGCTGCAGGAACGGGATGCCTTGAAGGCCTCGAACCAGCGGCTCGAGCATCTGGTGGCCGAACTGAAGCAGCTCGTGCATGGCAAGAAATCGGAAAAGCTGACCGAAGACGAACGGCAACTGGCCTTCGAGGATCTGGAAACCGCCGTGGCCGAGGTTGAGGCGCAGCAGGACGCCAGCATGCCCGCGGGCACTCCTGCGCGCAAACCGGCCCGCCGCAATCGGGGCAACTTGCTGGCCGATCTGCCGCGCATCGAACAGGTGATCGAACCGGAAACGCTGGACTGCCCCTGTGGCTGCGGGGCCATGCACCGCATTGGCGAGGATCGCACAGAGCGCTTGGACATCGTGCCTGCCCAAGTGCGCGTGGTCGTCACCGTGCGCCCCAAATATGCCTGTCGTGCTTGCACCAACGGTGTCAGTCAGGCCCCTGCGCCCGCCCACCTGATCGAAGGGGGATTGCCCACCGAAGGCGCCATCGCCCACGTGCTGGTCTGCAAATTCTCGGACCATCTGCCTTTATATCGGCTGAGCCAAATCCTGACCCGATCCGGCATCGACATTGAGCGCAGCACCCTGGCCGATTGGGTCGGAACCGCGGCCTTCCATCTGGCGCCGGTGGTGGACAGGCTTTCCGAGCATCTGAAGGCATCGGGCAAGCTCTTCATGGACGAAACCACCGCCCCGGTCCTTGATCCGGGGCGAGGCAAAACCAAAACCGGCTATCTCTGGGCTTTGGCGCGGGACGATCGCGGCTGGGGCGGAGAGGACCCGCCAGGCGTGGTCTTTACCTATGCGCCAAACCGCGCGGGCAAAAATGCAGAGCAAATCTTGCAGGGCTTTGACGGCACCCTGCAGCTGGACGGCTATTCTGGCTACGACCGTCTGACCCGCCCCTCCCGCACAGGCGGGGCACCGATTAAGGTCGCCCATTGTTGGGCGCACGCGCGCCGCAAGCTCAAGGAAATCTTCGACCAAGACGGCTCCCAGATCGCGGCCGAGGGCTTGCGTCAGATCGCAGAGTTCTACCGGATCGAGGCGGAAATCCGCGGTATGGGACCGGGCCAGCGTCTCTCGGCGCGGCAAGCCCGCACAGCGCCCTTGGTCGCGGCCTTCGGAGAATAGCTGCAAGCACAACGCCTGCGTATCTCGGCCAAGTCGCGGCTAGGAGAAAAGCTGACTTACATCCACCGCCAGTGGGACGGTCTACAAACTTTCCTGTCCGATGGCCGCGTGGAAATCGACTCCAACGCTATCGAAAACCTCATTCGCCCCATCGCACTGACAAGGAAGAATGCGCTCTTCGCCGGCCATGACGAAGGCGCCCGGGCATGGGGCCGCATCGCCTCCCTCATCGCGACGGCCAAGGTCAACGATGTCGAACCCTTTGCCTATCTCAAGGCAACCCTCGACGCCATCGCCGCTGGCCACCCCAAAAACCGCATCGACGAATTGCTGCCTTGGAACTTCAAGCCCGCAAGTTGAATTCCCGTGAGGTGCAGACACCGCTTACGAT
>CAXQKF010000378.1:0-2567 GCA_964224285.1 Donghicola sp. | reverse complement strand
GGACCTCGCCCGAAATGCCGAAAAAAACGCCTATACTATCCAGAAAATCACCAGCCAGATGACCATGCTGGCCCTGAATGCCAAGATCGAAAGCGCCAAGGCCGGCCCCTATGGCCGCGGCTTTGCGGTGGTCGCAGACGAAGTGCGCGCCGTCGGAGAGGAAATCAACAACATCGCCAAAGGGCTCGAGGATAACCTCAGCAACGAATTGTCCACCCTACGCAATCTGGTCGCCGACATGGAGCGCTCTGCCACCGGCGAGCGGGTGGTCGATCTGGCCTATAACGCCATCGACGTGTTCGACCGCAACCTTTACGAGCGGACCTGCGATGTGCGCTGGTGGGCGACGGACAGCAGCTTTGTCGAATGCCTGAGCGCGCCGACACCGGACCGCGCCGCCCACGCCAGCAAACGGCTCGGGGTCATTCTGGATGCCTATAACATCTATCTCGACATCTGGGTCTGCGATCTGGACGGGCGCATCATCGCCAATGGCCGCCCCGACAGCTATCAGGTCACGGGCGCGTCGGTGCGGGACATGGCTTGGTTCAAGAACAGCCTGCGACTGGCAACGGGCGACGACTATGTGGCTGACGAAGTGGTCGTGTCCCGCCTGCTCAAAGGACAAAAGACCCTGACCTACGCGACCCTGATCCGCGAAAATGGCGAGACCCACGGCAAGCCGATCGGCATCATGGCCACCTGCTTTGACTGGACCAGTCAGGCGCGCTCGGTGGTTCAGGGGGTGCGTCTGGACCAGCGCATGATCGATGCGGGGGTGCGGGTGCTGATCCTCGACCGGAACAACCGCGTGATCGCCTCTTCGGACGAAGACGGCATCCTGCTAGAGACCTATCCTCTGCGCCGTGATCCCGCGGAAACTGCGGGTTTCTACATCGAAGGCAAACAGATCGTCGGCTTCCACGACACCCCGGGTGTCGAAACCTACCCGGGCCTCGGGTGGAAGGGTGTGGTCATCCAGAACACCGTGACCCGCTAGGCCGGATTGCGCAGCAATCCCATAGGGATAGAGCGCGTCCCGCATCCAGCGGGACGCTCCGTTTTGTAGCCTTAGCGGGCGGCGTCCATCGCGGGCCGCAGGGTGTCGGCCACGTTCCGCTCGATCAAAGGACCGGCAATCCGCGTCACGATCTGCCCGTCGCCATTGATCAGATAGGTCTCGGGCACCCCATAGACGCCCCATTCCAACGCCATCCGGCCCGCCTCGTCCGCGCCAATCGCGGTATAGGGATCCCCCAGTTCGGCCAGAAACTTCATCGCCGCCTCGGGCTTGTCCTTGTAATTCACGCCGTAGATCGGAATGCCTTCCTCGGCCAGAGCGGTCAGGGTCGGATGCTCGACCCGGCAGGGCGCACACCAGCTGGCCCAGAAGTTCACCAGTTTGACCTCACCGTCCTTCAGATCCTCGATGGTGAACGGCGCACCGTCCCCCAGCGGCGTCACAGACACCACAGGCACATCGCGCCCGATCTGCGCACTGGGCAGGTTCTCGGGGTCTTCGCGCATCATGCCGACGTAGAACATCGCCGCCAGCCCGCCAAAAATCACCGGCGGTAAAATCATCAAAGGCGATACCTTAGCCACGGTTCTTGATCCTTTCTTCGACCTCTGCCAGCGCCGCACGGGTCTTGCGCGACCGCATCACGGCCCACCCAACCAAGGCAACCATCAAGACCAGAGACAGCGCATAGGACGACAGAACCGCGTCCGCATATTTCCCAAGATCAGGCATCAAACCATTCTCTCCCGTGCCAACAAGGCGCGCATCCGCCGCGCCCGGATTTCAGTGTGGGTGCCTAGAAACACAAGGAAAATGAACAGCAGGACAAAGCCCGCAATCGACACCAGCAGCGGATGGTAGAACACATCCGCCACGTTCTCTTCCTTATCAAGGCTCAGAGACGCCCCCTGATGCAGCCCTTGGTTCCAGAAGTTCACCGCATAGCGCGACAGCACTGCAAAGACCGATCCCACAAGGCACAGAATGCTGGTCAGGTCGGCCGCGGTGTCGTCATTCTCAATCGCCGCCCACAGGGCCATGTACCCCAGATAAAACAGGAACAGCACCAGAAACGAGGTCAGGCGCGGGTCCCATGCCCACCACGTGCCCCACATGGGCTGGCCCCAGATCGCACCGGTCAACAATGCGATCACAGTCATGGTCGCGCCCACAGGTGCCGCCGCCTTGGCCGCCAGTGCGCTCACGTGATGGCGGCGGATCAACCAGACCAGACTGGCCACCAGCATCATGAACCACGCATTGATCGCCATCAGCGCCGACGGCACATGGATATAGATGATCTTGACGGTCGAGCCCTGACGGTAGTCATCGGGCGTAAAGAAAAAGCCCCAGACCAGACCCGTCACGATACACAGCAGTGACGCGCCACCAATCCACGGCAGCAGCGGCCCCGTGGTGTCCATGAATTTCTTCGGGTTGGCGTATTGCCAGATCGACATGAAAGCTCCCTTTCCAGATCAGTGGCCCGGACGGGCTTATCTCAGGTTAATGCGCAAAACCGCAGCGCTGGCAAATGGCAAAAGCG
>CAXQKF010000377.1:0-11139 GCA_964224285.1 Donghicola sp. | reverse complement strand
CGCCCGATCATATCGCCACGCGAGGACTGACGCGTTTTGCCTTTGGACCCACTATGCCGCAGGTCTGACCGCCTGAAAACCGTGTTGACGGATCGTAGCAATCAGCGCCAATCAACCTGACAAAGCCCCCTGCAGGCCGTCATCCCCTGGGGTCCGAAGGACGCTGCGTGAGCGAAGGGTTGGCAGGGGTTCGCCTCTGCCAACCCGTTTACAGCTGTAAACTCCAGGGCAAACGCGGTCCGCGCATGTAGTCTCTTCCTTCTTCAATAGACACTATATAGAGGAAAAATCTTGACTTAGCGCCGTGAATCACGGCTCTTATCCCCAAGTGGCGCGAAAAACGCCACATTTTCGATTTTGGGGCAACTAGATGATTCCTGTGACACCATTGGCAAACGAGAAGCCTTCAGCGCTCGCGACAGATATTTCCGAGCGGTTGAACGCTGCCATCCGGGAACACCTCCTCTCTGCTTTTGCCCCAGATAGCACCAAGACGCTACGGTCTTTTTCTGCGCCTGAGGCGGCAGAACTTCTCGGGGTCTCTGGTCAGTTCATGCGCAAGGTGCACTCAGAGGGAACGATCCCAGAGCCCGAGGATGTTCGTGGAGGGCGGCGCTATTACACGGCGCAAGAGATATGGGATGCACGCGAGATCCTAGAGAAGTCATCACGCAAGAAAGGACGGTATCTGCCGCGTCGGTCTGGTGATGAGAAACTGCAAATATGGCAGTTGATGAACTTCAAGGGCGGCTCGAGTAAGAGCACCACGAGTATCCATCTTGCGCATTATTTCGCGCTACGCGGCTATCGAGTGTTGGTCGTTGACCTTGATCCTCAAGGATCACTCACGTCCATGTGCGGCATCAGCCCGGAAATCGAGTTTGATGGGCTGACTGTCTACGACGCGATCCGCTACGACGATCCGGTCAGCATGGCCGATGTCGTTGTTCCCACTTACTTCCCGGGGCTTTCTATTGCGCCATCGCGACTCATGCTGTCTGAGTTCGAGACTGAATCTGCAATTCATTCGAACCCCGACCAGCCGTTCTTTACGCGGATCCGAAATGCATTGTCCCAAGTTGAGGATGATTTCGACCTTGTCTTGATGGACAGTCCGCCCCAGTTGGGCTTCTTGACAATCGCTGGAATGGCCGCAGCGAGTTCTCTGATTGTACCTCTAACGCCTTCGATGTTGGACGTTTCGTCGACCGCTCAGTTCCTCGAACTCGCCGGTGCCTACATGGGGGTAATCGAGGATGCAGGCGCGACGCTGCAGTATGATCACTTCAAGTTCCTGATCACTCGGGATGAGCCGACGGATGTTCCCTCACAGCAGTTGACCTCGTTTATGCGTGCGCTTTTCCAAGACCGCGTCATGTCTGCGACCGCTCTCAAGAGCACTGCGATCAGTGACGCAACCATGCTCAAGCAGTCCATCTATGAGGTTGTGCGCTCAGAAATGACCCGCGCGACCTACGATCGCGCGAAAAGCTCGATGGATGCTGTGGGACAGGAAGTGGAAGTCATGATCCACCAATCATGGGGGCGTAAATAATGGCTAGGAAATCCCTTCGAGATATGTCGGGCATCGCGAACACCATCGCGCGTTCCAGCAGCACTTCGGCCGAGAGGGTCCCCAAGACGAGCGCGCCTGCGTTAGGGGCTCTTCAGGGGTCACTTGCGTCTATCCGCGAGATCGATCCTGGTCTGATCGACGATTGGGGCCCCAAGGATCGGCTGGATGAGTTTACAGTTGTAAACGCCGAGGATGACGATGAGGGTTTTGAGGCGCTCAAGAACAGCATCCGCGAAGGCGGTCAACAGGTGCCAATCCTCGTTCGGCGCTCCAAAGCTGCCGAAGGGCGCTTCGAAGCGATCTATGGTCGCCGCAGATTGAAAGCTTGCCGGGAGCTCGGCATTAAAGTCCGTGCCAACGTTCAGGATGTCGATGACGCCACGGCCTTGTTGGCCAAAGGGTTGGAAAATGCGGCGCGTCGCAACCTCTCGTTCTATGAAAAGGCACGCTTTGCTGAAGCTATCCAAGCCGCGGGTCACGAAAGCGCGACGGTGCGCCAAGTTTTGAATCTTTCTGCATCAGGCCATTCGCACCTGACGAAGGTGACGCAGAATGTCCCGTCCAGAGTCGGAGACCTGATTGGTTCGGCACCCAAGTCCGGCCGGCCGAGGTGGACGGACTTGGCCGAGCTGTTCCTCGAACAAAAGCTTACCGAGAAGATCGCGCTCAATCTGCTGGCCAAAACCAGCACCTCATCGACGTCTGATGAGCGGTTGGAAGCGCTGATCAAGGAAGCAAGCAAGCGCGGAACGAAAGTGTCCAGCGGTCCTCGTGAGATTACGCCGATGGACGGCGTTGTCATCAAAGCAGGCCGAGGGAGGGTGTCTCTTTCGGTGAAGAAGTCTGGCAAAAGTGCCGAGTTCGCAAGCTGGCTTGAGAGCAATCTCGAGGAAATCATCAAGAGATCCTACACCGAATTTACAGATGTAAACTCGGAGGATGACAAGTGAGGAAGAGCAGAAAGGAGGAAAGGTAAACAAAGAAAACCCCCGAAACCGAAGCTTCGAGGGCTGCTGCGCAGAGCGCAATTCTTAGATTAGACACCTAGAATCTAGCAGCCAGCGAATCGCCATACAAGAGAAAACGCTTCTGAGCGAACGGGATTTCTTTGTCTGCTGACAAAGTATGGAAAAATTCAGTAGTGCTCCGTCTGGAGCGACTGAGGCAGGCATGCCTCAGCACGACAGTGGTATGTCCATCGCATGGCAGCCCTCCGGTTGGCGCAAAGCCTCAGCAGGTCTCGCTGCCGCAGAGCAGCTTGCCCAAGCCGGTGAACATGTAGCTGTACCCAAAACGCGGGCCTTCGTGGCCGTGAAGCGCGTGGGCGCATACATTGGCCTCAAGGCCGGAGACATGATGCTCCTCGATACGCTCGGGGCCTTTACCCAGGCCCAGGACTGGGAGGAGGGGCAGCGCCCGATCGTCTGGGCGTCGAACGCCTATCTTATGGAGCAGACCGGGTTTTCGCTCTCTGCACTCAAGCGCCATGCACGACGGCTGGCCGAGATCGGCGTGATTTCCTTCCAGGACAGCCCGAACGGTAAGCGGTGGGGCCGCAGAGACGCCGAAGGGCGCATTGTCGAGGCCTACGGCTTCGATTTGTCGCCGCTGTCGGCGCGTGTCGAGGAGTTCGAGGAACTGCATGCCGATTTACAGGCCGAACGCGAGCTCTGCCAGCGCCTGAAGCGCCAGATCACGGTGGCACGCCGAATGATCCGCGCGCGGATCGAGGCGGCTGTCAGCAGTGCGATGCGGGGACCCTGGACGCAGTTCACCGGTCTCTTTGAGGAGCTTTTGGACAGGCTTCCACGTCGCCATGAAGCCTCAGAGCAGCTTGTACGGCTGCTAACCTGGTTCAAAGAGCTTCAGGAACGGGTCGAAGCGGCCTATCTCAAGGCAACCGAGGCCGTTCAGCCTGTGGAAAACACGCCGGAAACCAAGGGACAAGTTTCTAAGAAACCTCAAGAAATGAACCCCAGGGAGGTCATTTCCGACCCTCATATACTAATTACAAACCAACTTAATCCTGTAACTCGTAATTCCTCAGAAAATGAGGAAGTCGCGGCCGTGGTGCCAAATGCTCAGCCTGAAGATCAGGTTGATAGGGAGCTGGAAGAATGGGTTGCCGAGGTACGCAAGAAGCGTACGGCGCTAGATCTGCCTACTGTCATGCAAGCCTGTCCCGAATTTGCGTCCTGGGCCCGCAATATGGGCGGGTTCCTGAAGGATTGGGGCGATCTGCACCGGGTTGCCGGTCAACTCAGGCCGATGATCGGGGTGTCCGAACATGCCTGGAATGTAGCACAGGACCTCTTGGGCAAACAGGCGGCGACAGCGGCGCTGGCGCTTGTCTTCGAGAAGCATTGCGCAGGCGAGGTTTCGTCGCCGGGCGGCTATCTGCGCGGCATGGTCGAGAAGGCCGGGGCAGGGGAGCTGCATCTCGAGCGCAGCTTCTATGGCAGGCTCAGCGGGCAGGCGGCGTGATGGGCCACGGTATCAGAGACCGGCAGCCTTGGTCAGGTTCACCCGGAACCGGTCGCGGCGGCGCTGGTACCGACGAGTCATCTCGGCTGAAGCGTGTCCAAGCTGTTTCTGGACGTAGCGCTCGTCCACTTCTGCCGAACTGGCGAGGCCGGCGCGCAAGCTGTGACCGGAGAACAGCGCGAGGCGGTCTTTCTCGGGCAGTTCGGATCGGATGCCGGCATCCAGGACGGTGCGCTTGATCAGCCGTGCGACATGTTTGTCGTTGAGCCGCGTTTCGGATGCCCTTGTGCCATCGCGCGAGGTACGGACGAAAACAGGACCGAAGGTGATCTTTGCGAAGTGCAGCCATTGCTCGAGCGCATGGACGGGGCAGGTCTGATCCTTGGAGCCGCGGCCGATCTCGACCTCACGCCAGCCGGTCTTGGCGTTGAGGGTCAGCAGGGCCCCCTTGTCAAAGATCTCGATCCAACCGCCGGAATCCGGCGTATCGTCCTTCCCGCAGTCCAAGCTGACAATTTCCGAGCGGCGCAAGCCGCCAGCGTAGCCCAGGAGCAAGATCGCCCGGTCCCGCAGTCCGCGAAGGTCGTAGGGCAGGGTGGCCACCATTGCAAGGATGTCCTCGGCCAAGATCGCTTCCTTCTGCACCGGCGGGCGGGCGTGCTTGCGCTTGATCCCAGCGAGAACGGTGGCGATGTGCCGGTTCTTGCGATCAAGGGAAAAGCCGCGCTGCGCGTAGGTCCAGGCGAGGCCCGACAGGCGGCGGTCGATCGTGGTTACCGACAGGGGGCGGGACGCCGACTGCGAAGGAGAGGAGCCTGACCCGGAGGCCAGATCGGCGAGGTAAAGCCCGATCATCTCTGGGGAGGGGGGCAATGGATCCGCGCCCTTCATGCGGCACCAGCGTGCAAAATGTGCCCAGTCCTTCTCGTAGGCTTTCAGCGTGTTATCTGAGGCCGCGGCGCGGGCGTAATCTCGAGCGGTGTCCACCAACCGGTCGAGTATGCCGGACCCGGCGACATGGGTGGGCAAAGCAATGCCATCGCTTTGCCTTTGATCTCTCTCGTCGAGAGGAGCGTCATTCAGCTCATCAGAGGGCGTTGACGTCGATTTCTCGGTCTCTGAGGCCATTTTCCTGATAATCCTGTCGGTCTGCCGGAGTTTTTGAGACTGCGGTCCACTTGTTTTCAATGACTTACCTTTGTCGCATTTCTGAGACTGATTCAGGTTATGTGAGACTGGACTCCGATTTGAGTCACCATTGGTGAGACTATCCGTGTCGTTCTTGTTTCATGAGTGGACACTAACGTATTGATATCATTACGTTCATGTTCTTGTTTCATTCCCGGATTATAGTTTCATTATCGGACATAAGACACCTATTTTCCGGGTTTGGCCATGGTGGATCGAGCAGATATCAACGTCGTCGACGATGCTGCGTGGGAACAGGCGGTTGCGCGGGAAGCTGTGATCCGCCGCCTTGCAAGCAAGGCGCCACCTAACCGTGCCGAATTCCTAAAGGCCTGCCGCGATCTTGGTCTCAAGCGCTCTCGCCTGTACGAATTGATCTCAGCGTACAAGGCGCGCCCGGTCGCCAGTTCGTTGCTGGCGGCTCAGGTTGGGACACCGACGGGTCGCCGTCGGCTGCCTGACGAGATTGAAGCGGTGATTTCGGGGGCGATCGAGGAGTTCTACAAGTCCCTCCAGAAGCCGAGCATCAACGCCCTGCAAAAGGAGGTGCGCAGGCGGTGCAGTCAGAGGGGTTTGCGTCCCCCGTGCTGGACCACGCTGCGGGACCGTGTGGCGGCGATAGATCCGGCGGAACTCACCGCGGCGCGTGAGGGCGCTAAGGCCTCTCGCCAGCGCCATCACCCGGTGCCAGGCAGCTATCAGGTCGAACGGGCCTATGAGGTGGTTCAGATCGACCACACGCTGGTGGATGTCATCGTCGTGGACCGGGTTCATCGGAAGCCTTTGCAACGGCCTTGGCTGACACTCGCCATCGACGTCGCCAGCCGCATGGTGGCGGGGTTTTATCTGACGCTGGAGCCGCCATCAGCCTTGTCGGTGGCACTGGCCATTCAGCACCTGGTGCAGCCCAAATTCGACTGGCTGGAGAGCTTGGGGATAGACGCAGACTGGCCAGCCGAGGGATTGCCGGAGACCATTCACGTCGACAATGCCAAGGAGTTCCGCTCAAAGGCGATGAAACGTGGTGCGGAAGAGCACGGAATTTCGCTGCAGTACCGGCCGATTGGGGCGCCACATTACGGCGGTCACATTGAGCGGCTGATCGGCACGATGATGGGGGCGGTCCACCTGCTGCCGGGATCGACCTTCAGCAGCATCAAGGACCGCGGCGACTACGATTCCGTGACCAAATCGGCAATGACGCTCGATGAGCTGGAGCATTGGTTGGCGCTGGAAATCACTCGCTATCATGCTGAACGGCACCGCTCGCTCGGGATTCCGCCGGTTTCAGCTTGGAACGAGGCCTGTGGGCGACGCGAGGCACCTTTGCGTCGGCCCTACGATCCGGAGGGGTTCCGGATCGACTTCCTGCCGAGCACGGAACGCATGGTGCGCCGCGATGGCATCCATCTCTTCGGCCTGCGGTATTGGGACGATGTCCTGAGCCTCTGGGCTGGTAGGCAGGACCGGCAATTGCGCGTTTCCTACGATCCTCGCGACCTCTCCACGGTCTTTGTCCGGAGCCCTCAGGGTCAGCGCTATGCTGTGCGGTTTGCGGACCTTCGCCATCCGTCGATCACCCTTGCGGAGCATCGTCGTGCGCAGGCGATCTTGCGCGAGCGTGGGCGCGCGCTCGAGGACGAAGACCTCATATTCGCGGTGATCGAGGAACAGCGCGCCCTTGTTGATGCGGCCAGCTTAAGGACACGGGAAGCCAGGCGGTTTTCTGAGCGACGGGACCGAGCGCTTGATGGGGTAGGAGCCTACGAGACTGAGGATGCCGACCCCGAGCCTAAGGAAAGCGAGAATGTGCTCCGGGACCACCCGGGGTTCGAAGTTGAGGAATGGTCGTGACTGAGGACAGCGCATTTGCACATGTCGATCAGGCCTACCGCCGGTTCGCGGCGCTGCCTGATGATGAGCGCATCGCCTGGATCCGCGCTGACCGCTGGATCGGTTTCGATCAGTCAGGGGCCGCTCTGGCACGTCTGGAGAACCTGCTGACCTATCCACCGCGTGACCGGATGCCATGCCTGCTGATCTACGGTGACACCGGCATGGGTAAAACCAAGATTGTCCGCAAGTTTGAACGTGACCACCCGCCGAAGTTCAGCCAGATCACCGGCGTTGACCACCGCCCGGTAGTTGTCGCGCAGGTGCCATCCGAACCCATCGAGCGCGATCTTTACCGCGAACTTCTGGCCAGCATGGGCGCACCGGCGATGACAGGCGGCACGCTCGCCCGTGAGAAGGATATCTGCCGGTCGCTGCTGCGAACCGTGGGGGCGAAGATGATCATTCTTGACGAGGTGAACGGCATGCTGGCCGGCACCTTCCGGCAACAGCGGATTTTTCTCAATGCGATCCGGTTTTTGGCCAATGACCTTCGAATTCCACTGGTGTGTGCCGGCACGGATCTGGCACGGCAGGCACTGCTGACCGATGCACAACTGGCCGAGCGCTTCGAGGCGTTCCATCTCAAGCCCTGGCAGAACGATGTCGCCTTCGCGGGGCTCCTGAAAAGCTTCGAACGCATCCTGCCCTTGCGCGAGCCCTCCGATCTGATCAGCGGAGAGGCCCGAGAGCGGATTCACAAGCTGACCTCCGGCGTGACGGCGCGCATCTTCCGCCTGATCGAGACGGCGGCGGAAGATGCGGTCCGGTCGGGCAAGGAGCGCCTCGACGCGGAAAGTTTCGGCGACAATCTGGTGCTGCCGCTGGTTTCGATGACCCAGACTGCTCGGCGGCGGGGCAAGCCCGTGCAACAACGGGTCGGGGCATGATGGTTTCGGCCCGACTGCCCGTCGCGCCGCGTCCGTTCCGGGACGAACTGCTCTCGTCCTGGATGGCGCGGGTTGCCGCGCGCTACGGGGCGGAGCCCCTTGAGCTGATGGTGTACCTGGCGGGGCAGGGGGGTAGGGACGCAGGCGCGCGGCAGGTTGACGATGTGGCGCCGGATATGGGGCTGCTCATGCTTTGGACGAAGGCCTGCAGGATCGATCCGGAACGGCTTCGTCGCAGGTCGCTGGCGTCCCGATATCCTGCTCAGCCGCGGGATTGGTGTCTGACCGAGACTGTGCCGGTCTGCCTTGCCTGCTTCGATGCGGATGTTGCTGCCGGTCGCGATGCCTATCTGCGAGGGCATTGGCGATTGACGGAGCAGGTGGTTTGCCCGGTACACCGAACCATGCTCCTGGATCGCTGCCCCACTTGTCGCGGTCACCTGAGGCTTTCCCTTCGCATGTTGAATGGCCTGCTGCGTCCCTTCTGCCGCAAGTGCGACGCCGTTCTGACTGGTGGGGGAGGGGAGGCAGAGGACCCTTTGAAGTTGGATTTCGCCGCAGGTGTCCTCGATCTCCAACGCCAGATCAGCGAAATCGTCAGAGGGGACACTGGCCATCTCGATCGACTCGAGTATGCAATTCGCACTCTGTGGGCGCCGCTCGACCGCGACGGGGCGGCCCGGCCCGTCCTCGCGCTCTGGTACGACGAACCGGGTTGGAATTGTCCCTACGAGGCCCGTGCGGCCGTCGGTCGGTCCGCACCTCTTCAGCACCTATCAGTGCGCTGGCGGGCTCTGACGCTGGTGATACTGCATGATCTCTTTGGAGCAGATCTGGTGCCCGGTGCGGTCCTGCCGGAGGCTGCCCTCGTCCTGTTCCGGCGTGCCGCCCCATTGCCGTGGCTCACGGATGGGCAGGATCTAAGGAAAGGCAAAGGAAAGCGCACGATTGACGCTGGAGCGGAACGAGTCCACAGATTGAGCAAGAGGCCCGTCCACCGGTCAAATGGAAATTTCCTCGACGAGAGAGGCGATTTCGGCCGAATCCACCCATGAAACTAAAACGACATTGAACTGCTTTCCAAGATATTCTTTCATGTCCGATAATGCAAACTTATTGGACACAAGTGAATCGTGCAAGTTGGGGCGGTTTATGCGCTATTTTCTGGTAAAAAGCGCCGTTAAGATATAGGCTTCAGGCATGATATTTGCCCGACCGGACCCCATCAGCGACGTCGACACGTTACCCAGGATGCCCACCTGGGTCATCTCTGGACGTGCGGAAACCCTTGAAGATATGGCGTTTTTGTCGGGTGCCGCACTGAGCCACCTGCATTTTGTGCTGAGCTGCGAGTACGTCCCCCAAGCCCTTATGCGAGATCGCTTGGCCCTGCGCGCGGCGGAGGCCTGCGTTGTCTTTTCCGGACGTCCTGAGCGGGCAGGGGATTTGCGCGACGCGGTTCATCTCCTGCGCCCTGGAGACTTACCCGGACCGGCGGGTGAGGCATATCTCTCTTGGCGGCGCGCGGTGGAACGGCGGATGACGGTGAGCCATCTGCACCGGGCCCTGCCGGAGTTCGGGGCCGCGCGGATCGCGGATTGGCTCGACAGGCCAGACCCGCGCGGGGCGGGGCAGCGGGGACCGGTGGCGCGGGCCGCGCAGGTTCTTGAAGCGGTTCTGGAGGAGGCCCCCCGGGCGGAAGTGGCGGCGCTGATCCTCGCGGATGCGGCGCTCGCTCAGGCGCTTGGCTGGGATCAGGTCGTGCCGTTGTTGGCAGTCGGCCTGAAACGCGCCGATCTGCGCAAGAAAGGCGATGACCTGCGGCTCGCTTGCTATCGCGCACTCATCTCCTCGGCGGTCGAGGCCGTGAGTCTCTCCGCCGATCTCGCGCGAAGGTCTGCGCATCTGAAGGCGGTCGCACCCAAGCTGCGGGCGAAGGGGGCTGGGGAGGCGGTCGCGATGTTTCTGACCCGCGATGCGGTGGCACCCGCCGCGCTCCCCCTGCCGGATCGCGCCGCTCGGCGGCTCTGCGACCGGCTGGTCGACCTCGGCGCGGTGCGTGAGCTGACCGGGCGCGACACCTTCCGGCTTTACGGGGTATAGCGATGGCGAAGGATCGCTCTGACCCTGACCTAGACCGTGAGCTGGCCGACCTGCCGCCGGACCTGCGCTGGCGGGAATGGATGCGCCGCATCGAGGCGGTGCTCTTTGCCTCTGCCGCGCCGGTTCCGCGCGAGGATCTGGCCCGCGTGGTCGGGCAGGGGGCCTCGGTGGACCTGCTGGTCGAGGACCTTGCCGCCGATCTGGAGGGGCGGGCGTTTGAGGTTGCGCAGGTCGCTGGCGGATGGATGTTCCGCACACGTGTTGCCTATGCCCCGGCGATCCGCGCCGCGGCGGATGTCGGGGATCAATTGCTGGACTTGAGTGAATTCGACGTCGCGGTCCTGGCCGCTATCGCCTACCACCAGCCAATCACCCGCGACGGGCTCAAAGACATCTTCGGCAAGGAAATCAGCCGCGACCTGATCGGTCGACTGCATGCGCGTAACCTGATCGGGACCGGGCCAAGGTCGCCGCGCCGCGGGGCGCCCTATACCTTTGTGACGACTGAGCAGTTCCTTGTCGCCTTCGGGTTGGAGAGCCTTCGCGATCTTCCCGATCGGGAGCAGTTGGAGGATGCTGGGGTTGTGGCGGAAGCTTCACAAGTTGATTACGGGTAACGCGTTGCCGATCCTGAGCGTGAAGTCCGCCGTTGTGCTTATCGTTTCATTTGCGGTGCAACGATTCATCTGCACGCCGAGAAAGTCACGCGATTACAAAGCGATAATCGTTTCACGGTTTCTGAACGAAGACTCGTGCATTTATTAGCGACAAGGCATTCCCTCCTCATCGTTGTGGGCGTAGAGCCGACTTTCGGCGGCGCAGCGCAGCAACGGCAGCATTCCTGAGAATGCGGACACCGGTGCACGGCGCAGCGATGATCCGGCACCGCGCATTGTGATCGGGTGGGGAGCGGACGGATGCCGAATGTACCTAATTTATTCCAAAACCGAAATCGTGCGAGCCACTCTCGGTCTAGGGTCTTGCATCTACGACGTAAAAGTTGTC
>CAXQKF010000376.1:0-18406 GCA_964224285.1 Donghicola sp. | reverse complement strand
TTTTGCGGATGTAACGCCGCAGATGCGTATCGCCCGTGAAGAGATTTTCGGGCCAGTTCTTGCGGTTCGCAAATGGTCGGACGAAGATTCCATGCTGAACGAGGTCAATGCACTTGAGCTTGGGCTGCCCTGTGCAATTTGGACTCGGGATCTGGTGATGGCTCATCGTACGGCTGCACGCGTCGAGGCCGGGTTTGTTTGGGTTAACGAAGTCGGTCGGCATTTCCTTGGTGCCCCGTTCGGTGGGGTCAAGCAATCGGGTATCGGGCGCGAAGTAGGTATTGGCGAACTGATTTCCTTCACCTATGAAAAGAATGTGCATATCAATCTGTCGGGTCAGTGACCCGGTGCGTAGGTAATGTGCGAACGGGGTGTGGGATCCAAAAGCTTTTTCTGTATTGATTGCTTTGGACGGGATGAGACCATCCCTTCCTGCCCCTTTTGCAAACCGATAAGGATCTAAAAAATAATGAGCAATGTTGCGAACGTCCCCGATATCATCCTCGAACCCATGGTTCGGAACGCTATTATGGAGGACCTGGGTGCCGCAGGCGACGTGACAACCCGTTCCGTTCTGCCTGAAGGCACGCGCTACAAGGCGCAAATGCGTGCACGGCAGGACGCGGTTGTTTCTGGGATGCAGGTGGCCTCTCTCGCGTTTCGGCTGATTGATCCCAATCTTGTGGTCGAGACTGTCGTGGCGGATGGTACGGCCTGCAAAGCGGGCGATACGTTGATGCGTATAGAGGGATCGGCGGCGTCGATCCTTGCCGCAGAGCGTGTTGCCCTGAACTTTGCCGGACGGTTGTCTGGGACGGCAACCTTGACAGCGTCCTATGTTCAGGAGCTTGCGGGTACCAAGACACGTATCACCTGTACACGCAAAACCACACCGGGGCTGAAACTTGTCGAAAAGCTCGCCATTTTGCATGGCGGCGGCCACAATCATCGGTTTTCCCTGTCCGATGCGATCCTGATCAAGGACAACCATATCGCAGCGGCTGGTGGCATCAAACAGGTGCTGGAAGCCGTTCAACGAAATGTGGGTCACATGGTCGTGGTAGAGATCGAGATCGACGGTTTGCATCAGTTGGACGAGGTGCTTCAGGCCGGGGGCGCAGATGTCATCATGTTCGACAATATGTCGACCGAAGACATGGCCGAAGCTGTAAAGCGCATTGACGGGCGGGCGAAGACCGAAGCCAGCGGGAATGTGACCCTTGGCCGTTTGCGCGAAATCGCATCGGCAAATGTGGATTATATTTCCTCCGGTGCTTTGACCCATTCGGCGGGAACCGTCGATTTCGGTTTGGATTTCTGATCCTCTGAGCCGCTCCAGACCGTCTGAAATGCAAAATGCCCGCCCTTTCGGCGGGCAATGGATACCTATTGCGTACGCCTTTCAAAATGGGGCGCTGTTGCATCAACACTTCATAAGGAAAGGTCAAGACACATGACAGACCACAGGCTGTATCAGGTTGAGCGCCCAGTATCGTCGGATAGTTTGGGGGTGTGGGGTAGCGATGTATTTGCGGATATATTGCGAGGTTTGGGGGTGAGTGAAGTATGTTGCACTGAACCCGGGGTCGAGCTTTCGGGGTTTGCACGACAGCCTTGTGAACCACCTTGGCAATGAAGATCCGCAGATGCTGTTGTGTCTGCACGAAGAGCATGCGGTTGCGATTGCGCATGGCTATGCGAAGGTGGCGGGGGAGCCATTGGCGGTGATCCTGCACAGCAACGTGGGTCTGATGCATGGTACGATGGCGATCTTCAACGTGTGCTGCGACCGTGTGCCGGTTCTGATTTATGGGGCGACGGGGCCGGTTGATGCGGCGCTGGAATCGATGTTGCGTGCGGATGTAATCGCGTGGAGCGAACCGAAAGGCCCGACCTATGTGAACTTCGACGTGTCGATCCAGGAAAAGCAGCACGAGAAGGCACCGGAGTTGCCAGATTTTGCGCGTTACCAGCCGTCGCCTCCGGCGGCACCCTCGGCCGAAGGAGTGGCGCGGGCGGCAGATCTGCCGAAGAACGCCAAGGCGCTGGGGCGAAGGTTCTGACGGATATCCGGAACGGGGCGTCCTTCCCGACGGATCACCCGCAGCATCGCGGCAAACCGGCCTTCTTCATTGACGATGCGGCGGGCGCGGTGCTGCGCGAGGCGGATGTGATCCTGAGCCTGGACTGGCTGGATGTCGCGGGCACGCTGAAACTGGCGGGCGATGTGAAGGAGCAGGTGATCCAGGCGTCGCTGGATTATCAGCTGCACAATGGCTGGGGGATGGAGCATCAAGCGCTGCCTGCGGTCCGGATGTTGCGATGCATGCGATTGCCGATGCTCTGGGTGTAGGGGCGGGCGAGATGCCCGGTGATTTACCGATCAAACCTGCGCTGAACGCCCCCGATGCAGAGGTTGAGCTTGATATCATGACGCAGGCCGGGGCGCTTGGCGAAGGTCTGGAAGGTGTCTGTGCCAGCTTTGTGTGTTTGCCGTTGGGCTGGGCGGGCGAGGCGTGGCACTTCCGTCACCCACTGGACTTCGAGGGTTCGGATCGTCTGCGGACCGAAGGTTGGGAGGTCGTTCGCGGCCCCCAGATCACCCTAGGTGTTCCGCTGCGGCTGACGGAGGAACAGCGGCAGGCGCTGCTGTCGGACGTTGCTATCATCGTGGTCAGTTCGCGGTCGGGGCTGAGCGACGCGGATCTGGACGCCTCGCCACGGCTGCGGGCGCTAGTACTTCCAACGATCGGGGTGGGTGCGGGAGATCTGGGAGGCCTGTGCCGCGCGCGGTCTGATCGTGACGAATGGTGTAACGCCCGAGAACTTTTTGGGGATGCCCGAAGCGATAGGGATGCTGATGCTGGTGCTGCTGTACCGGCTGCATGAATCCGAGCGCCTGCTGCGCGAGAATGCGGGCCGACCGCAACAGATATTTGCGCGGATGGTGCGAGGCCGGGCGATCGGATTGATCGATTCGGGGCGGATAGGACCGGGTGATCGAGCGACAGTTGGCGTTCGAGCCGGCACAGATCCGGCACAGATACTGGTGCACGATCCGTTCCTGATACCGGACACCGCACCTACGGGCGTGGGGCTGGTGAAACGCGCTGAGCTTCTGGCCATGTGTGATGTTGGTGAGCCTCCATGTGCCGTTGAACGCGCTGACACGAGGAATGATCTGCGAGGCCGAACTGCGCATGATGAAGCCGGATGCGGTGTTAATCAACACCTCGCGCGGGGTTTCATTGATGAGGATGCGCTGGTGCGGGTGATGACAGCAGGACACCTAGCCGGTGCTAGGCTAGGCGTGACGGAAACCGAACCGCCGACCACCCGCTGCGCGGCTTCGACCGGGTGATCCTCCCCCCGCATATCCCGGGACACACCATTGAGCTCTACACCGTCTTGCCCGACATCTTCGTCGAAAACGCAACACGCATCAAGCGCGCAGAAACCCCCAAATCGAAAAATATGGAGAGAAAAAATCGAAAAGTTGTAAGCAGGGTTTGCTGCAAGATTTACGTCGGTTTGCGCGCACCGCATGTCACTAGCTGTAAAAGTAGTGACATTGTTGAGGCTTGCATCTTCGTAAGATGACAGGGATAGTCTCGGACCTGTAGAAGCCCAGAACTGATTTTGGGCAATAGATGTTTGTGGTCTGAGCATACATGAACGAAAAATCTGATTCCGCGTTGAAAGACGACGGTTTGACCCAATATAACGAGCGCATTGCTCGCTTGGTACGTCTTGCGGCAAGAGGGTTTAACCGTGCGTTGCAGCTGCGGTTACAGACGCAAAATGTGACTTTCGGGCAGTGGATATTCCTTCGAATCCTTTGGCAGGAAGATGGTTTGTCGCAACGAGAGTTAAGCGAAAGAGCACATCTGACAGAGCCTACTGCGCATACTGCACTCAGCCGAATGGAAGAGCTTGGATATATTGAACGCCGCAATGTGGCTGGGAACCGTCGTCGTCAGCATGCTTTCCTCACGGAAAAAGGTTGGGAGTTGCGGGAGCTCCTGGAGCCTTTGGCACACGAAGTGAATAACGCCGCCATCAGAGGCCTGAGTGGTGCCGAAGAGAAAACATTGCGCAAGGCCCTTGCTGTAATGATTCGAAACCTCGAAGATGATGAGGAAAAAGCTGCTTTGAGCGGTGTCCGCGTCCCACCGACCAGAAGTAACCTTGGATCCTGAAGGTCTCTTTAGCTTCATCTGCGATAGCCGGGCCTTTTAGGCTCGGGTGATTCCGTTGGGCTACTTCCGCTGAGATGTATGGTTTTGGGGAAGCTCTGAGAGAGTTCGGAATAGTCTTGTGCTAGGCCTTGGGCGTGCTGCAACCTTATGTGAGTAGGGGTTTGGATGCTCTGCGAGAGCGTTCAAGCCATTCGCAGTTCTTAACCTAAATTTTTGGACGGTGTCTCGGTTTCGATCATGGTTGACGCAAAGTTCGGTTTTTAATAATGATCTATAAGATAGATATCTAAATTTAGAAATCTATGATAATATGACAGGGAGGAAACCATGAAAAAGCAAATCAAGGCTGCCGTTGCGGCGCTGAGCATCTCCGTTATCGGGACCGGCGTCATGGCGGACAGCGTCAACGTCACGTTGTCCGGGGGGAGTCCGTCAGGTCTTTGGTCGCTGCTGGGCGCAGGGATCGACCGGGCTGTGAAGGTTGACGATGCAAGCGGTGTCGTGACCTACCAGGCCACTGGTGGCGGTTTCGCAAATATCGGTCTGCTGGGTGCAAACCGGACCGATCTGGGTCTGGCCCATGATGCAGAAATCAAGCTGGCGCTAGCGGGTGATGAGCCGTTCAAGGCGCCCATCGAGAACCTTCAGGCAATCGGGTACATGTACAACTGGGCCCCGATGCATTTCTTCATCAAGAAGTCTCTTGCCGAAGAGTATAACATCGACAGCATCGACGACTTGGCGAAGTCGGGCGCTGCAATCCGTGTGGCGAACAACAACGCAGGTAACATCGTGGCCAATATTGCCACTTTCATGCTGGAAGAAGCAGGCTATGACGAAGGAACGATTGAAGCGAATGGCGGCGTTCTGGTGCGTGGCGGTTCGTCCCAGCAGGCAGACCTGATCAGCGATGGCCGTACGGATATGGTGATCAACGGTATCTTCGTTGGGCACTCGTCGTTCCGCAAGGTTGATGAAGGCAACGACGTTGTTCTGCTGAGCGTGCCTCAGGATATCATCGAAAAGACCAATGAGCGTTTTGGCACCGGGACCTACGTCATTCCCGCCGGAAACTATAAGAACCAGACTTCCGATGTTATCACGCTGGCACTTGGCGCGATGGTAATCACCTCTGATGCCTTGCCCGAAGAAACCGGTTACATGCTGGCCAAGAGCATTGCCTCGAACATTGATGAAATCCGCGGCGTTCATAACGCAATGAAACAGCTCTCAACTGAGTTGCTGGTTTCGCAGAGAACGCTGCCGTTCCACCCGGGCGCGAAGCGCGCCTACATGGAGCTGGGGCTTCTCAAGTAAGCCTTCGGAAAACAATGCCGGTGCGCTGACCAAAGCGCACCGGATTCGTTTGCAAGAGTGCCTCTGTCGTGCTCTGGCCGTGCTGATCACGGGCAGTAGGATGATTTTGCGCACTCAAAGCTGACCAAACCTCACAAACATGGAAATGGTGCCAGCATGAATTTCCCTTCTCTTACCGAAACTGGACGCCGTCGGAAGCTAGAGCCACCCATGCGGACCGTCGTCATGGTTCTGGCCGCGGCGTTCGCGGCATGGGTGATTCACTCTAATCTGTTCATTATCGCAGACCCGCTCATTCAGGGGATCCTGTTCGTATCCGGGATTTTCACGATTCTCTTCTTGGCGATTGGTGCAACCGCGAAAGCGCCAGATAGCATTCCATTTTATGACTGGATGTTGTCTGCGCTCAGCTTGGCCTGCGGGATTTACTTCTATGTAAGCTCTGGCGAGATTTCGGACCGTATCAGCCTGCTGGACCAGTTCACGACGGATCAGTTGTTCTTTGGGTCGTCACTGCTGTTCCTGACCATCGAAGCCACGCGCCGGACAACTGGCTTGGGGCTGACAGGCGTTGTGATGCTGTTCCTGATTTACAACCTTTTTGGCTATCTTCTGCCGCCGCCGTTCGGGCATCGCGTCAGCGAGTTCAGCTATCTGCTCGATATTCTGATCTTCACCACAGATGGGTTGTTCGGTGTCCCGCTTCAGGTTGTGGCAAGTTACGTCTTCCTGTTCGTGATGTTCGGGACTTTCCTTGCCAAGGCTGGGGGAGGGGACTTCTTTTTCAACCTGGCGGCTCTGGTCACCGGGGGCGCACGAGGCGGCCCTGCAAAGATCGCCATCATTTCGTCGGGTCTGTATGGAACCATGTCTGGTAGCCCAACCTCGGATGTTGTGGCCACGGGGTCCATCACGATCCCGGTGATGAAGCGCTTGGGCTATAAGGCCCGGTTTGCGGGTGCGGTTGAAGTTGCGGCGTCCACGGGGGGCAGTGCCATGCCGCCGATTATGGGTTCGGCTGCCTTCATCATGGCAGAGTATTCGGGTATCTCGTACAATGCGATCGTGCTTGCCGCGCTTATTCCTGCGTTGCTGTACTATATGGGCGTGTTTACCCAGGTGCACTTCCGCGCAGTGAAATACGATCTGCGGCCTTCTCAGGATGAAATCCCGACGACGAAGGAAACGTTCAGAACCGGCTGGGTTTTCTTGCTGCCCATTATCGGGATCATTGTGGCGCTGATACTTGGCTATTCGCCGACCTTCACCGCAGGTGTCGGTGTTCTGGTGACAATCCTTGCGTCGATGATCCTCAAGCAAACGCGGATGTCGTTGTGGGCAATGGTGGAAGGCCTTGGCACAACCACCCTGCAAATTTTGCCTGTCGCTGGGGCATGTGCTGCTGCTGGTCTGGTTATTGGTGGCCTGTCTATGACAGGATTGGGGATGAAATCGGCTAACGTGATCCTGACGGTCAGTAATGCGCAGCCGCTGTTGACGCTAGTGATTGCTGCTGTGGTGACCATTGTGCTGGGCTTGGGTATGCCGACTCCGAGTGCGTATATTCTGGCGGCTGTGCTTGTCGGCCCCGCTCTTTCCAAGCTGGGTTTCCCTCTGCTGCCGAGCCAGATGTTCCTGCTCTACTATGCAATCCTGTCTGCTCTGACGCCGCCAATCGCTGTGGCTGCAATCGCAGCGTCTGCGATTGCTGATGACGATCCATTCAAGATCGCATTCTCGGCTGTGCGGCTTGCAATTGTTGGCTTCCTTCTGCCGTTCGCTTTTGTCTGGAACCCCGGCATCGTTCTTGAGCTTGGTCCGTTGGCAAATACGCTTGCTGTTATTGGTGCCGTTGCTGGTGCTCTTGCAGTCTCGGCGTCAATGGAAGGCTTTATCAAAACCCAGCTCAGCTCGTTGGAGCGAGGTCTCCTGACGATTTTTGCAATTGGCGCGGTTAGCCCGTACTTCGCGGTCTCAATTGTGTGTACCTTGCTTATCATCGCTCTGGTTGGACGACAGGCCTTGTTGAAGGAAGAAGTCCCCGCAAGCGGGTAACGTCAGCCACGTGTAATGTGCTGAATGCGAATCCAAAGTGGCCGCCAGGTTTGGCGGCTACTTGCCGTTTTGACTGAGAGACGGAAAAGTTTCAGGCCGCGTCTTTGGTTCCAATCGCGGTCTGTTCGGATGACTGTCTGCGGGCTTTTTTGCCCAAGAGGTTATTGATCAAAATACACTTCGGTGATTCTGATCGATGCAGGGAGCTGCGCAAGCGGGGTGTACGAATCCCGAGGCCATAGAACAACCAGAGAGGAACCGGCAGAGCAGATCTGTATGAACACAAGGCCCGATCATGCGCGGAATAATACCAATTGCTCGCAAACCCATAAGTAGTTTTATTTACGTGGGTTTTTCTTACTTGTGAGGTGAAGGGAATATCGCTCTGACCATTGACAGACTAAACTTAGAGAGCTAAGAATAATGGCGTTTCCCAATAAAATTTCGCAAATTCTGATGCGGCGACCTGTGGAGGAGATTCAATGCTTACACCTGAAGAAAATGAACTGCTGACGCGCGTGACCGGTGATGCACCGATGGCACGTCTTATGCGTCAGCACTGGACCCCTGTATGCCTGATTGAAGAAGTGGAAGAGCCCGACGGCAAGCCGCTTCGTGTTGAGGTGCTCGGGGAAAGCTATGTAGCGTTCCGCGACACCAAAGGGCGTCTTGGCCTGCTTGATGAACTTTGCCCGCACCGCAAGGCATCGCTGGTCTATGGCCGGAACGAAGAATGCGGGCTGCGGTGTCTGTATCACGGGTGGAAAATGGATGTTGATGGCAATGTCGTTGCCATGTCTTCCGAACCCGAAGGTAGCCCCCTTATGGATAAGGTGAAGCATCGCTCTTATCCTGTGAAAGAATGGGGTGGTTTCGTTTGGGCCTGGCTGGGTGACAAAGAAGATATGCCTGAATTCCAGCCGCCGGCGTTTGCCCCGCGCGAGGATTCGGCGATCGCTATCCTTAAAATCCGCATTCCCGCAAACTGGGCGCAGATCCACGAAGGTCAGATCGACAGTGCCCACTCGTCCTCGCTGCACTCGTCGGACATGGTTCCGGCCCGCGTGGAAGGTGCTGCTGCCGATGAAAAATCCTGGTACCGTCCCTCGACGGACAAGTCTCCGCGTATGCAGACAGAGACAACCAGCTACGGGTTCCACTATGCTGCAATCCGTACGCCGATCAAAAACGCGGCGACCCATAACTATATCCGTGTGACCGAATTTGTTGCGCCCTACTATTCGTTGATCCCACCGAACAACAACTATCGTGTGGCGGCCGTTATCGTGCCGATCAATGATGAAGAGACCGCGTTCCACTTCATCGCTTGGGATGGCCCGAATGTGCCGTCGACCGAAGAATGGCGCAAGTTTACCCATGCTGTTCCAGGAGTGGATGTTGACGACAAGTGGCGCTGCCTGCGGACTGTCGAGAACGACTTCTTGCAAGACCGTGATGCCATGAAAGAAGGTAACTTCACTGGGATCAAAGGTATTCCGAACCAAGATATCGCCATGTGGGTGTCGATGGGCGCGCGCGTTCAGCGCCATACCGATGTGCTTGGTGCTTCGGACCTGGCTATCGTCGAGTTCCGTCGCTTGATGGCGGATGCCGCCAAGAAAGTGGCAGAGGGTGGCAAAGCAATCGGCACCGATTATGAAATCCCGCAAAGCATGATCAACTCTCATGAAGGCGTTTATCCGAAAGATGTGGATTGGCGCACCTTGCTGAATACTTCGGGCAAAACAGCCGCAGCTGAATAACCGGTCCGACGTTTGCAAACAGATCCGCCCGGGGCCGCATAGACCTTGGGCGGATTTTGATTCTGGCCCTGAGCATGGTTGGTGGCCATGTTGAAATTGGCAGGAGGCAGGAGGCCGGATGCGGCAAGAAGTAAACATCGAAGATTTTCGCACCCGAGCCAGGCGGAGTTTGCCCCGTGTGGTATTTGATTTTCTGGATGGTGGTGCCGAGAGCGAAATCACGCTGCACAGGAACCGTAGCGCATTTGATGATATCCGACTCAAGCCACGTATTCTCAAGGGTGGGGATGTCGATCTCTCTGTCACGCTGTTCGGTCAGAAGTATGCGGCGCCTTTCCAAATCGGACCAACCGGCCTGAACGGGCTTTATTGGCCAGAAGGGGACTTGCACCTTGCAGCCGCAGCAAAGCAGGCCGGGGTCGCATTTACGGTTTCGACAGCGTCAAACACGACTATGGAAGAAATCGCGTAGAAAAATAATTGGCCACTTTGGTTTCAGCTGGACCCATGGGGCAAAGAAGCATTTTCCAATGCATTGATCGAACGGGCGTCGGCTGCGGGCTACAGTGTTCTTGTAATCACTGTCGACTCGTTGGTGGGTGGCAAAAGAGAGAGGGATTTGCGGCATGGTTTCGCGCATGAAATCCGCATGAGCCCCTCTGTCGTATTGGACGGATTGTTGCATCCGAGATGGTTCAAATCCGTATGGCTGAGCCAACATAGGCCGCGACTGCAAAATCTGGCGGCCTTTTAGGGGGATGATGTCAGCGACAAGGCGCTTGCCGAATTTACGCGGGCGCAACGAAACCCGAATTTTTCCTGGGACGATGTAAGGCGTCTTCGGAAGCTGTGGCAGGAGCCACTTGTGATTAAGGGGATCATGTGTGCTGAGGATGCAATGGCCGCACAACGCGAAGGCGCTGATGGGGTGGTTGTTTCCAACCACGGTGGCAGGCAGCTTGATGGAGCTCCGGCGACGATTGAAATTCTTTCAGAGATTGTGTCCGTCTTGGACCAACATATGACAGTTTTGCTTGATGGTGGTGTTCGGCGCGGCAGTGATATCGTCAAGGCGCTTGCGTTGGGGGCGGACGCTGTGCTGCTGGGCAGGGCACCTCTTTACGGCCTGGCGGCGCGGGGGCGTGCGGGGGTTTCCAGCGCGCTTTCGATTCTCGAAGACGAGATGCGCAGGACCATGATTTTTACGGGATGTCATGGCGTTTCGGACCTGTCTGAAGCAGGGGTTGTCATGTCGGCCAAGGATATTGGCGGACGAGAAGACCGTTTAGGGCCAAATATGTGATTTCTAGACACAATTAGCGCGTGGCTGGGCGGTGCGTCCAGTTGACATCTTGAACTTAGCTATCTAATTATATTTCGGAAGCGAACGGACGGGAGGACCCCATGGAGCAGATCAAAATGCGCGTCGAAAAACGGCGCGATCTGACACCTACTATTGCAGAATTCACTTTGGCTCCGGTTGGCGGCGAGTCCCTGCCAGAGTTCAACCCAGGTGCACATATCACGATCGAGACACCATCGGGTGCTATGCGCCGATACTCTCTGGTAAATGATGGGAGCGACCCAAAAGAATATGTGGTCGCCATCAAGCGAGAGCCGCAGTCGCGCGGGGGGTCTGCCTCCATGCATGAGCAAGCTGTTGTCGGGACAGAGTTGAATATCGAGCACCCGGAAAACGATTTCCCGCTGACGGATGTGCAGAAATACCTCTTGATTGCCGGCGGTATCGGTATCACGCCAATCTATTCGATGGCGCGTTATCTGGATAAGAAAGGTAAGATGCTTCGGATCATTTACGTAAGCCGGAGCGCGGAAGAATCGGCCTATCTTGATGAGCTGATGAAAGATTTCGAAGGCCGGATCATCGTGCACCACGATGACGGCGATCCGAACGCTGTCTATGATTTCTGGGACGATCTGGTGACGCCGCGCGCGACCCATGTCTTCTGCTGCGGACCCAAACCGCTGATGGAAGAAATCAAAGCTTTCTCGGGTCACTGGCCCGAAGGCCGTGTCCACTTCGAGGATTTCAAGCCTGTTGATGTGGTTCGTCAGGATGACGTTGCTTTCGAAGTCGAGCTGAAGAAAAGCGGCCAAACGGTTACTGTTCCTGAGGATCGTTCTATCCTCGAAGCACTGCGTGATGCTGGCTTCGCAACAAGCAGTTCTTGCGAAAGTGGCACGTGCGGTACTTGTAAAACCCGCCTACTGGAAGGCGAGGCAGATCATCGTGATATGGTGCTGATGGAAGAAGAAAAAGGCAGCCAGATCATGATTTGCGTTTCGCGCGCCAAATCCGGGAGGCTGGTTCTTGACCTCTGATCCCGTTCGTCTTGGCGTGGCGGGGCTTGGGCGTGCTTTCATGCTCATGGTGCCTTCGTTTGATGCCGACACCCGTGTGAAGCTGACGGCTGCCGCCGCCCCAAGGGAGGAAAGCCGCGACGCATTCGAAAAAGAGTACGGTGGCACAGGGTATGCCACCGTCGAGGAATTGTGCGCAGACCCTGACGTTGAGGCCATTTACATTGCGACGCCGCACCAGATGCATGTGGATCATGTGTTAGCTGCGGCGCGCGCGGGCAAACATATCCTTGTCGAAAAGCCGTTGGCCGTTTCGATGGAGGATGCCGAAGTAATGGTGTCCGCAGCCAAGGAGGCTGGGGTGCATTTGATAGTTGGGCCGAGTCACAGTTTCGACCCGCCGGTTGAATTGGCCACGCAACTTATTTCCAGCGGAAAGTTCGGTCAGTTGCGCATGATCCAGGCCTTTAACTATACGGACTTCCTCTATCGTCCGCGTCGCCCGGAAGAGCTGCGAACCGAAGAGGGTGGGGGCGTGCTGTTCAGTCAGGCGATCCACCAGATTGATGTGGTTCGCAGGCTTGCCGGCGGCATGGCCGAAAAAATTTATGCCATGACGGGCGCATGGGATCCCAAGCGCCCGACCGAGGGCGCATTCACTGCACTGATGAATTTTGCCGGGGGGTGTGTCGCGAACATGACGTACTCGGGCTATGCGCATTTCGACAGTGATATCTGGATGAACAATGTCGGAGAGCTTGGACAGCGTAAATCAGAAGGGGCTTACGGTGGAGCAAGGCGTGCTTTGCTGGATCTCAACCCTGATGACGAGGTCCGGCTGAAAACTACACGAACATTCGGCAGCGGCACGACGATTGAGGCTGAACATAACGAACATTTCGGTCCGGTGATCGCGCTTTGTGACCGTGCCGATCTGCGACTGACCCCGGATGGGATAGAAGTGTTCGGTGACACCGAACGCGGCTTTATCGAAGCCAAATTCGGACCGGCACCACGCAGAACCGTTCTGGATGCGCTGGTGGATGCCGTGCGTCATAACAAGGCCCCCGACCAAACAGGGGAATGGGGGCTGGCAAGCCTGGAGGTTTGCCACGCGATCTTGCAATCCGCAGAGACCGGACAAGCGGTCGATCTTCAGCGGCAATGTAAAACAAATCACTAGGAGCCGACAGGATGAGCAATCTCAAACTTTCCCTTGCAATGGGTAACTATGACCGCACACGGGCAATCGTGGATGGGCGTGTTCAGATCGACGGAGTAGACCCGGTTCCGATGCTGTTGTCGCCGGAAGAAATGTTCTTTCGCGCGTTCCGCCACGAGGCTTTCGATATCAGCGAGATCTCGCTGTCGTCCTATTCGATTTCGGTTGCCCGAGGGAATCCGCATTATGTGGCAATCCCGGTCTTCCTGAGCCGTGCGTTCCGTCACACCTCTGTCTATATCCGCACGGACAAAGGGATTAACAAACCAGAAGACCTGAAGGGCAAACGTATCGGTATCGCCGAATATCAGCTTTCAGCTAACGTTTGGGTGCGTGGTATCCTGGAAGAGGAATATGGCGTTAAGCCCTCGGATATCATCTGGGTGCGCGGCGGCATGGACACACCCGGCCGGCCTGAAAAAATCAAGGTTCAGTTGCCCGATGACATTCGTATGGAGGAAGCCCCAGAAGGTAGCACGCTGAACAGCATGCTTGAAGCGGGTGAAATTGATGGCTTTATCGGGCCGCGCTGGCCGCGTTGCTTTGCTGAACGTCATCCGCATGTTGGGCGACTGTTCGCAGACAGCATTACAGCGGCGGAATATTACTTCGAGAAAACCAAAATCTTCCCGATCATGCACGTACTGGGCGTACGCCGGAGCCTGGCAGAAGAATACCCGTTCTTGCCCGCGGCATTGCTCAAGGCATTTACGCAGTCAAAACGGTTGGCCGAAGAGGCCCTTTCGGACACATCTGCCACCAAGGTGACGATGCCCTTCGTGGAGGACAATCTCAACCGTGTCCACGCGCTGATGGGGGATGACCCTTGGAGCTATGGCGTCAGTGGAAATGCGCATGTGCTCAACAAGTTTTTAGATTACCACGTAAGCCAGGGCTTGTCGCCGCGCCGTGTGGAGATCGAAGAGCTGTTCCATCCGTCGACCCTGGAAGCCTATAGCCTGTAAGAGGAATGCCGAGAATGGAAGATTATCAACCTGGCGACATTGTTGAGATCGAAACATCTGCTGGTTTGGCTTATGTGCAGCTTACGCATACCCATCCCAGCTATCCCCCGGTCGTGAAGTTCTTGAAAGGCCCATTCCAGAAACGGCCCGAAGCTGTAACCGTTCTGGCACGCGAGGCCTCGCCCATCGCGATGGTGCCTTTGAGTGGTGTTCTGAAAAAGCTCGGGCTGAAACACGCCCGGGTGGGTACGGTTGAAATTCCCCGTGCTGAAAGGGAGTTCCCAATTTTCAGAATGCCCATTCGGGATAAGAAGGGCGAGATCATTTACTGGTGGTTCTGGGATGGCAAGGGGCTGACATACACGACAGAGCTTATGCAGCAGCAGGAAAAGCTGCCCATGCGTGAAATTATGTCTGCAGAACGCTTCCTGGATCAGCTTGTCGCGGATGAATAGCGCCGCTCTTGTTGCCCGATTAGACCAATGACTGCTGGCTTTGGTGGTCTGATGGCCGCGTTTGGTGCGTTTTGTTATGCGCTTAGCTCGGTCGCAATTGCCAAAAGCTCTCAATCCGCCCAAGGGCGCGGGAATGATGTTCTGCTGTCAGTGTTGATGACAGGTTTCGTTTCCGGTGCCCTTTGGCTGGTTTGGGGGCCAGAGCTGCCTTCTGTTAGCCAGCCCGTACTGATCGGGGTGGCCTATTTTGTGCTGGCGGGTGTTCTGGGGAATGTGGTTGGCCGCCTGACGTTGTTTCGGTCGGTGGAGCTGGCTGGCGCGATCGAGACAGGCTTCATCCGGCGTCTGATTCCTGTTTTTGCAGCGATTTTCGCATTTCTCCTGCTTGGAGAGGTGATTACGACTTCTATTGTGATTGCGTTTATTCTGGTGACAGGTGGCGTGTTGATCATGATGACTCGCAAGTCCGCCAAGGCGGTATCGACCCTGGTCTCTACGGAACCTTCGCCACAGGACAGGACCAAGGGTCGGGTTTTGGCGCTTGGCTCTGCTGCGGGTTATGGTGGCTCCTTCGTAGCGCGCAAACTCGCGATGCAGACCTTGCCTGATCCGCTGGCCGGGGTGTTCATTGGTGCGTTGACGGGATTGGTATGGTTCGTTGGGTGGGGGCTTTTTCGATTGCGTGGCCGGGTAGGGCTTTCATGGAGGTTGCATAAGCCAAGCGGGTGGCAATTGCTGGCTGGTGGTGCGATGACAATCGGACAAGTCGCACTGTTTTTCTCGTTGATGTTCACCAGTGTGACCGTCGTTGCCATCATGTCATCTATCGAGATGTTCTTTGCAGCCTGGCTTGCTGGGCATATCTTCAAAACCGAAAGACGGCCTGGCCCCAGGTTCTACATTGCGGCTGCTCTGGCTGCGACGGGGGTCATCATCCTTGCGATTGCTCCGACGCTTGAGTGAACGCCGAGGGACGGTCAGCTATGTGAAAGGTTGCTGATCAGCTTGTCCATCGCCGCAAAGAAGACGGTAAGTTCGTCTTCGTCAAATCCCTGGGATGCTTGATTTGTTGCAAGGCGGGCCGCCTGCATTGATCCTCGCACACTGAAGTGGTCCGCCGTTATGTTTAGGAAAATGGAGGATCAGAATGGCTACGAAGAGACACAAGCCGGAAGAGAATGTCACGAAGCTGCGGCAGGTTGAAGTGCTTGTCGGGCAAGGCATGTCCCGGGTGGATGCGATCCGCAAGGTTCGCATTACAGAGCAGACTTATTATCGCTGGCGCAAGCAGTACGGGGGTATGGGAACCGACCGGCTCAGGGAACTGAAGCGCCTCCAGAAAGAGAACGAACGGTTGAGAAAACCCGTCTCGGATCTGACGTTGGACAAGCTGATCCTGGCGGAGGCGCCAAAGGAAAACTTCTGAGCCCCGCTCGCTGCCGTGCCTGCATCGATCACGTCCGCACCCGGTTCCATCTGTCAGAGAGACGCGCCTGCCGTGTCCTGGGGCAGCACCGATCCACACAGAGGAAAGTGCCGCATGGCCGTGCCGATGAGGAGCGTCTGGTCGCGGACATGATCGAACTGGCGCGGCAGTATGGCCGCTACGGCTATCGTCGGATCGCCGCTTTTCTGAGACATGCGGGCTGGGAGGCGAACGACAAGCGGGTCGAGCGCGTATGGCGGCGAGAGGGGCTGTAGGTGCCAATGAAGCAACCGAAGAAGGGACGGCTCTGGCTGAATGACGGATCCCGTGTCCGGCTGCGCCCTGAGTATCGCAACCACGTCTGGAGCTATGACTTTGTCCACTGCCGGACGCTCAACATCCTGGACGAGCATAGCCGGGAATGCCTAGCGATCAAGGTGAAGCGCAAGCTGAACTCGGATGACGTGATCGATGCCTTGAGCGACCTGTTCATCATGCGGGGTGTGCCGTCTTACATCCGGTCTGACAACGGCCCGGGGTTCGTGGCTCAGGCCGTTCAGGATTGGATCAGGGCCGCCGACGCCAAGACTGCCTACATCGCGCCCGGGTCACCTTGGGAGAACGGCTACTGCGAAAGCTTCAATGCCAGGTTCCGCGATGAACTGCTCACGGGAGAAGTCTTCTACGGCTTTCGGGAAGCGGAAATCCTGATCGAGCAATGGAGGAAACACTACAATACCAAACGACCACATAGTGCCTTGATATCGCCCACCCGCCCCGGAAACCATCGCTCTGATGGACCCGAGACCGGTCATGCACTAACAATCAAACCGGACCACGCAGGTGGGGCTGATCATGAACTGATCCCATGCTCTCGGCACACAACCGCCTTCGAAATGTCGCTCTCCTGCTTCTTCAGGATCGCGATGATCTGTTCTTCGTTGAACCGTGATCGCTTCATTCTTCCGTCTCCTTCGTTGGGACGGATTCTACCTCAAAACGGAGGAGGAAACGGGTCTCAGGTCAGACATTCCGTTCCTCGACGAGATTGAAGCGAACAAGAAAGGGTGATCAAGCATCCTGCACTCCTCATGAAGCGGAATGTAGGGCTTGTATCACCAGGGGACTGGGCAGCTTGCTTGCCCAGTCTTTTCTTTGTCGGGATGCAGGGCGTGTACTGTTCCTCATAAAATCATAGACTTCTAAGATTGTGATTGCTAGTTTGCCTATGAAGTTCGAATTGTGAGGATAAAATGAGCATCAAGAACATCCTTATTGCACATTCCGGTAGCGCAGGCTTCCCAAGCAGCGTTAAGCACGCGGCAAAAATCGCCGCAAAGCACGATGCATGGCTGACTTGTGTCTATGGGAACGCATCCTCGTATTTCGAGCATGTTCTTGGTTTGACAGAAGATCTTCTCGACAAGCTTGGCAGTGCAAGAAACGAGAAAATTGCAGCAGCACGTGATCTGTTCCAACAGGCGGCTGCCGAGGCAGGCCTTGCAGAGCGGTCCCGCTTTATTATGCCGAATGAGATTGGCAAAATGAACTTGCCAGAGCTGGCGCGAAATTTCGATTTTGTCGTTACCGGCTATCATTCCAACCTGCCAACAGATGAGTTTCGGGCCGTCAGCCCGGATATGATGTCATTGCAGAGCGGCCGACCCGTTCTTGTGGTTCCGAATGGATATTCTACGGATCAGCTTGCATCGCATGCACTTGTCGCATGGGACGGAAAGCGTTCTGCGGCCCGGGCGCTCAACGATGCAATGACGATCCTCGAGGAAAAGCCGCGTCGGGTGACAATACTAAGTGTTGGGTCTAGCTTTCCGAAAATGCCGGAGGGGGCGGATATCTTGACGCATCTGAAGCGTCATAATGTCGACGCAGAGCATGTTACCCGTCCAAAAAGCAAGGGCGGTATCGCCGAGGTTATTCAAGAGACGGCCAGAGAACTGGGCGCAAAGTTAATCGTGATGGGGGCGTACGAACATAGCAAGTTCTCTCAAGACCTTTTTGGTGGTGTCACGCATGAGGTAACGAGGACCAGTAAAGTTCCGGTTTTTATGTCTCACTAGTACCCTGGCGAGGTATTTTGAGGATTGGTGTCGCTTCCTGCCGGGAATAGTTGTCAAAACTTCGTGGCGGGGCATGGCAATATCAATCACCGCCAAAACGGGCTCGGCCTGTGCAATACTGTTACCGGCCATGGTCGGTCTGCCTTGCGGTGTAGTTTGTGCAAAACCACTGTAGGGACCTGAAACCCGGCTATGATCGCCTACTGCGCAATCTGTGGGCTCCGCAGGCAATCATAGCCTTCAATCAGCGCTGTTCCGAAGGTGTTACGGAACGGAGTTCACCAGCCGGGCCATCCTGAGATGGGCCGACCACAATGCCATTCCCTGCACTACATTGACCCCGGCAAGCCACGACAGAATGCGTTCATCAATTCATTCAACGGCAGCCTGCGTGACGAACTTCTGAATGAGGAGTTATTCGACATGACCTGCCCCCCGATGGTCCCTCATTCATAACGAGAGTCTGCGGGTCTGGTTTTCATAATCTTGGGTTTCGGTTTGGGCAAGCGCGCCGGGCGCGGAGCCCTCAAATTGCTCAAGCGTCCGGCGCGCTTCTGCGGGCGTTTTGTTGCCAAGCGACGAGTGCGATCTGACATTGTTGTAG
>CAXQKF010000375.1:0-6314 GCA_964224285.1 Donghicola sp. | reverse complement strand
ACAGCGCCTATGTCAAAGGCGGCATCACCCAGTGGATGTTCAGCTGGAAAAAGAACGGCTGGAAGACCAGCACCAAAAAGCCGGTCAAGAACGAAGACCTGTGGCGCCGCCTCGACGAGGCCCGCCTCAGGCACGAAGTGAAATGGGAATGGGTCAAAGGCCACGCCGGCCACCCCGAGAACGAGCGCGCCGATGAACTGGCCCGCGCGGGCATGGCCCCTTTCAAGAAATGACCGCGACTTACGCCCTTGATCTGGCGGCGGTGTTCGTCTTTGCCCTGTCCGGCGCGCTGGTCGCCAGCCGTCAGCAGCTGGACCCCGTGGGCTTTGGCTTTGTCGCCTGTTTGACCGCGGTCGGGGGCGGTACGGTGCGCGATGTCCTCTTGGACCGGAACCCCGTGTTCTGGATCGCAGACCCGATCTACATTTTGGCCGCTCTGCTCGCGGCGGCCTTGGTGTTCCTGATCGCTCCGCAACTCGAGAGCCGCTATTCCGCGATCCGCTGGCTGGATGCTGTGGCGCTCTCTTCGGCGGTCCTGGCAGGTGTCTCTGCCGCCCATGACGTGCAGCAGAGCCCGATGATCGTCACCATCATGGGCATGATCACAGGCTGCTTTGGTGGCTTGATGCGGGATGTGGTCTGCAACGACGTGCCGCTCGTTCTGCGCCACGGAGAGCTCTATGTGACTGCGGCGCTGGCGGGGTCCGTGACCTCGGCGATGCTGGCGGTTATTCTGCCCGATCCGGTGATCTACCTGAGTGCCGGTGCTACTGTGACCTTCGTCGTCCGCGCGGGCAGTCTTGTCTTTGGCTGGAAGCTCCCGAACTACCGCCACCGCCCCCCGCGCCAGTGACCCCTAGCGCCGGAAGTGCGTCGGGACGATGATGAGCGATCCGATCGACGCTGCAATGGCGTTCAGGCCCGGGCTGCGAAATCCGATCCCGAACATGATCGTCACGAAGTAGAACAGAAACGCCCCGCCCACGCAGATCACGATGGACGGGATGTAGCCGTTGCGTGTGAAACCCGAGCGTTCGGAGACATAGCCCACGATCCCAGCCACGACGACAGTGCCGATCAATACGGGAAACATCGCTTACTCCGAACCCAAAACCTCGCCCGTTTCAATGGGCCAGCCCCGCAGGAATGTGTCAATGTCCTGCGCGCCCTTGCCGGCCCGCTGGGCCTTGGTGATGCGCACAGCGCCCGTCTGGCAAGCAACCGTCAGCGCAGGGCCGATCACTGTGCCCGCAGCGCCCTGCCCGTCGGCCAGTTCGGCACCCAAGAGCTTGATCCGCTCGCCCTTGTGCGTGGTCCAAGCGCCGGGAAAGGTCGCGAGGCCACGGATCTGGCGGCTGATCTGATCCGCAGGTTTGGCCCAATCGACAGCCGCTTCGGCCTTGTCGATCTTGCGGGCATAGGTCACGCCCTCTTCGGGCTGAACCTCTGGGGTCAGGGTATCGAGGGTCGCCAGCGCCTGAACGATGCACGCCGCGCCCATGGTGGACAGGCGGTCGTGCAGCTGGTCGGTGGTCTCGGTCTCGCCAATCGGAGTCTCTTGGCGCAGCAACACGGGTCCAGTGTCCAGACCTGCCTCCATCTGCATGATGCAGATGCCAGTGGCCGCATCGCCCGACATGATCGCGCGGTGGATCGGCGCAGCCCCGCGCCAGCGCGGCAGGAGCGAAGCGTGAATATTCAGGCAGCCCTTGGCGGGCGCATCCAGAACCGCTTGGGGCAGGATCAGGCCATAGGCCACGACCACCGCCACATCAGCGTTCAGCGCCGCAAATTCCGCCTGCTCTTCCGCGCCCTTCAAGCTGACCGGATGGCGGACGGGCAGGCCCAAAGCTTCGGCTCGTGCATGAACAGGGGTCGGGCGATCCTTCTTGCCGCGGCCCGCGGGGCGGGGCGGCTGACAGTAGACGCAAACAACCTCGTGGCCCGCCTCGACCAGTGCATCCAGCACCGGAACCGAGAAATCGGGCGTGCCCATGAACACAACCTTCACTGGAATTTCCTCGATTTGCGGACCAGCATGTCCCGTTTCACCTTCGACAGGTGGTCGGTGTAAAGCTTGCCATTCAGGTGGTCGATCTGGTGCTGCACGCTGGTCGCCCAAAGGCCGACGAAATCACGTTCCACCGTCTCACCATTCTCATCCATGAACCGGACGGTCACCGCACGGGGCCGTTCGATCTTGGCCGAAACGCCGGGCAGATGGGGGCTGGCCTCTTCGTGCTCGCGCAGCTTGACCGAGGCGTGCAGGATTTCGGGGTTCGCCATCCGCACAGCCTGACCACGTTCGTCGCTGGCATCCACAACGGCCAGACGCAGCAGCACGCCGATCTGGTTCGCGCCCAGACCGACACCGGGCATCGCCTCCATCGTGTCGATCATGTCGTTCCAGATTTCGCGGATCTCATCGGTGATCGCTTCGACAGGCGCGGCGACGGTGCGCAGGCGCTTGTCCATATAGGGCAGTGTCTTGCGTCTCACGAGCGGGCCCGTTCTTTCTTCAGCTTCATGGATTTGCGAGTGATCATCTGGCGCTTCATCGGGCCCAGATAATCAATGAACAGCTTGCCGTTCAGGTGGTCTATCTCGTGCTGCACGCAGGTCGCCCACAGCCCGTCAAACTCCTGCTCCTGGAGGTTCCCGTCGCGGTCCAGCCAGCGCACCTTGACCTCTTTGGGGCGGGTGACTTCGGCGTATTGCTCGGGGATGGACAGGCAGCCCTCCTCATAGACGTTCAGATCGTCCGAGTTCAGGATGACCTCAGGGTTGAACATCACCATGGGCTGGGGCGCTTCGCCCTCGTCCTTGACGCAATCCATCACGATCAGGCGGCGCAAATCGCCGATCTGCGGCGCGGCCAAGCCAACGCCGGGGGCGTCATACATGGTTTCCAGCATATCGTCGGCCAGCTTGCGCAGCTCGTCCGAGATGTCGGCCACAGGGGTGCAAACCTTTTTCAGGCGCGGGTCGGGATGGATCAGAATGGGGCGTATCATAAAAATTCATCTAGGCGATGCGGGCTGATCGCGCAACGCCCCTTGCGCCGCAGAAATACGCCGATAGCTTGCCCTGACGGCTAAAAAAGGACGCACCCCATGAATTTTGACGAAATCATCGACCGCGTGGGCACCCATTCTGCGAAATGGGACCAGATGGAGACCCTGTACGGCGTATCCCCGCAGGGCGGGATTTCGATGTGGGTTGCAGACATGGACTTCCGCCCACCCGCCTGCGTCCAACGCGCGGTCGAAAAGATGGCCGAGCATGGCGTCTACGGCTATTTCGGCGGGGATCAGGATTACAAGGGCGCGATCCAGTGGTGGATGGAGAACCGCCACGGCTGGAAAGTGGACGCCAAGGCGATCACCACCACCCACGGTCTGGTCAACGGCACTGGCCTGTGCGTAGACGCGTTTACCAACCCCGGCGACGGTGTGGTGCTGTTCACCCCCGTTTACCACGCCTTTGCCCGCACCATCCGCGCGGCGGGCCGCGAGGTTGTGGAATGCCCGCTGGTGATCGAGGATGGCATCTACAAGATGGACTTCGCCGCCTATGACGCCCAAATGACCGGCAACGAAAAGATGGTGATCCTGTGCTCGCCCCATAACCCCGGTGGCCGCGTCTGGACCCTCGACGAGCTAAAGGGCGTGGCCGAGTTCGCCAAGCGTCACGACCTGATCCTTGTGTCCGATGAAATTCACCACGATCTGGTCATGCCCGGCAACAAACACCACGTCATGGCCGTGGCCGAGCCTGACATCTTGGACCGTCTGGTGATGATGACCGCCACGACCAAGACCTTCAACATCGCGGGCAGCCACGCCGGAAACGTGATCATCCCCGACGACGCCCTGCGCGCCAAATTCAACGCCCGCATGATGGGGCTGGGGATTTCCGGTAACTCGTTCGGTCTGGAAATGACCACGGCCGCCTACAGCCCCGAGGGCGCGGCGTGGGTGGATGCGTTGGTGGACTATCTGGACGGCAACCGCCGCCTGCTGGATGAGGCGCTGAATTCCATCCCCGGTGTCACCTCGATGCCGATGGAATCGACCTATCTGGCATGGGTGGATTTCACCGGAACCGGCATGACCGGCCCCGAATACAAGAAGCGCATCGAACAGGACGCCCGCATCGCCGCCAACCACGGCGAAACCTTTGGCAAAGGTGGCGAGACCTTTATGCGGTTCAATTTTGCCACCCCCCGTGCCCGCGTGGCCGAGGCGGCAGAGCGTTTGAAAGCCGCCTTTAGCGACCTTCAGTGATCAATGGGCTGCCCCGTTACTGGCGGGGCAGCAAACCGGCTGGTGCGTTGGGATCGCGTGCGAAATCCACGGGCGCCTTGTCCGCCGCTGGCGTGCTGCGCTTGAATTCATAGTGCATCTCGTCGCCCGCCGCTTCGGACGCGACGACCAGCGCCTGAGACAGGTGGTTTCCCCCTTCGAAGATATCCACCAGACCGCGCAGACGGGGCGCATCCTCGGCCGCGACCGAGAAGCCGTTCCGCCACATCCGCAGCACCGCATAGCTTTGGCCGTTCACTTCGACCCGTAGACGACTTGTACGACGCTGGTTTGCAATAATCGCATCCCTTAGCCCGTCTTCCACATCTTTTGGCAAAAACGTTGACATGTTCTCCTCCGTCCTCATGCCAAGGATGACACGCACAACGCTAACGTCAAGTTTCCCAAAGAAAACTCAGACGAACGTAGCGCGTTGCAGTGTATGTGCAACGCGCATGCCAAAGTGGGGTTCCCTCGCTTTAGCTTAATGCTGCCGCAACCACTTCGGGTAGCGGAGTGGTCGGACGACCAATCAGGTCGGACAGGGTTTGGCCCTTGTCATACAGGGCGCCCTTCGACGCCTCGACATCAAAGCTGGCCAATGCTGCGGCGAACCCTTCGGGCAGACCGGCCTGCACCAGCGCAGCGGCATAGTCAGCCTCGGGCAGGTTCACATAGGGGATGTCCTTGCCGGTCTGTTTCGAGACCTCGGCTGCCAATTCGGACAGGGCGTAATCCGAATCGCCCGACAGCTCGTAGGTTTTGCCCGCGTGGCCATCGGTCGTCAGAACCGCCACGGCAGCCGCTGCGTAGTCGGCCCGCGAGGCCGACGAAATGCGCCCCTCGCCAGCGGACCCGATCAGGGCATTGTGCTGGACGGCGGCGGGTAGGCTCATGGTGTAGTTCTCGGTGTACCAACCGTTGCGCAGCAGGGTGTGGGGGATGCCCGACGCGGCCAGCGCCTGTTCGGTGCCCAGATGTTCAGGGGCCAGCGACAGGGTGTTGGTGTCCGCGTGCAGCAGGCTGGTGTAGGCGATGTAGGGCACGCCCGCCTCTTTGGCGGCGATGATGACAGCTTGGTGCTGGGGAATGCGCTTGCCGATCTCGCTGCCCGAAATCAGCAGTAGCTTGTCCACGCCAGCCAGCGCGGGCACCAGCGTTTCCAGCTTGTCATAATCAAAGGCGCGGGCCTCGACGCCCAGATCGGCGGCTTTCTCGGGCGAGCGGACCAGTGCGATGATCTGATTGGCGGGCACAACGGCCTTCAACTGTTCGATAACGATGCGGCCCAGTTGGCCGTTGGCGCCAGTGATTGCGATGGTCATGGTAAAATCCTCAATGGTGTTTTCGATTGAGGGGAACCTAGACATAGCACTTGTATTTCGTAAGTACATACACAAATGTTAGTGTAAAGTTTTTTCCCGGAGGCCCCATGCCCACCCTAAGCGACGCGATCCACAGCGGTGCCCTGCGCGGCAATGTTCTGGCCAGCACCTGCCCGTCCCGCGATATCCTGAAGCACGTCACCAGCCGCTGGGGCGTGCTGGTCCTGATCGCCCTTCAGGGGGGCACCAAACGGTTCGCCGAATTGCGCCGCCTGATTGGCGGGGTCAGCGACCGGATGCTAGCCCAGACCCTGCAATTACTGGAGGAAGACGGCTTTGTCCTGCGCCACGACCATGGTGAATTGCCCCCGCGTGTGGACTACACCCTGACCCCCATGGGCGCCGAAGTGGCCGAACACGTCCGCGCCCTCGCCGACTGGATCGAGGGCAACCTGCCCCGCATCCTACAGCACCAGTCAAAGCCCGCCGAAACCGCCTGAGGTTGCCCTCTGTGCGCATGTGCAGTGGTTCTGCGCGAAGCTAAAGCTGTGCACAGAACCGTGATCGCCCTACGTTCTGCGCCAGACACGATGGTATCTGGCAAAGACACGAGGCCCCCATGGGACTGCTGATCGACGGCAAATGGCACGACAAATGGTACAGATCGGAAGAGCGTCGTGTAGGG
>CAXQKF010000374.1:0-5625 GCA_964224285.1 Donghicola sp. | reverse complement strand
GGCGGGGGGCATCTGGGCGGTCAAGAGGGGTCTCCGAATCCAAGAATGGCCTAGCACGGCCCCATATAAGGGCCGTGCGCAGAAGTGTCACGAAAGGATTACATTCGTGAATGGAAGTTTATCGTTTCGTGTTTAGTTACCCGCAGGGGCGCCGCAGCGGCCAACCAGACCTTCGTACTGCTGGGTGATCCAGCCAAGCGCCTGCTCGGGGTTCTGCTCTTCGATCTGGCCGGTCATTTTGCTGAAGACAACGGCCGAGCGCGAGTTGTTTACCACCTCGACGGTCTGGGTGGTCATCACGGTGTTATAAAGGAAGAACGCGATCCCCACGAGAAGGATGCCGCGCACCACGCCGAACACAAAGCCCAGTGCCTGATCCACACCGCCAAGCGCGCTTTCCTGCACGAGGCTGGAAAACAGGGGTGTGAACAGGGACACAACGACCAGTGCCAGTGCGAACACACAGGCAAAGGCGGTGATGATCGACAATTCGCAGCTGTCCGACAGGAACGCGCCAACCACGGGGATTTCGGTGACCAGCGGCTCGACCGCAGGGGCAAAGATGAACGCCAGAACCGCAGCCGCGACCCAGCCCGCGATGGCCAGCGCCTCGCGGACGATCCCACGAGAGAATGCCAGCAGTGCCGATAGGACCACCACGCCCGCGACAACTGCGTCAATAATCGTGAAACCTTCCATGCGTCTTCCCCGCCTTGGGCGCGCTATCCCGCGCCGAAAATATCACCAACAAAACCGGTCAGGTCCGCGAAGGTGCGGGTTTGCATACCGGCTGTGTCCCCGTCCTTTTTCGCATTAGGAACGATTGCGGTGGAAAAACCAAGTTTTTGGGCTTCTTTCAACCTGTTTTCCATTTGGCCGACAGGTCGGATGGCACCAGAGAGACTGATTTCCCCGAAAACAACGGTGTCCTTGGGCAAGGCGGCGTCTTCTCTGGCTGACAAAAGCGCTGCTGCGACGGCCAAATCGGCGGCAGGTTCGGAAATTTTCATCCCCCCTGCGACATTGAGGTAAACGTCCAACCCGGCAAAGGCGATCCCGCACCGCGCCTCCAGAACGGCGAGGATCATGGCAAGGCGGGCCGAATCCCATCCGACCACCGCGCGGCGGGGCTGGGAGTGCGGACTGGGTGCGACCAGCGCCTGCATTTCGACCAGAACGGGCCGCGTGCCTTCGATGCCAGAGAACACAACCGAGCCCGGTGTCGGCTCCCCGCGTTCGGACAGGAACAGGGCAGAGGGGTTGGACACTTCGGACAGACCGCCGCCGGTCATCTCGAACACGCCGATCTCGTCCGCGGGGCCAAAGCGGTTCTTCACACTGCGGAGGATGCGGAACTGGTGACCGCGTTCGCCTTCGAAATAGAGAACCGTGTCGACCATGTGCTCGACCACACGGGGGCCTGCGATCTGGCCCTCTTTGGTCACGTGACCCACGAGGACGACCGCCATCCCGCGCTGCTTGGCGAAAGTGGTTAATTCATGGGCGGCGGCGCGGACCTGACTGACGCTGCCCGGAGCGCTTTCGACATTGTCGGCCCACATGGTCTGGATCGAGTCGATGATCGCCAGATCGGGCTTTTCTGTTTCTAGCGTGGTCAGGATGTCCCGCAGGTTGGTCTCGGCCCCCAGCAGCACCGGCGCATGGGACAGGCCCAGACGCTGCGCCCGCATTCGGACCTGCGCGCTGGCTTCTTCGCCCGAGATATAGACGACCTTCAGCCCCGCTTCGGCAAAGCGTGCGGCCCCTTGCAGCAGCAGGGTCGATTTCCCGATCCCCGGATCGCCGCCCACCAGAATCGCCGAAGCATCCACCAGACCGCCGCCAAGTACGCGATCCAACTCGCCCATCCCGCTCATGGTGCGGGGCGGGGGCGTTTCGGTGGTGCCAAGGTCGGATAGCGGAATGCTTCGCCCCTTCATCGCGCCAAGGGTTTTCTTGGCGGGGCCTGCTGTGGACAGAGGCACCTCTTCTTCGATGGAGTTCCACGCGCCGCAGCCGTCGCAGCGGCCCGACCATTTGTTGTAGGACGCCCCGCATTCGGAGCATTTGAAGATCGCTTTCTTTGCCATAAGGCAGGTGTGCCTATTCAGAGGGAAAAGCGCAAGTGTTCTTTTTATGTTCCTGTTTGGCCAGCGACAGCAGCAGCTGGATTATCACAAGCGTGGTAAAGAGATAGAGTCCCCAACCCGTCTCGACGCGTCCGATCCCGATGCCTTTGGTCAGCGTGATATACAGGGCGATCAGGAACACATCGGCCATCGCCAGTCGCCCCAGTACAGCGACCCATCGGGGGGCGGAGGGGATGACGCGGAAATCAACCAGCGCGATCGCGATGGACTTGGCCATCGGCGCAACCATCGCAAACAGAGCAACGACCACAGCCAGAAAAATGTCGCTTTCCCATAGGCTGGAGATCCCTGACAGCACCGAGACCTCGGACAGGCCGAACAGGGGCAGCACACCGGCGTGGGCCAGAGGGGCCCACCAAGCGAGAGGGTACAGAAAAATGCAGGCCAGATTGGCCCATCTGCGGATCAGAACCAAGTGGTCCATGCCCACAGTGCCAGCCAGACGATGAAACCCGCACCGTGCAGATAGTCCAGCCAAGGCCAGCGCGTTCCGCGGGACGTGGCGCAGGCCAGCATCATGACCGAAGCAAAGAGAGGAACCATCACGCCGCCGCCGTAAGTCTTGACCGACGAGGCCCATACCGCAATCGGCGCGGTGTAGAGGCCGAGAGCAGGCACCAGATAGTAGGCAACCGCGCTAATGAGGCAGAGGATGAGTGCGCCGATAGCCCAGAGGCGGGCAGGGCTGCGGCAGACGATGGCTTTGGCCAGAGCAATCGGCAAAAGACCTGCGAGGTACAGGCCATTGCGCAGGGCAAAGAAAATCAGAACTGGGTAACTGGGCTCTAGCAACACGCGCCCTCCTCGGTATTAGCGCACCGCGGCTATAGGCCCCTCGGCGCGGCCATGAATAAACTGGTCCACATATGGATCACCTGACGTATCCATATCGTTAACGGCTCCGGTCCATTTCACAACGCCATCGTGCAGCATTGCCACGTTATCGGCAATCGCCCGCACACTGGTCATGTCATGGGTGATCGTCAGGGCGGTGGCCCCCATCTCTGTGACAATCTCGCGGATCAGGTCGTTGATAACGCCGGACATAATCGGATCGAGCCCCGTGGTCGGCTCGTCAAAGAAGATGATTTCGGGGTCAGCGGCGATGGCACGGGCGAGGCCCACGCGTTTTTGCATGCCGCCGGAAAGTTCAGCAGGGAACTTGTCGGCCACTTCGGGCTTGAGGCCCACGCGGCGCAGCTTTTCGATGGCGATCTCGCGGGCTTCGGCCTTGGGGCGCTTGAGAGCGCCGCGCATCAGGCGGAAGGCGACGTTCTGCCAGACGGGGATACTGTCGAACAGAGCGGCCCCCTGAAACAGCATCCCGAAACGGGCAAGGAAGGGATCACGGCTCACGTCCTCGACATTCTGGCCGCCGACCAGAATTTGCCCCTGATCCGGTTTGACCAGACCCAGAATGCACTTCAGCGTGACCGATTTGCCGGTGCCGGACCCGCCGATGATCACCATCGAGCTGCCTTTGGCGACAGACAGGTTCACGCCCCGCAGAACGTGGTTCGACCCGAAGGTCTTGTGGATATCACGAAGCTCGATCATGCGGCAAAGAACAGTTCAGTAAGAATGTAGTTGGCGGCGAAGATCAGGACCGAGGCCGAGACCACCGCAGATTTCGTCGCAGCGCCAACGCCTTGGGCCCCGCGGCCCGATTGCATGCCATGGTAGCAGCCCATGGTCGCAACGATAAAGCCGAAGGCCGCGCCTTTGAACAAACCGCTGGTGATGTCCCAGGTCTCAAGGAAATCAATGGTGTTCTTGAGGTAGGTCGCAGAGTTGAAGTCCAGCCGGTTCACGCCGACCAGATAGCCGCCCATGATCCCGACCGAGTCCCCAACTGCCACCAGAACGGGCACCGCAATGGTCGCGGCCAGAACGCGGGGCAGGGTCAGGTACTTCATCGGGTGGGTGGACAGGGTGACCAGCGCGTCGATCTGCTCGGTCACCTTCATGGTGCCGATTTCAGCCGCGATGGAGCTGGCCACGCGGGCAGCGACCATCAGCCCCCCCAGAACGGGACCGAGTTCGCGCACCATGCCGATGGCCACGATCGAGGGCACGACCGCTTCGGCGCCATAGCGCGAACCGCCGGCAAAGATCTGCAGCGCCAATGCCCCGCCGGTAAAGAACGCGGTCAGGCCGACCACGGGCAAGGACAGCCAGCCGATCTGGATCAGGGCGTTCCAGAACTCGCGCCCGTAGAACGGAGGGCGGAACAGGTGGCTGACGGTCTCCAGCGCGAAAAGCGCGACCGAGCCAATGCTCGCCAGAGCGGACATGACAACCCGACCGATGGATGCAAGAAAGCGTGTCATGCGCCGATGTAGTCCCGTGCGTAGCGTGCCCCCAGAGAGGTCAGGATTTCGTAGCCGATGGTGCCGGCGAAACCGGCAACGGCGTCGGCATTCTGGTGCACTCCCAGCAGTTCGACGGTCTCGGGCGTGCCGTCCAGATCGGTGATATCGATCCCGATCAGGTCCATCGAAACGCGGCCAAGGATGTTGCACGGCACATCGCCCGCAAAGACGCGGCCTTTGCCCGATTGGGCGCGGATGATGCCGTCTGCGTAACCGGCGGCAATGGTGGCCACGCGGGTGGGGCGGTGGGCGACCCACGAATTGCCATAGCCCACGCTCTCGCCGATATCGACGGTGCGCGACTGGATCACGGGGATCGACAGATGCGCTACGGGGCGCGCCTGCATAAAGGGCTCGCAGCCGTACATGCCGATACCGGGGCGGGTCACATCGAAATGGTAGTCGGGGCCCAACAGGATGCCGCCGGTTGCCGACAGCGAACGGGGCACGTCGATACCATCGGTCATCGCGCGGAACGCAGCCAGTTGCTGGCCGTTCATCGCGTGGTCAGGCTCGTCCGCGCAGGCAAGGTGGCTCATGACCAGCGCGGGTTTCGCGGCCAGAACGGCATCTCGGATGGCGGCCCAGTCGGCGGGCTCCAGCCCCAGACGGTTCATGCCGCTGTCCAGCTGGATGCCAAAGGGCAGGTCGGGGCATTCGCTCTGGTGACGCTGCCATTGCTCGGCCGAGTTCAGCATGGGGATCAGGTCCGCGTTGCGGATCACTGTCGCATCGCCTGCCATATGGCCGCCAAACACGAAGATTTGCGGATCGGGACCCACGGCGTGGCGCACCTCAATGCCCTCTTCGGCAATGGCGACAAAGAATTTCTTGGCCCCTTCACGGGCCAGTCGAGCGGCGACCATAGCGGCCCCCAACCCGTATGCATCGGCTTTCACCACGGCGCCTGCCTCGGCATTGCCGGAGGCGGCGGCCAGAGCGCGCCAGTTCGCCACAAGGGCGTCGAGATCGATCATCAGTTCAGAACGTGCCATGCCGCTTTGATGCCATTTGGCATTGCAGGGTCAAGAGAAATCGCCGTGAACTTGGATCCCGCGAACGGTAAAGGGCGGCTTAATAGTCGCCGCCCTGATCCTGGTGCC
>CAXQKF010000373.1:0-8653 GCA_964224285.1 Donghicola sp. | reverse complement strand
CTTTGCCGAACCAACCCAGAGCGCCGCCATTCGGACCCGAGGGACCGGTCGACTTTTCCTTGGCAACAGCTTCGAAATCCGCGCCGCCATTAATCTCTTCGATGATGGCTTTGGCTTCGTCTTCGCTTTCCACCAGAATGTGGTTTGCGTTGAACTCTTTCTCGCCGCCTGCGGTCGCGTACTTTGCGTCGTAGGCTGCCTGAAGCTTCTCGTCGGTGACGGCTTCGGCCGCGATGCCTGCCATCACTTCGGCGGCGATCAGGGCACGCGCTTCGTTCTCGAGTGCCAGATCAACGCGCTTGGGCTTCTCTGCTAACGAGTCGGCCAGAGCCTGCTGCTGGATCAGCTGGTCCAGAAGACCGGTGAACAGCACATCGGCGGGCAGTTGTTGGTATTGCTGGGGCAGCGTCGTGCGCGCGACCAGCACGTGACCCAGCGTAATCTCTTTGCCGTTGACGGTTGCGAGTACTGTATCAGCGGTCGGTGCATCCTGCGCGGTGGCGGACATACCGATGCCCATCGCAAAGACAGCGGCAGACAGAGTTTTGAGTGAACGCATAAAATAGGGTCCTTCGGGTTACCTGCGCTTGCGCGCAACGTTGACACTGTGGGTGCAGCCACTTACATCGCCTTGGGGCTTGTAGAGGCTGCCGCGCCATTGTTTTAGGGATTAGGCCCCTGCGCAGCAAGCGAATGCCTCGCACGAAAACGTTAGGAAGCGGGGAAAGTATGCTCGGTATCGGAACTCTGGCCAAAAAAGTATTTGGCACCCCGAACGACCGAAAGATCAAGGCAACGCGTCCGGTTATAAACCAGATCAACGCCCTGGCCGACGAATATCAGGCCCTCAGCGATGCTCAGCTGATCGAGAAGACCGCGAGCCTGAAAGAACGCATTGCAGGCGGTGAGAGCCTGGATGCCATTCTACCCGAAGCATTTGCCAACTGCCGCGAGGCTGCGCGCCGCGCTCTGGGTCTGTGGGCCCATGATGTGCAGTTGATGGGCGGGATTTTCCTGCATCAGGGTAACATTGCCGAGATGAAGACAGGCGAAGGTAAGACGCTGGTTGCGACCTTCCCCGCCTATCTGAACGCGCTTGTGGGCCGCGGTGTCCACGTCGTGACCGTGAACGACTATCTGGCCCGCCGCGACGCTGCGTGGATGAGCAAGGTGTTCGCCGCGCTGGGGATGACCACCGGCGTCGTCTACCCGCAGCAGCCCGAGCCTGAAAAGCGCGAGGCTTACGCCTGCGACATCACCTACGCGACCAACAACGAGCTTGGGTTCGACTACCTGCGCGACAACATGAAGTCCGAACTGAGCCAGATGGCGCAGCGTGACCACTACTTCGCGATTGTGGACGAAGTTGACTCGATCCTCATCGACGAAGCACGGACGCCGCTGATCATCTCTGGTCCCGCGCAGGACCGCAGCGACATGTATCTGTCGCTGGACAAGGTGATCCCCGAGCTGACCGAAGAGCACTACTCGCTTGACGAAAAGACCCGCAACGTCACCTACACCGACGAGGGCAACGAATTCCTCGAACAGCGCCTGCTGCAGATGGGCCTCTTGCCCGAAGGCCAGTCGCTGTACGATCCCGAAAGCACCACCATCGTCCACCACGTGAACCAGGGCCTGCGCGCTCACAAGCTGTTCACCAAGGACAAGGACTACATCGTCCGTGGCGGCGAAATCGTTTTGATCGACGAATTCACCGGCCGTATGATGGCAGGGCGCCGTCTGTCGGACGGTCTGCACCAAGCCATCGAGGCGAAGGAAGGCTGCAAGATCCAGCCCGAGAACGTCACTTTGGCCAGCGTGACCTTCCAGAACTACTTCCGTCTCTATGACAAGCTCGGCGGCATGACCGGTACCGCGCTGACCGAGGCGGACGAATTCATGGAAATCTACAACTTGGGTGTGGTCGAGGTTCCGACCAACCGCCCCATCGCCCGTATCGACGAGGACGACGCGGTCTACCGCACCGCCCAAGAGAAATACGCCGCGATTGTCGAAGAAATCCAAAAGGCCCACGCAGGCGGTCAGCCCGTTCTGGTCGGCACCACCTCTATCGAGAAATCGGAAATGCTGTCGGCCCTGCTCCAGCAGGCGGGCGTTAAACACAACGTTCTGAACGCGCGCCAGCACGAGCAAGAAGCCCAGATCGTTGCGGATGCCGGTAAGCTTGGCGCTGTGACCATCGCGACCAACATGGCGGGCCGCGGCACCGACATCAAATTGGGCGGCAACGTCGAGATCAAGATCATGGAAGCCATCGAGGCCAACCCCGATGCCGATCCCGACGCCCTGCGCACCCAGATCGAAGAGAGTCACAAGGCCGACGAAGAGGCCGTAAAGGCCGCTGGCGGTCTGTTCGTTCTGGCCACCGAGCGTCACGAAAGCCGCCGGATCGACAACCAGCTGCGCGGTCGTTCGGGCCGTCAGGGTGACCCGGGCCGTTCGTCTTTCTTCCTGTCGCTCGAAGACGACCTGATGCGCATCTTCGGCTCCGAGCGTCTGGACAAGGTTCTGTCGACCCTCGGCATGAAAGAGGGTGAGGCGATCGTGCACCCTTGGGTGAACAAGTCGCTGGAGCGTGCTCAGGCCAAAGTCGAAGGGCGCAACTTTGACATCCGTAAACAGCTGCTGAAGTTCGACGACGTGATGAACGACCAGCGCAAAGTGATCTTCTCGCAGCGTCGCGAAATCATGGAAGCGCAGGATTTGTCCGAGATCGTTCAGGACATGCGCTATCAGGTCATCGAGGATCTGGTCGAAGAGCATATGCCGCCGCGCAGCTTTGCCGACCAGTGGAACACCGAAGGCCTGCAGGCTGCGATCATCGAGACCCTCAATCAGGACATGCCAATCGTGGCATGGGCCGACGAAGAGGGCGTCGATAACGACGACATCGAAGAGCGTATCCAGAACACCAGCGATACCTACATGGCCGAGAAGGGCGCATCTTTCGGTCCCGAAGCCATGCGTCAGATCGAAAAGCAGGTTCTGCTGCAGACCATCGACACCAAATGGCGCGAGCACCTGCTGACGCTAGAGCACCTGCGTTCGGTCGTTGGCTTCCGTGGCTACGCGCAGCGCGACCCGCTGAACGAGTACAAGACCGAAGCCTTCCAACTGTTCGAGGGCCTTCTGGACTCGCTCCGGACCGAGGTCACCAAGACCCTGTCGCGCATCCAGCCCCTGTCGCAGGAACAGCAGCAGCAGCTTCTGCGTCAGATGCAGGCACAGCGCGAGGCATTGGATGCACCCGTGCAGCAAGCCCAAGAAGCCGCCGAAGCATCCGCTGCGGCACCGCTGGTCGCCGGGTTTGACGAAAACGATCCCTCGTCCTGGGGCAATCCGGGCCGCAACGATCCGTGCCCCTGTGGTTCGGGCGAGAAGTTCAAGCACTGCCACGGCCGTTTCTGAATCGGTCTGAACACCGCCTCTGATAGGCGGCGTTCCATGCAAACATCTAGGGGGTGCCTTCGGGCGCCCCTATTTCGTTTCGGGTGGCGCTGGCGGAGGCCGTTCGAATTGTACCAGAGGCCTTATCGCTATAGAAAACACACAGGCTATTTGCTCTGATTTGAAAGCCCTAATTGGGTGCCGATTGAGATACCCGAGGACACCGTGACGCCGAATTTGCAGCCAACCCTTCCGGATTATGAGACGCGAGCAAAAGAGGCGCTGGCCCCTGAATTGCAGGCCTATTTCCTTTCGGGTGCGGGCGCAGGCATCACTCAGGCCGCAAATGCCGCAGCGTTCGGGCAGGTGTCCGTCGTGCCGCGTATGCTCAGTGACCTGAGATCGGGGAGCGCCTCTGTCGAGGTGGCGTCCTTGCGCATGAGCCACCCGATCATCGTCGCGCCATTCGCATATCAGACACTTCTTTGCCCGTCAGGAGAGGTTGCGACCGCGCAGGCCGCTGCGGCCCAACGTACGGTCATGACCCTGAGCGCACAGTCCGCAGTCGAGATGGGCACGGTCCGCGAGGCAGGGGCAAGCTGTCTGTGGTTCCAATTGTATTGGCTGGGAACGCGCGAGGCGACACTAGAGCTGTGCCAGCGCGCAGCTGACGCCGGATTTCATTCGATCGTTCTGACCGTGGATGCGCCTTTGCACGGCGTCAGGGATGCAGAGATCCGGTCAGGTTTTGCCCTGCCCGAAGGAACGCGGGCCGTAAATTTAGAGGGCGTGTCGCAACCCCGCTTTGCCCCTCTCGAGGCCGGAGAAAGCGCGATCTTTGACCGTATCGCCCATGTGGCTCCGCGGTGGGAGGACGTGGCGTGGCTGATCGAGGCATCACCGCTACCCGTGCTGATCAAGGGCATCCTGCACCCCGATGATGCCAAAATGGCCAAAGATATCGGGGCGGCGGGGGTGATCGTGTCCAACCACGGCGGGCGCGTACTGGATACGGCGGTTGCCAGCTTGCGCGCCTTGCCCGAGGTCCGCGCGGCTGTTGGTGCGGATTTCACGGTGCTGATGGATGGGGGCGTGCGCCGCGGTGTTGATGTGTTCAAAGCCGTCGCGTTGGGGGCGAACGCTGTCATGGTGGGGCGCCCTGTCATTCATGGCCTCGCGGTGGCCGGAGCGGCTGGGGCCTCGCATGTCCTGCGGCTGCTGCAAGACGAATTCGAAATTGCCATGATGCTGGCGGGATGCCGGACATGTGCCGACATCACGCCAGAGAAGGTTCATTTGAACTGGTAGTTCAGCGGCACGACCAGCGTGAAGCTATCCCCGCGTAGGTGCACCGGCGGGGTCGGCAATTTGCCCACGTCTTCCAGTACCTTTAGGGCGGCGTTGTCCAGAACCGTGTGGCCCGAGCTTTCTGCAATGTCCTTGGACTGGATGTTGCCATAACGATCAATGGTGAACCGGACTTTGACAGTCCCCGTGATCTTTTGCTTGCGGGCGTCGGCTGGGTATTTGCGCGCTTTGCCGATGCGCAGGACCACGTCCTTTTGCCAGTCCATGATTTCCGCGGTGGCCTCGGCGCTGAGTCCCTCTTCTTTGGCCTGAGCCTTTTCCGCGACCTCGGGGGCATCAACGCCCGAGACAGATCCGGCAGAGGCATCGCGGGCCTCTGAACCCAACTGGCTTTCGGCTTCGATCTGTTCTTCGTCGAACTCGGTTGCGGTTTCGTGGGCGATCTCTTCGGTGTCTGCGGCGGGTTCGGGGCTGGCGACGCCGAATTTCAGTTCATCGTCCTCGACGTCGTAGGGGACTTGGTTGAGGATCGGCTCGTCCGCCGCCTTTGCGGGATCAACGGCCTCGGCGCTTTCGGTGACTGTTGGTGCATCCTCGGCGGCGGCGACTGCGGCTGCATCCTCGCCCGTGGTTTCGGGCGCGGCGATAATGTCCGACAGGTCAAAGAACATCGCACCCTCGATCGAAGTCTCTGCGGTTTCGATCACAGGTGGGGGTGCCTCGGGGGCTTGACGAAAAATCGCGGCCCCCACCAGCAGATGAAGACCGACGCCCGCAGCGATTGCGCCGGACCAAAGCACCGGAGCAGGGCGGGTTATGGGATCAGCAAGGGACATGGATCACTCGGCACCTGGCGCAGTCGGCGGGGAGGTCGCGGGCAAGGCGCCTGCGGCCTCGGCGGCTTCGGGACCGGCGGAGGCGGGATCAAGTCCGACCAGACCGACCTTCAGATAGCCGTCGGAACTGAGCATGTTCATCACCTTGATTAACTCGCCATAGGGGACGGACGCATCTGCGCGGATGTACAGACGGGTGTCGCGCTTGAGCATGGTCGCGATGCCGACCTCCATCACCAGTTCATCCAGAGTGATGCCCACTTCGCCCACCGAGAGCGAGAGGTCTTCTTGGATCGTGATGAACACCGGTTTTTCGGGCCGTGTCGGCGGCTCTGCCACAGCGACGGGCAGCTCGACGGGAATGTCGACGGTCGACAGGGGCGCGGCCACCATAAAAATGATTAGCAGCACCAGCATCACGTCGATGAATGGCGTGATGTTGATGTCGTGGTTTTCGGACAGATCGTCCGTATCGGACAGCTTGGCTCCCATGGTTTACTCCGCCGCAGTCATCGCTGCGTTCTGGGGGATCGCTGTTTCGGGTGCGCTCTGGATCTGGGTCTGCTGCACGGCGGGCGCGGCGCTGTCCAGATCGCGGCTGAGGGTCCGCTCGACCAGCGAACTCGCGTCGCCAAGCATCACTTTGTAGCCGCTCAGGCTGCGGGTGATGACGTTGTAAAAGATCACGGCAGGGATCGCGGCAACAAGCCCGATCGCGGTTGCCAGCAGTGCTTCTGCAATGCCGGGGGCCACGACGGCAAGGTTGGTGGTCTGGCTTTCGGCAATCGAGATAAAGCTGTTCATGATGCCCCAAACCGTCCCGAACAGGCCAACGAACGGCGCGGTCGAGCCGATGTTCGCCAGAATGCTGGTACCTGAGGACATGCGGCGGGCAGAGCCAGCTTCGATCCGGACCAGCACAGCCGAGACACGTTCCTTGATGCCGCCGACATTGGTGGCTTTCACGGTTTCAGAGGCGTCGCGCTCTTTGCGGGCAGCTTTGGCCATGCGGCCCACGACACCGCGCAGACGTGGCTGATCGCCCAAGGACAGGGTCGCCAGCTTGTCGAGACGGCGGTAGTTCACGGTCATGGACAGGCGCGCCAGCATCAGGGATGCCATCTTGCCGATAAAGATCACCCACGTGACCACAGAGGCAAAGGCGAGCGACAGCATTACGCCTTTGACGACCCAGTCGGCGGCCATGAACATGCCTACCGGCGACATGTGGTCCTGACTGTTTTCATCCAGCCACGTCAGAACGTCGAAATACAGCGGCTTGGCCCACGCGGGCAGTTGCTGGGGATCGGCAAATGCGGACAGGTCCGCAGCGACCGCGCGGGTCGCGAAAAGTGCGGCGAATACCGCGACAATAAGGAGAATGCGTTTCATATCAGGTATCCACCCAGATGCGGATCATGTTGTGATAAATGCCTGTCAGTTTGACGACTTCGGGATCGTCGGTGCCGTTGCGCATGGCCAATGTCTGGATCGTCTGGTCCAGATCAAAGAGAACGCGGCGGTGCTCGTCGGATCGGACCATGCTTTGTAGCCAGAAAAAGCTGGAGACGCGGGCACCACGGGTCACCGGGCGCACTTCGTGCAGGCTGGTTGAGGGGTAAAGGACCATGTCGCCGGCAGGGAGTTTGACCTCTTTGGTGCCGTAGTAGTCCTCGATGTAGAGTTCGCCGCCGTCATATTCGTCGGGCTCGGCGAAAAAGAGCGTCATGGACAAATCCGTGCGCAGGCGTTCCTGCGTGAGGGGGTTCACACGGATCGCGTTGTCCACATGCAGGCCGAACGTCTCGCCGCTGGCGTAGCGGTTGAACATGGGCGGCAGGATCTTGTTGGGCAGGGCTGCCGACACGAAGGTCGGGTTCTGACCGAGTTTTTGCAGAATGAACTGGCCCACTTTCTGAGAGACCTCGCTGGTGGGGTCCAGTTGTTGGTTCTTTTTGACCTCTGCGGATTGGGCACCGGCGGTCGATTTGCCATCCTGCCAGTCGGCAGCGTCCAGCAGTCCGCGGCAGTGGGCTACTTCTTCCTTCGTGAGCACTTGGGGGATCGTGATCAGCATGGTGCACCTGTTGTGTGAAACTGGAGCAGGGCCACCCGCAAAGGCAGCCCCACCGAGGGAAATCTCGTGAAAGATCAGAAGCGGAAGTCGACCGACACCGAGAATTCGCGGCCGGGGGCCACATAGGTGAACGGGCTGCCCGAACGATACGCCGAGTCGTAGTAGGTGACGTCGGTCAGGTTGGTGACACCAAAACGTACCTCGGCCTGATCGTTGATGTCATACGAACCGACCATGTCCCAGGTCCACGCCTCTTGCAGGGTGTTGCCGTTGGGAACAGTGGTGCCCAGATCCTTTTCACCCTGGAAGTTGGCGCGCAGGCCAAGCATCAGATCGTCGGTGAAGTCATAGGTGCCCAGCAGGTTGAACTGCGAGTGCGAGATGTTGGGCAGACGCTTGCCAACGTACTCGTCTGTACCGGCGTCCAGAATTTCGCTGCGCATCCAGGTGCCGCCACCGAACAGGCCGATCTTTTCGCCCAAGCGGCCGGATACACCCAGCTCGATCCCTTCCATTTTGTACTTCAGGGTATCGTCCGTCACGGTCGAGCGCGCAAAGGTCACGGGATCGACAACGGTCACGTCCTCGCGGCCATTTTCGCGAATGGTCTGGAAAACCGCAGCCGTCAGCAGAAGGTCGTCATTGAACGAATACTTCGCGCCGAACTCGTAAGAGGTGCTCTGCTCGGGCTTCAGGTCCTGACCGTTTTCGTCCAGACCGCCGTAGAAGGCGCTGCCGCCCGACGCGATTTCCTGACCCATAGGCGTGGTCGAGGTCGCAACCGCAGCGTAGAAGCTCAGGTTGTCCTGCGGCTTGTAGGTGACGCCTGCGTTCCAGTTCCACATGGTGTCCTTGCGTTCGTATTCGAACGCTTCGCCGGTCCAACCGCTCACGCCTGTGCGCAGCTCTGACGGGACCGAAACCAACGTGATCAGCCGTTCGCTCTATGCGATGGACACGGTCGAACTGAACGACAAGTGGCAGATCAACGGCGGCGTTCGCGTGGACGAATATGACATCT
>CAXQKF010000372.1:0-5025 GCA_964224285.1 Donghicola sp. | reverse complement strand
ATCCGCCGTGCGATGCAGGTTCTGTCGCGTCGGACCAAGAACAACCCTGTTCTGATCGGTGAGCCGGGCGTGGGTAAGACCGCGATTGCCGAAGGCCTTGCCCTGCGGATCGTGAACGGCGACGTGCCTGAATCCCTGCGCAACAAGAAGCTGCTCGCGCTGGACATGGGTGCGCTGATCGCCGGTGCGAAATACCGCGGCGAATTCGAAGAGCGTCTGAAAGCCGTTCTGAACGAAGTGACCGCCGCTGCTGGCGAGATCATCCTGTTCATCGACGAAATGCACGTTCTGGTCGGCGCGGGTAAAACCGACGGCGCTATGGATGCGGCCAACCTGATCAAGCCTGCGCTGGCTCGGGGTGAGTTGCACTGCGTCGGCGCTACCACGTTGGACGAGTATCGCAAGTACATCGAGAAAGATGCGGCTCTAGCCCGCCGGTTCCAGCCCCTCGTGGTCGAGGAGCCTACGGTCGAGGACACCATCAGTATCCTGCGCGGCATCAAAGAGAAGTACGAGTTGCACCACGGTGTGCGGATCAGCGACTCGGCTCTTGTGGCGGCGGCAACCCTGTCGCACCGCTATATCACGGACCGCTTCTTGCCGGACAAAGCCATCGACTTGATGGACGAAGCCGCCAGCCGTCTGCGTATGGCTGTGGACAGCAAACCCGAGGAACTTGACGCCATCGACCGCGAGATCCTGCAAAAGCAGATCGAAGCCGAAGCCCTGAAGAAAGAGGATGACGCCGCATCGCGTGATCGTCTGGAAAAGCTCGAGGTGGAACTGGCCGACCTGCAGGACCGTAGCTCTGAACTGACTGCGCGTTGGCAGGCAGAGCGTGACAAGCTGGCCGGTGCCCGCGACCTGAAGGAAAAGCTGGACCGCGCCCGCGCCGAACTGGAGCAGGCCAAGCGCGAGGGCAATCTGGCCCGTGCCGGTGAGCTGTCTTATGGCGTGATCCCTCAGTTGGAAAAACAGCTGGGAGAGGCCGAGACCGCAGAAGCCGACGGTGTCATGGTCGAAGAGGCTGTGCGCCCTGATCAAATCGCTCAGGTTGTGGAGCGTTGGACGGGTATCCCGACCACCAAGATGCTGGAAGGCGAGCGTGAAAAGCTGCTCAAGATGGAAGAGGAACTGGGACGCCGCGTCATCGGTCAGCGACAGGCGGTCAAGGCCGTGTCGAACGCTGTGCGCCGTGCCCGCGCTGGTCTGAACGACGAGAACCGCCCGCTGGGCAGCTTCTTGTTCCTTGGGCCGACGGGTGTGGGTAAGACCGAGCTGACCAAGGCTCTGGCCGAGTACCTCTTTGACGACGACAACGCGATGGTTCGCATCGACATGTCCGAGTTCATGGAGAAACACGCGGTCAGCCGTCTGATCGGTGCCCCTCCGGGCTATGTTGGCTATGACGAGGGTGGTGTTCTGACCGAAGCGGTCCGTCGCCGTCCCTATCAGGTGGTCCTGTTCGACGAGGTCGAGAAGGCACACCCTGACGTCTTTAACGTGCTGTTGCAGGTTCTGGACGACGGTGTGCTGACCGATGGTCAAGGCCGGACGGTGGACTTCAAGCAGACGCTGATTATCCTCACGTCGAACCTCGGGGCCCATGCGCTGAGCACCTTGCCCGATGGGGCGGATGCCAGCGAGGCCAAGCGTGATGTGATGGATGCGGTGCGGGCGCACTTCCGCCCCGAGTTCCTGAACCGTCTGGACGAGACGATCATCTTTGACCGTCTGGGCCGTGCGGATATGGACGGTATCGTGACCATCCAGCTGCGTCGACTTGAGAAACGTCTGGCCGCCCGCAAGATCAAGCTGGAGCTGGACGAGGACGCCCGCAAGTGGCTGGCCGACGAAGGCTACGATCCGGTCTTCGGTGCCCGCCCGCTGAAGCGCGTGATCCAGCGCGCGCTCCAGGACCCGCTGGCCGAGATGATCCTTGGCGGCGAGGTGCATGACGACAGTGCGATTGTGGTCAGCGCCGGTGCCGATGGTCTGCTGATCGGCGATCGGGTCGGTGCCAGCAACCGGCCCAAGCCCGACGATGCGGTCGTCCACTAACCGCAAGAAAAACGAAGGCCCCGACACATCGTCGGGGCCTTTGTCGTTTCAGTCCATCCCGATGGCCGCGCGGGTGATGCCGTCCAGCAGGTCGTGAACCTCTTGCATCGGACCCTCGGGATAGGGGCGGAAGCCAATGATCGTCTCGTCCGGTTTGTCCGTCAGCACGGCGACAAAGATGTCATAGGGGCAGTACATCACATTCATGGGGTCTGCTTCCATCACGCTGCGCGACACAGTTGCCGAGCAGAAGCTGTAGACGTCCGCAGCCTCGTACAGCACCACATCAGAGCCGATGTCGCCTCGTGTGCGCTCTAGCATATCGCCGGGGTGGCTGATGTGGTCGATCACGAGCCCTGCGTCGATAATCGCGCTCTCTAATCCAAAGGCCACGTCATCAAAGCTCTGATCGGTGACATACATAATGGGTTCTTCGGCGGCGCAGGCAGTGGCGGCGGCGATCAGGCCGCTTGCGATCCAGAACTTCATGGCTTTCCCTCCCGTGAAAACAAATTCGAGTTCGTGAATACTTTGCACGGGCCGCGGCTTGCTGGCAATCCTGCGCGCAAACGTTTCAACCGCTTCCCGACAGTGTGAAAAGGAGTTTTTTGGTCCGAGAGGGCAGCGGTGCTATGTCGTGTAGAGCTTACAAGGAGGATCTGATGGCGAACCGCTGGCGCAACACCCTGACTTCTGACGATGTCACCCCCGAGGCGATGTTCCTGAACCGCCGTCAGATGATGGCGGGGGCAGCGGCGCTGGGGCTGGGCCTGACAGCGTCCCCTCTGCGGGCTGCAGGGCTGGAGCCGAACAGCTACGAGGATATCACTAGCTACAATAATTACTACGAATTCGGGACGGGCAAGGATGATCCGGCGCGCAACGCTGGACAACTGACCACCGATCCGTGGTCCATCAAGATCGACGGTATGGTCGAAAAGCCCGGGACCTATGCTCTGCCTGATCTGATCTCGGGAATGACCATCGAAGAGCGAATCTATCGGTTCCGCTGTGTCGAGGCTTGGTCGATGGTTGTGCCTTGGAATGGATTCGAACTGGCCGATCTGCTGGATATGGTCGGCGTGAAGAGCGGCGCCAAATATGTTGCCTTTGAAACGGTCCTCCGCCCCGAAGAAATGCCCGGCACCCGCTTCCCCGTTCTGAACTGGCCCTACCGCGAAGGTCTGCGCTTGGACGAGGCGCGTCATCCGCTGACCCTTCTGGCGACCGGAATCTATGGCAAGCCGATGCCCAAGCAGAACGGCGCACCAATCCGTCTGGTCGTTCCGTGGAAGTACGGCTTCAAATACGCCAAGTCGATTTCACGCATTACCTTGACCGACAAAGAGCCCCCGACCAGCTGGAACATGGCCAACGCGCGGGAATACGGCTTTTACAGCAACGTGAATCCCGAGGTCGCCCACCCGCGCTGGTCCCAAGCGACCGAGCGCCGCATCGGTGGCGGTCTCTTCGCCAAACGCGAGCCCACCCTGATGTTCAACGGGTATGAGGAGGTCGCCTCGCTCTATCAGGGAATGGATCTGCGAAAGAACTTCTGATGATCGACCAAGTGAACCGGTCGGTGCGGGCCATCCCGAATTGGCTGATCTATGTGGCGGGCGCTGTGCCTGTGATCTGGCTCTATGTCCAAGGGTTCCAGAATGCCCTTGGGCCGGACCCTGTCGACGTGATCGAGCGCAGCTTGGGGCTATGGGCGCTCTGGCTCTTGATTGCGGGCTTGTGCATCACCCCGTTGCAGCGCAGGACGCCTTTGCGCTTGATCAAACTGCGCCGCCCGATCGGGGTGCTGGCGTTCTCCTATGTGCTGGTTCACTTTCTGACGTGGCTTTTGCTGGACGTCCAAATTCCAGCGCAGATCGTGGCGGACATCATCAAGCGTCCCTACGTGACGGTCGGGATGGCGGCGATGCTCTTGCTATTACCGCTGGCGCTGACCTCGAACAACTGGTCGATCCGCAACCTCGGCGCGCGCTGGCGTCGTCTTCATCAACTGGTCTATCCCGCAGTACTGCTGGCGGGGCTGCATATGGTGATGCAGGCCAAGGGCTTCCAACTGGAGCCATTGGTTTACCTTGGACTGATTTTTCTGCTTCTTGCGATCCGCTGGATGCCTCTTTCTTCATTTCGGCAAGCCTTTGTTAAACGCTGACGCGTAAGACCAACTGCGTCACGACTTTTGGGGGCGCATATGACAAAGGCACTGATTTGCGCGGCCGCTCTGGCCGTAATGGGGCAAACCGCCTCTGCTTCGACCGTGGATTTCTCTTCATCCATCTTTTCCGACAGCTTCTCGACGGTGACGTATTCTGTCGATGGGATCGATCTGACTTTCTGGGCCGAGTCCGCAGGCACGCCGGAGCGGTTCTTCAAGAATGGCGGTCTGAGTTTCGGCTATTCCCATATGCACGGCCTAACCATCGTGGCGAGCGAAGCGATCCAGCTGACGCGTCTGAACGGGAAGTCGACGCTTCTCGACCCGAGCGGTTCGACACTGCCTTTTTCGGTCCTGATCGGAGACGGGATCCAGGCCTCCAATTTGGCGTTTCCGGTATACTCTTGGGGCTGGATCGATTTGACCGAGGAAAGCATCGTGATCGCCAAGGACACGGTTTTTTCCATCGATGCCGATTTCCAAAGCTGGAACTGGCAGGCTAGCACGGTCCTCGGGGCATTCGAGTTCGAGGCTTATACGCCTCCGCCCGTTCCCCTGCCTGCGGCTGGCTGGCTGCTCCTGTGTTCCTTGCTCGGGATGTTTGTGTTGCGTGCCAGGCGTCGCCCGGCGAACACCTAAGCTCTCGCAATAAAAGGATTTGTTTGGGGTATATTTGCGCAACATTCCAATTATTTGGGGGTTTTTGTATTTTTTGCTGATTTTGTATGATTTTGGGGTTGCGACTCCCTTTGGGTATCCGTAGAAGGCCCCTCATCGGCGGCGCTGAGGCG
>CAXQKF010000371.1:0-4356 GCA_964224285.1 Donghicola sp. | reverse complement strand
GAAATAGGGCAATCTCAAAGGTGGAGAGGATGGTGTGGCGCGACGTTACCCGAAATTTGAAAACGGTTGCCGCGCAAACTTGAAAAATTGGCGGGTATATCCCTCAAATCGCCTTTTTTAGTTGGGTAAATGCCGATATGACCGCTTGGTGATTCGCGGAAATTGTTGTTTGTTTGAACGCGAGGAATAAGGGGATTTTCCCAGAATGAGACGTACCGTTCGGGCATTGTTGATCTTGGTTGGCGTGATTGTCGCCGCGAGCTGTGATAGCCTGCCTTTGCTCGATGCTAGTCCACGGACGATTTCCTTGGCTGATGGTGATGTCGGAATTTCTGCACCTGCAGGGTATTGCATCGATACAGGGAACACGTCGGACTACGGCGCAAAGGGTGGGTTCGCGCTGGTGTCGAGCTGCCGCTCTTTGTTGGGCGTGGCGGCTTCGCCCGCGATTATCACTGTATCCGTTGGGCCAAAGGTGGGTGCCTCTCAGGTATCTCCGGCAGCCTTCGCAGATGCGTTAGGCAATCCGGTGGTTCTGGCCAGCGAAGAAGCAGGGGCCGTGTCGCTGCTGCACATCGCGTCGGGCGGGCGGGAAACCTTGCCTGGCGGGGACGAGAGGTACTGGCGCGCGATCCGTGTGGTGTCAGGCAGGCTGGTGTCTATGGCGCTCTATGCACCGGCAGGCGCGGCCGAGGCAGAGGCCAAGGGAAATACCATTCTGAAATCTCTGGCCAACAGCCTCTATGAGCCGGGCCCCACAGTCTGATCCTGTGCCCGCTTGGTGCTTGTGCGATTGTTGACAAAACGGAATAAAAAACTGGGGGCTTTAGCCATTCTTCCCTAGGTTTCTTTGTCAGTTTTCTTGATAAGGTTCAGAAAAGACCCAAGAAAGGGACGGCACGGTATGGGTAGAACCAGACAACTGGTGAACGCGGTTGTGTTTCGGCGCATTCTTACGCGCTGGGCTTCGCTGGCAGAGGGGGCAGATGTCGTCGATCTAAGCCGCCTGCGTGTTCAGAACAATCGGGCCAAACTGCTGCGGCATCATCTGGACAGGATTATCGCTGTGGCCGACAGCCGCCTTGCCTTGCCCGCGATCGGATCAGAGGTTTTCCGGCAGCCACGCGAATCTGACTGGGGCTGGCGCCCGCCCCTGTGGAGAGAGCCTATTCCCCACAAAGGTGTGGCGTCGGTCAACAGCAACACAGAGTTCGGTCCTGGCTCGACCATCTTCCATGACTGCTCGTCGTCCGAATTGAACCTGCGTCAGATCAGGAACACCCGTGAATCCGACCTCGCGCCTTATGCGGTCCGGATGGATGTGTTCCGTTTCGATGGTAGCTTCTTGTCCATCGCTGTGGACCTGCCCAAGGATGCGCTGAACGGCCTGCGTCGCAAGCATCTGATCCGTATGGACACCCAGATCGAAGCCGAAAAGACGCTCGAGATTTTTGCGCGTCTGAACATCAAACATGGTCCCAATACCGAACAGATCGTGCGCGAAGTGCCCTTGCAACAGGGCGGCGAGATGATGGTCGAGTTTGATCTGGGCTATAGCGACATCGCGGAAAACCGGCTCGAAAGCGCATGGGTCGATCTGATTTTCGAAGGGGCCCAGATGAATCAGGTCACGATCCGCGATCTAACCTTCTGCCGTTTGCCCCGTTCCGACCTGTAATAAAAGGATTTCTTGATGACCGATTTGTCTGTCACCAAAACCCGTATCATCGAGGGCGTCTGGGAAGGCGTGGTCCGGAGAAGCGGTGGCCGCAATGGCGAAGCCCCTGCAATTTCGGTGTCCCATCTGGGCGAGCAGATCGAAGGGGTCACTCTGGACGAGATGGAGGGCGGCTGGCAGCTGCGTGTGCCGATCCCGCCGCGGACCATTTCCGAAGGTGTGCAGAGTTATTTGATCATCGATTCCTCGACCCACGAAGAGATCGGCGCGTTCAACCTGATCGCGGGTCAGGCGCTGGCCCACGACATTCGGGTCGAAGTCGACCTTCTGCGCGAGGAGTTGGACCTGCTAAAGCGTGCCTTCCGCCGACATTGCGTAGAGACCGGAACTGACCGCGGGTAACGCGGGTAAATTCTGACGCGGCGTAGGTGATGACTTCGCCGTGGGAATGCTGTGTCATCGGTCCACTAGGGAGGCACCGATGACAGAATATCCGCACCTGCTGGCACCGCTCGATCTTGGATTCACCACGCTGAAAAACCGCGTGTTAATGGGGTCGATGCACACGGGACTCGAAGAAACCCGCGACTGGAACCGCGTGGCGACGTTCTATGAAGAGCGGGCCAAGGGGGACGTCGGCCTGATCGTGACAGGCGGCATGGCACCCAACCGCGAGGGCGGCGTGTTCCCCGGTGCGGCGGGCCTGTTCTCGGACGAGGATATCGCTAACCACCGGATCGTGACGGACCGCGTCCACGCGGCGGGCGGCAAGATCGCGATGCAGATCCTGCATGCGGGGCGGTATGCCTATGGCAAGGACTGCGTCGCGCCTTCGGCCATCCGGTCGCCGATATCACCGTTTCCGCCCCATGAGCTGGACGAGGACGGCATCGAAAAGCAGATCGCCGATATCGCCACCGCCGCCGCGCGGGCACGCGAAGCTGGCTATGACGGGGTCGAGGTCATGGGCTCCGAAGGCTATCTGATTAACCAGTTTCTGGTGGCCCACACCAACAAGCGGACCGACCGATGGGGCGGCAGCTACGAGAACCGGATGCGCTTTGCCATCGAAGTTATGAAGCGCGTGCGCGGGGCGGTGGGCGACGACTTTATCGTGATTTTCCGCCTGTCGATGATTGACTTGATCCCTGATGGCTCCACCCATGAAGAGGTCGTGCAACTGGCCCAAGAGATCGAGGCCGCCGGTGCGACCATCCTGAACACCGGCATCGGCTGGCACGAGGCCCGCATTCCGACCATCGCCACCAGCGTCCCGCGTGCAGGCTTTGTCTGGGTCACCAAGAAGCTGATGGGCAAGGTCGGCATTCCTGTGATCACCAGCAACCGGATCTACACCCCTGAGGTCGCTGAGGGCGTTCTGGCCGACGGCTGCGCGGACATGGTCAGCATGGCGCGTCCATTTCTGGCCGACAGCCACTTCGTCGCCAAAGCGGCCAGCGGGCGGGCCAAAGAGATCGCGCCTTGCATCGCCTGCAACCAAGCCTGTCTGGACCACACATTCAGCGGCAAGATCAGCAGCTGCCTCGTGAACCCGAGGGCGTGCTACGAGACAGAGCTGGTCATCACCCCAACCGACGCCCCCAAAACCGTCGCGGTCGTTGGCGCGGGCCCTGCGGGCCTGTCTGCGGCGCTGACTGCGGCGGAACGTGGTCACTCTGTCACGCTGTTCGATGCTGCGGACCGCGTGGGCGGACAGCTGAACATGGCGCGTCAGATCCCTGGCAAAGAAGAGTTTCACGGGCTGATCGACTGGTTCGAAGCCAGCGTCGCCAGCTCGGCCATTGATCTGCGGTTGGGCCAGCGCGTCTCGGCGGATGACTTGAGTGGATATGACGAGGTGATCATCGCGACCGGTGTGTCACCACGCGACCCGCAGATTCCGGGGCAGGACGGCGCGAATGTCGTGTCCTACGTCGATGTTCTGACCGGCAAGGCGACGGTGGGTAGCCGCGTCGCTGTTGTTGGCGCAGGGGGCATCGGGTTCGACGTGGCCGAATATCTGGTGATGGAGGGCAGCCCGACAGAACATCCTGCGGAATGGCGGGCCGAATGGGGTGTCGGCGACCCCGAAAAGACCCGAGGCGGTTTGGCAGAGGGGGGCGCGACCCCGACGCCTCCGGCGCGGGAGGTGACATTGCTCCAGCGCAAGGCAGAGAAGCCCGGCAAGCGGTTGGGCAAGACCACAGGCTGGATCCACCGCATGTCCCTGCTGATGAAGCAGGTAAAGATGGTGGGCGGCGTGAACTACGAACGTATTGACGCGGACGGCCTGCATATTTCATTCGGTGAAGCGCGGGAAAATCCACAGCTGATCGCGGTCGATACCGTGGTGCTCTGCGCTGGACAGGAAAGCCGGCGTGAGCTGGCGGATGCGTTGGAGTTAGCGGGCGTTACATACCACGTGATCGGCGGTGCCGATGTCGCCGCAGAGCTGGATGCGAAGCGTGCGATTAACCAAGGAACGCGAGTCGCGGCCGCAATCTAGATGTCATCGCATAATGCAAAAGATAGACCCGTTCGGAGGGGGTAATCCTACATAATTGTTGTTTCGGTTTGAGGAACGATCCGTATCATTCCCCGCAATTGTCCGCCCTTGGACACAGTCCTGCCCCATTCTCTGGGCAGGACAAGGGCAGGTCAAAGTGTTTCGAGGATTG
>CAXQKF010000370.1:0-4105 GCA_964224285.1 Donghicola sp. | reverse complement strand
GACGCCTTTCTGGCAGAGTTCGCCCCCAAGGCCGTTATCTTCTCTGGCGGCCCTGACTCGGTAACCCGCGAAGGCTCGCCGCGTCCTCCGAAATCGGTCTACGATCTTGGCGTGCCGATCCTGGGTATCTGCTATGGCCAGCAGGTCATGACCCACGATCTGGGCGGCCGTATCGAGGCCGGTGAAAGCCACACCGCCGAGTTCGGTCGTGCCTATGTAGAGCCCACCGCGGTCAAGAGCGACTTCCTGAACGGTTGGTTCACCGAAGGCCGCGAACAGGTGTGGATGTCCCACGGTGACCACGTCGCCGAAATCGCCCCCGGCTTCGAGGGGTACGGCACCTCGTCCGGTGCGCCCGTTGCGATCACCGCGGATGTGTCGCGCCGTTTCTACGCCGTGCAGTTCCACCCCGAGGTGCACCACACCCCGAACGGCGCCGCGCTGTACAAGAATTTCATCGAGCTGGCCGGCTTCACCGGCGACTGGACCATGGGCGCGTACCGCGAGGAAATGATCCAGAAAATCCGCGCTCAGGTCGGCGACAAGCAGGTGATCTGCGGTCTGTCGGGCGGCGTTGATAGCTCTGTCACCGCGATCCTGCTGCACGAAGCCATCGGCGACCAGCTGACCTGTGTGTTCGTGGACCACGGCCTGCTGCGTCTGAACGAGGCCGAAGAAGTCGTCGCGATGTTCCGCGACAACTACAACATCAAGCTGATCCACGCTGATGAGGCGGACCTGTTCATCGGCGCGCTCGAAGGCGTGTCAGATCCCGAGGTCAAGCGCAAGACCATTGGCAAGCTGTTCATCGACGTGTTCCAGAAGCACGCCGACACCATCGAAGGCGCCGAGTTCCTGGCTCAGGGCACTCTCTACCCCGACGTGATCGAATCGGTCTCGTTCTCGGGCGGTCCCTCGGTCACCATCAAGTCGCACCACAATGTGGGCGGCCTGCCGGAAAAGATGGGCCTGAAACTGGTCGAGCCCCTGCGCGAGCTGTTCAAGGACGAAGTCCGCGCCCTTGGCCGCGAACTGGGTCTGCCCGCCAGCTTTATCGGTCGTCACCCCTTCCCCGGGCCGGGTCTTGCGATCCGCTGCCCCGGCGAGATCACCCGCGAAAAGCTGGAGATCCTGCGCAAGGCTGACGCCGTCTACATCGACCAGATCCGCAAGCACGGTCTGTACGATGAAATCTGGCAAGCGTTTGTGGCGATCCTGCCCGTCCGCACCGTTGGTGTGATGGGCGACGGTCGTACCTATGACTACGCCTGCGCCCTGCGCGCGGTGACCTCGGTCGATGGTATGACTGCGGATTACTACCCCTTTACCCACGAATTCCTTGGCGAAACCGCCACGCGGATCATCAACGAGGTCAAGGGCATCAACCGCTGCACCTACGACATCACCTCGAAGCCTCCGGGCACCATCGAGTGGGAATAATCCAATCCAGAGCCGCCCCGAAACGGGCGGCTTTTTCTTTGCCTGCCGCCGCAACGCCAACAAAACAAGGCCAAACGGCCCCCTCTCAAGTTGCAGGTGCACCTAATTATATTGCAATCTTGAGCCCACAGCCCCACGAAAATCGAAGCCACCCTTGGCCTCTACCTGCTCAAACTGATCCAGAACGCCCTTGGCGCGCAGGGAAATTGTCTCGCATCTCCAGAATCACTCCATCGGCCAAGACCCGCTGATCGGCGAAAAATCGCGTGCGTCGTTTCTGAAGGCCTGTGAAGTTTCTGCGAAACCGCGAACTGCGGCAATCTATCAGCCCCGATTGCGCCCGAAATTTTGCGCGTCCAATTGTTAATTAATAGTAACAATTAAGAACTTCACAGAAGCCGCGCAAATCCCGAGAAAACAACGATTTCCAAAATGGAAACCACCCGATTGTTTCCAGAGAATGGCAAGCTGTTTCGAAACTTGGAACGCAACAATTGCCTTAGGTTTCAAGCACTAGGCACCCGCAATTGCTGCACCACAGCATCAAATCCATTTGTAATCAAAATCCAAACAGACAATAATTTAGGGGCTTTTATTTGAAATTCGGCCCCAGCGGCCACTTTATACCAAAACGAAATAACTAACCAATTGCAAAGCAGTACACATTTCTGCAAAGCTACATTCTAGGGACGACAATGAAACTGCCCGACATCGAATTGCCGTCAAACAAAAAGTTTGGCCTGTTTTTCACGTTTGTATTTCTAGTGATCGCTTGGCGGTTATTTGCGCATAGCGCGAATATTCTCGGGTCTCTCGCGATCTTTGCCGCGATCTCATTTTGCGTGATTTCCCTTGTGAAAGCAGAGGTTCTATTACCCCTGAACAAGGGCTGGATGGCCTTGGGTCTTTTGCTTGGCATGATCGTTAGTCCGATTGTTCTGGGGGTCATCTACTTTGGCCTGTTCACGCCGATCAGTTTGATCATGCGTGCCATCGGGCGTGACGAACTGGGACTGAAACTGCAAACCAGCGGGTCCCATTGGAAGCTGCGCACCGAAGCGTCCGCAGCGGGTTCATTCAAAAATCAATTCTGACAAATAATAAACACTTCTGGAGTGAGGGAAGTATTATGGAATTCATCGGCGAGCTGTACTCCTTTCTCGGAGCGAAAAAGAAACTGTGGCTCCTTCCTATTATCATCGTGATGTTCATTCTTGGCGGCCTTTTGATCCTCGCGCAGGGTTCGGTTGTCGCCCCGTTCATCTACACGCTGTTCTAATTCCGGTATCATAATCAGATGTATATTTTGGGTATCTCCGCGTTTTACCATGATAGCGCGGCCTGCCTGCTGAAAGATGGTGTTATCATCGCAGCAGCACAGGAAGAGCGTTTCACACGCAAAAAACACGATCCGGGTTTTCCGCACAAAGCCGTTCAATATTGTATTGAAGAGGCAGGGATTACGCCGGATCAAGTGGACAAGGTTGTCTTTTACGAAAAGCCCTTTGTAAAATTCGAACGCCTGCTGGAAACCTATCTGGCGTTCGCCCCCAAAGGTTTCAAAAGCTTCCGCACGTCGATGCCTCTGTGGATCAAGGAAAAACTGTTCCAGAAATCCATGCTTACCAAAGAACTGGAAGAGACTCTGGGCAAAGGCGTCAAATGGCGCGATCGTATTCTGTTTTCAGAGCACCACCTGTCCCATGCGGCCAGCGCCTTCTACCCCTCGCCCTTCGAGAGTGCAGCGGTGCTGACGTTGGACGGTGTGGGCGAATGGACCACCACCTCGCTGGCGATCGGCAAGGGCAAAGACCTGAAAGTGCTCAAGGAAATCCACTTTCCGCACTCTTTGGGCCTGCTCTATTCGGCGTTCACCTATTACACTGGGTTCAAGGTAAATTCGGGCGAGTACAAAGTGATGGGCCTCGCCCCGTATGGCGAGCCGAAATATGCCGACCTGATCCGCAAACACCTGATCCACGTGGCCGAAGATGGCAGTTTCCAACTGGACATGAGCTATTTCGACTACGCGACCGGTCTGACCATGACCAACAAGAAGTTCGACGACTTGTTCGGCGGGCCTCCGCGCACCTCGGAAACGGAACTGACCCAGCGCGAGATGGATCTGGCGGCCTCGGTCCAGAAAGTCACCGAAGACATTGTGGTACAAATTGCCCGCGGCATTGCCGAAGAAACCGGTGAAAAAAACCTGTGCCTTGCGGGCGGGGTTGCTCTGAACTGTGTGGCGAACGGCATTCTCCTACGCGAGAATATCTTCGAGAACATCTGGATCCAGCCTGCGGCCGGTGATGCGGGCGGTGCCCTCGGCGCGGCGCTGGCGGTCTGGTATCAGGACTACGCAACAGAGCGCACCCTATCCAACGACCGCGACGCGATGCAGGGCGCCTATCTGGGGCCGAAATTCGAAGACGACGCGATCGAAAGTGAACTGCTGGCCTGCGGCGCCAAATTCCACAAGATGGATGAAGACGGCCTGATCAACAGTGTTGCCAGCGCGTTGGCCAACGAAAAAGCGATTGGCTGGATGCAGGGCCGGATGGAGTTTGGCCCCCGTGCCTTGGGCGGTCGTAGCATCATCGCGGACCCGCGCTCTCCGGTTATGCAAAAGCAGCTGAACCTAAAGGTCAAATACCGCGAGAGCTTC
>CAXQKF010000369.1:0-2476 GCA_964224285.1 Donghicola sp. | reverse complement strand
CGCCTCAGCGCCGCCGATGAGGGGCCTTCTACGGATACCCAAAGGGAGTCGCAACCCCAAAATCATACAAAATCAGCAAAAAATACAAAAACCCCCAAATAATTGGAATGTTGCGCAAATATACCCCGAAGAAACAACTTTCATCCAGACAAGTCAGGGGCCGAACCTAGGTGGCTTGGCAGTTGCCCGATACGCGCTCGCGCGGTAGCCCTCGGCTTTGATCTAAGCGAAGGATTGATGATGCCCTCTCTGCGTCTCGGAATTGATTTCGGCACCTCGAATTCTGCGGCCGCCACCTACGTCGGCGCGCATGTATCACGCGTCGCACTCGAAGACGGTGCGGACACTATTCCAACTGCCGTGTTCTTTCCGACCGACTCCAAGACGACCCTTTATGGGCAAGCCGCGTCGACAGCGCTGATCGACGGAGAAGAGGGACGTTATATGCGCGCCCTTAAGTCCGTGCTTGGTGATCCCCTCTTTCATGAGAGCCGCTTGATCGGCGGCAAGCGACGCACCATCGCCGAAGTCGTGACCTCTTTCCTCTTGCGCATTCGGGAGCGGGCCGAACAGCGAACCGGCCAGCCCTGCGAGCGCGTTTTGTCTGGCCGGCCTGTCCACTTCCATTCGGACGCACCAGAAAAAGACGCTCGGGCGCTCGAGGATCTGGAGGCCTGTTACCGTGCGGCGGGGTTTCAGGACATCGCCTTTATGAATGAACCCGAAGCCGCGGCGCATGCCTATGGCGCGGATCAGGGGATCGAGGGTCTGGGGCTGATCGTGGATATCGGGGGCGGCACCTCCGACTTCTCGATCTTTGAAGCAACGGGTGACAGGGTCCATATCCGCGCCAGCCACGGGGTCCGCCTAGGCGGAACGGATTTCGACCACGCGATCTCTATGGCCCATGCCATGCCGCTGCTGGGGCACGGGGGACAACTGCGCCGGACGTTCGGCCAAGGCCTGCTACCGGTCCCGAACGCGATCTATGCCGATTTGGCCACGTGGGCCAAGATTCCCTTTGTCTATTCCCGCGACACAGAAAAGCTCGTCGAAGACATGTTGCGCCATGCCGAAGACCCCGACGCCATCGCGCGCCTCGAAACCGTCATCAAAGAGCAGCTGGGGCACGAGTTGGCCTTTGCAGTCGAGGCGGGCAAGATCGGGGCGAACTCTGGCGTGGCTGGCACTATGATCCAGATGGGATTTGTCGAACGCGGCCTGAACGCGCCCATCACCAAAGGCAGCATGAGCGCCGCCCTACAGGGCCAACGAGAGAAACTGCGCAACGCACTTTATCAGACCTTTATGCAGGCCGGCGTGATGCCCACCCAGATCAGCACTATCGTATTGGTAGGCGGCTCCAGCCTCATGTCATTGGTCGAAGAAGAAGCCACAGCCGTGTGCCCCTCTGCTTTGCTGAAAAGGTCCGAAGCCTTTACCGCGGTGGTCGACGGGCTCGCCATCGCCGCAGCTCAGATGGACGCCTGACCCAAGGCATCCCGATCAGAACGCTGGAAAATCTGGCACTTTTGGCCGCTGCCAAAGGTGTCTTTAGTGTGCATCAAATCCGCCTGCGCCCGAGATACTCCTTTGCGTTGCTTTACAGCACTGGCAACATATGGTCTGTTTCCGACACGAATGTGTCGCAATTTGCCACCACCCGACCGTCGGGAACGGCGGCAAGAGCGACACAAAAAGAGCATAGAAAGTCGGGATAACCCCGACATCGACAAACAGGATCCTCGGGAGGGATGATGTTGAAACTTCAGAAACTTGGCGCACTCACTGTGTTTGGAATGACCACCGCACTGGCCTCTGGTGCAATGGCCAGCGAATGCGGCGAGCTCACCATGGCCGAGATGAACTGGGCCTCGGCGGAACTGATGGCGAACGTAGACAAGATCATCCTCGAAGAGGGATATGGCTGCGATGTCGAACTGATCCCCGGCGCGACCACCACCACCTTTGCGTCGATGAACGAAAAGGGCGAGCCTGATGTCGCGGGCGAGCTGTGGATCAACGCCGTGCGCGACCCGCTGATGGGCGCCATGGAAGAAGGCCGCCTGCATTCGGTCATCGAAGGCCCGATCACCGGACTGGGTGAAGGCTGGTGGGTGACCGAGAAGTTCGCCGCCGACCACCCCGAGCTGGACACCGTCGAAAAGGTTCTGGAGCACCCCGAGCTGTTCCCCTACGCCGAAGATGAATCGCTGGGTGCCTTCATGGGCTGTCCCGCAGGCTGGGGCTGTCAGCTGTCGAACGCGAACCTGTTCCGCGCCTTTGACATGGAAGAAAAAGGCTGGACGTTGGTCGATCCCGGTTCGGCCGCTGGTCTGGACGGCGCCATCGCCAAAGCGGTGGAGCGTGACGAGCCTTGGTTCGGATACTACTGGGCCCCGACCGCAATCATCGGCAAGTACAAGCTGCAGATGCTGCCTTGGGAAACCGAATGGGCCGGCAGCGAAAACTGGGA
>CAXQKF010000368.1:0-3602 GCA_964224285.1 Donghicola sp. | reverse complement strand
CTTCGCGCCAATCGGTAGGCCATCTGCCAACTCTTGGGACATTCAAAAGGACCATCGCACATGAGCAATCCTTCGCTTCTTATCCTGCCTGGTGACGGCATCGGCCCCGAAGTCATGGCGCAGGTTCGCCGCATCATCGACTGGTTCGGTGACAAGCGCGACCTGAAGATCGACGTGAGCGAAGATCTCGTCGGTGGCGCAGCCTACGACGCGCACGGCACCCCCCTGCACGACGACACCATGGCCAAAGCGCAAGAAGTCGACGCGGTTCTGCTGGGTGCCGTTGGCGGCCCCAAGTACGACGTTCTGGACTTCTCGGTGAAGCCCGAGCGTGGCCTCCTGCGTCTGCGCAAGGAAATGGACCTCTACGCGAACCTGCGCCCCGCACAGTGCTTTGACGCGCTGGCCGACTTCAGCTCGCTGAAGCGTGACGTGGTTGCTGGCCTCGACATCATGATCGTGCGCGAACTGACCTCGGGCATCTACTTTGGCGAGCCCCGCGGCATCTTCGAAGAAGGCAACGAGCGTGTGGGCATCAACACCCAGCGTTACACCGAGTCGGAAATCGAACGCGTCGCGCGTTCGGCGTTCGAACTGGCCCGCCGCCGCGGCAACAAGGTCTGCTCAATGGAGAAGGCCAACGTCATGGAATCGGGCATCCTGTGGCGTGAAGTAGTCCAGAAGGTCCACGACGAAGAATACCCCGATGTCGAGCTGTCGCACATGTACGCGGACGCAGGCGCCATGCAGCTCTGCCGCTGGCCCAAGCAGTTCGACGTCATCGTCACCGACAACCTGTTCGGCGACCTGCTGTCGGACGCGGCTGCGATGCTGACCGGCTCGCTAGGTATGCTGCCGTCGGCGTCGCTGGGTGCACCCATGGCAAACGGCCGCCCCAAGGCAATGTACGAACCGGTACACGGCTCGGCCCCCGACATCGCGGGCCAGAACAAGGCAAACCCGATCGCCTGCATCCTGTCGTTCGCAATGGCCCTGCGCTACAGCTACGATCAGGGCGCCGAAGCAGACCGTCTGGAAGCAGCGGTTGCCAAGGTTCTCGAAGACGGCGTGCGCACCGCAGATCTGCTGGGTGAAGAGGGTGTTGATCCCGTGACCACCGTAGGCATGGGCGACGCGGTTCTGGCGGCTCTGGACGCCAGCCTCTAAAAAACTGAACATTCACGAATGTACGAAGGGGGCCTTGCCGGCCCCTTTCTTTTTGGTTTTATGGCTCTAGGGTCATACCAATTCCTTGAACTCCCTCCCTCCAAGGAGTCTTCTCATGCCAACCCGCCCCCAGTCTGAACAGTCGAACATCAAGGGTGCCATCTACGCTCTGACGGCCTTTGCGCTGTATTCCGGCCATGATGTGCTGGTCAAAGTGCTGGGTGCGAACCATCACCCGTTCCAGATCGTGTTCTTCAGCGTTCTGCTCAGCTTTCCTTTCCTGACGATCGTCCTGATCCAGAGGAAAGAGCCCTCGACCCTGCGTGCAGCAACCCCCGCATGGACCTATGCGCGGACTGCGGCGGTGGTCTTTACCGGCGTTTGCGCGTTCTACGCGTTTTCCGTGCTGCCCTTGGCGCAGGTCTACGCGATGGTCTTTGCCACGCCTCTGCTGATCACCGTCCTGTCGATCCCCGTTCTGGGGGAAAAGGTCGGCCCGCGCCGCTGGGGAGCGGTAATCGTGGGCCTGATCGGGGTCATGGTCGTGCTGCGCCCCGGCTCGTCAGAGCTGACCTTGGGCCCCTTTGCCGCCCTTGGCGCGGCGGTGGGCGGATCCTTCGTGTCGATCATCGTGCGCCGCATCGGCTCCCAAGAAAGCAGCATGGTCCTGCTCCTCTACCCCTTGATCGCCAACATCGTGGTCATGGGTCTGCTGGTGCCACTGGAGTACAAACCCATGCAGCTGTGGGAACTGGGCACCGTCGCCTGTGTCGCGCTTCTGTCTCTGGTCGCGATGAGCTTCCAGATCCGCGCCTACAAGACCGGCGAGGCAGGCATCGTCGCCCCAATGCAGTACAGCCAGATGTTGTGGGCGATCTTCTACGGCTACATGTTCTTTGCGGAATATCCCGATCTCTACACGATGGTCGGTGCCGGAATCATCATCGCCAGCGGCGTCTACATCGTGATCCGCGAGGGCGCAAAGAAAGACACCCAAGCCCCCGTCACCAGCACGGCCGTACGCTTTGAAACCGGTACAACCCCGCGCTACACGCTTTTATTCCTACGCAGGAACAAGAAACGCCAAAGCACTCTTGCCAAGCAAAGCTAGGTGCGATAATCGGCCCGACACGGTCGGAGTGTAGCTCAGCCTGGTAGAGCACTGTCTTCGGGAGGCAGGGGCCGGAGGTTCGAATCCTCTCACTCCGACCAATAAATCAAGGCGCCCCTCGGGCGCCTTTGTTCGTTCTCAGGGATGTGTTTCGCGATAGGCGCTCGGGCTCTGGCCCGTCCACCTCTTGAACGCACGGACAAAGGACGAGGCCTCGGAGAACCCCAGCAGATAGGCCGTCTCCATGACCGAAGCCTTCTGCGCCGTCAGATATTCCTGCGCCATCCGGCAGCGCAGCTGGTCATGGACCTCGGCAAAGGTCACGCCCTCATCCTTCAGACGGCGGTAGAGGGTCTGTCGGCTCATCCCCAGATCCCGCGCAATGTCATCCATCGACGCCGATCCCTGATGCAGATCAGGCAACAGGGCCGCCTCAACCCGTGTCCGTATGCCCTCTTCTTTCTGCAGATCCTCTAGCAAAGCCTCGGCGTGGCGAGCGTACAGGCCAAAGGCATAGGGCTTGGGGGCGGCGTTCAACCCGTCCAGACAGGCCGCATCCAGTGCCAAGGCATTCCGGTCCGCCCCGAAGGTCACGGGCGCCTGAAAAACATCGGCATACAGGGCCTCGTGCGGCGGCGCGGGATAGGTCACGGACACCCCCCGCAAGAACGCCGCATCGGGCATCATCTGTCGAAATTTCCGCACAAAATTCCCGAAGGTCTGTTCGATTGCGGCGGGCGAGGCATTGGCGTTCGGAAAATGATCCACCAGCCAGAGCGTCCCCCCATCGCGCACCAACTCGAACCGGTCGGGGGCGGTCAGGATATCCACATCCGCGATGATGCGCGCATAGCGGTTCACCTGCGCAATCCCGTCTTCCAGTGGCCCCGCAGCGTCGATGATCAACCCGATGATCGACAGCTTGTCCAACCCTGTCTCCGAGGCATAGCGCAAAGCCAGCCCCGTGTCCCCGCTCAGCCCGATGGCCGTTCCCATCAGGGCACCATAGGATCGCAGCGGCACGCGCCCATCAGGGTCCGCAAGAACCGCCTCGTCGATCCCAGCGGCCTGCATCAACGCCGCGCGCGGCACCCCCCGCCCCACCGCGTAGTCCAGAAACGAAGCGGCCATACTGGCCATCACCGTCGCTTCGGTCATATGTCTGTTCCTCTCGCTCGTCCGCTATCACAAGCGCGTTGGCCACAGCCCAAGGGCCTGCCGCCCCTTGATCATCCAGGTGATAACCCCACCTACCATAGGTTGACGGAATTCTGATGACCTCTCAAGGGACTGGTGTATGAACGAACGCCCCGAACACGATGAT
>CAXQKF010000367.1:0-6316 GCA_964224285.1 Donghicola sp. | reverse complement strand
GCTATTCGCCGCTGATTGCATTCCTGTGCTATGACGCTTATCTGTGCGCCAACGCGCCGCAGTAGGCCTCAGGGGTAAGCAATGAACTGGATCACCAACTACGTCCGTCCGACAATCAACTCGCTCTTCTCGCGTCGTGAAGTGCCCGAGAACCTTTGGACCAAGTGTGAGTCTTGCGGAACCATGCTGTTCCACCGGGAACTCAAGGACAACCAGAACGTCTGCACCAACTGTGATCACCACATGGCGATCACCCCGCGGGAACGGTTCCAGCACCTGTTCGACGGCGGCATCTTTGCCGAAATCGCCGTGCCGGAACCCATCGCAGACCCCCTGCAGTTCCGCGACCAGAAGAAATACCCCGACCGCATGAAAGCGGCCCAGAAAAAGACCGGCGAAAAAGAAGCCATGCTGGTCGCCGAAGGTGAAATCGGCCGGACCCCCATCGTGGCGGCGGCGCAGGACTGTACCTTTATGGGCGGCTCGATGGGCATGTACGTGGGCAACGCGATCATCGCGGGTGCCGAACGTGCGGTTGCCACCGGCAAACCCTTTGTGCTGTTCTCGGCCGCTGGCGGCGCCCGCATGCAAGAGGGCATCCTGTCCCTGATGCAGATGCCCCGTACCACTGTCGCCGTACAGATGCTCAAAGAGGCGAACCTGCCCTACATCGTCGTGCTGACCCACCCCACTACGGGCGGCGTCACCGCGTCCTATGCGATGCTTGGCGACATCCAGATTGCCGAACCGAACGCGCTGATCTGCTTTGCCGGTCCCCGCGTGATCGAACAGACCATCCGTGAAAAGCTGCCCGAAGGGTTCCAGCGCGCCGAATACCTGCTGGATCACGGTATGCTGGACCGCGTGACCCCACGCACCAAGCTGCGCGAAGAGCTGATCACCATCACCCGTATGCTGATGGGCCAGCCCCCCGCAATCACCGGCGACCTGCCCTCTCCCGAGGCTGTCGAAGCGGCCCCCGCGGCAGAGGCCCCCGCAGCCAAGCCCGCCAAAGCTGACAAGAAGAAATGACCGAGGTCTCCTCTGACGTCATCCTTGAACGGATGATGGCGCTGCACCCCAAGGTCATCGACCTGACCCTTGACCGCGTGTGGCGCCTGCTAGAGGCGCTGGGAAATCCCCAGAACGACATGCCGCCCGTGATCCATATCGCGGGCACCAACGGCAAGGGCAGCACCCAAGCCATGATCCGCGCGGGTCTCGAGGCGATGGGCAAGAAAGTCCACGCCTATACCTCGCCCCATCTGGCCCGCTTTCACGAGCGTATCCGGCTGGCGGGCGAGTTAATCAGCGAACCTGCTCTGACCGCCCTTCTCGACGAGTGCTACGAGAAGAACGGCGGCGGCAACATCACCTATTTCGAGATCACCACCTGCGCGGCCCTGCTGGCCTTTGCGCGGACGCAGGCGGATTACACCCTGCTTGAGGTTGGCTTGGGCGGGCGTCTGGACGCCACCAACGTGATTGATACCCCTGCCCTGACCATCATCACGCCCGTTGATATCGACCACCAGCAGTTCCTTGGCGAAACGCTGCCCGAAATCGCAGGCGAGAAAGCCGGCATCATCAAACGCGGCGTCCCCGTGATCGTCGGCCCGCAAAAGGACGAAGGTCTGGACGTGATCGAGGCCCGCGCCGCGCGGCTGGGTGCTCCGGTTCTGGCCTACGGGCAACACTGGCATGTGGGCACTGAAAACGGTCGCCTAGTGTATCAGGACGAGCAAGGCCTGCTGGATCTACCACTGCCCAACCTGCCTGGCCCGCACCAGATCATGAACGCTGGCGCCGCATTGGCCGCTCTGCGCCACCTCGGTGCGGACGAAGCCGCCTGCGAAGCCGCCGTGACCAGGGCGTTCTGGCCTGCCCGCATGCAGCGCCTGCGTCAGGGGCCGCTGTTCGATATCGCAGGGGAAGCAGAGCTCTGGCTTGATGGCGGGCACAATCCTGCCGCTGGCGAAGCTATTGCCGCCACCCTGTCACAGATGCCCCAGCGGGAAACCCACCTGATCTGCGGAATGCTGAACACCAAGGACATCACAGGCTATCTGCGCCCCATCGCGCAGCACGCCAGCAGCCTGACTGCAGTGTCGATCCCCGGAGAGCCGAACACCCTGCCCGCCGAAACCACAGCAGAGGCGGCGGCAAAAGTCGGCATGACAGCGTCGACCGCCCCCGATGTCGACACAGCACTGCGCCAACTGACAGCGTCGCACCAGAACATCCGCGTTCTGATTTGCGGTTCGCTATATTTGGCTGGCCAAATCCTAAAGAAAAACGGCTGAACCCATCAGGGTCCAGCCGCCTTCGTTCCGATGTGAGTGGTCGGGATAATTAGGCTTTGCGGTTTGAAACGCGGCGCTGCGCACGCCCCTGAGCGCGCATCACAGTTGTGACAACGTCTGCTTCGGACGCGGGCATCACGATAACATTCGCGGTCGGTACGCGCTTGCGCGCGACATTGCATGCACCGCTGCCCGGACGCACCATCATCACCACAGGGCTGTTCCCCTGCTCGATGATGTTCAGCAGAGCATCGGCCTGTTCTTCGTCAGAGGCGCTGTCTTCGAGGCACAGAATGACCGTGTGGAAGGTCATCCCGCTGTTGCGCATGATGGACACCGCAAGGGTCGGATCGTCCGATCCGGCGACTTCCAGCCCCTCTTCGGACAGCAGCTGTGTCATGGCCCCCAAGGCATCGGTGGAGTCCGTGACAAGCAAAACCGGCAGAGAAGCAGCTGTCGCAACATTGCTGGCGCTAGGTGCCCAGGTCCGCACAGGTTCGTTGGCAACCAGATGCATCGAACGGCCATAGCGTTCGAAATGGATTCCTCCATCTGCACTGCAAACGAAAGTCAGTCCGCGCGGTTCCTTGCTAGGAAGGTAACCACATGTACGGACACTTTTGCGCCCAATAGCCGGAGTGTTTTCTTTGTCGATCATCGTAACGGGCCCTCGTAGAGGAGGTGTCATATTCACAAACAACCTACCTCACTTCTGCCATATTCGACAGACATCCTTCGGTATCGCTATATATACTTTGTGATGGCGCACACCCTCGAACGAGGTCCAAATAGGGGCTCAAGCAGTCGCTACACCACGACATCGGCAGAAAATATGCCGTCACTTCCGATACAAAGCCGGATTCTGCGCCACGTTCTTAACCGAATTGGCAAAGACAGAGAAACTCGCGGATGGTGAGTCGGGTGTAGTTATCGTGTAGGCAAAACTATCAGATCGTGTGTTATTTTTAGCCCCTATGGATAGGAATGCTCCAAAACGCACTAGAGCCGGGAAGCGGGCGAACTGCCGCTATCCCTCCGAAATCACGCCACGAAATTGCCTCAATTTGGGACTTTTTGCCAAATTTCGGATGGTCGCGAGTTAATCGCGCTCGTCACCCCAGCCTTCAGATTGCATTTCTCTGAGGCGACTTGCCGTACGGGTGAACTCAAATGCACCGTCACCTTCGACGTACAGCATCTCTGGTTTATCGGCCGCACTGGCGATCAGACGCACCTTGGCCTCATAGAGTGCGTCGATCAAAGTCACGAAACGTTTGGCCTCGTTGAAGTTCGAACGCCCCAATGCCGGAATGTTCTCAACGACCAGAACGCGCAGTGCATGTGCAATCGCCAGATAATCGGCAGGTCCTAGGGCCGCTCCGCACAGTTCATGGAACCCTGCGCGACCGACTCCGTTGTGGTGTCGCGGAATCTCCAGCTTGCGTCCCTTGACCGTCAGAACCAGAGAATCCTCCTGCCCGCCAGTCAGATCCTGCCAGATCGCATTGATCTCTGTCCGCGCGGCATCGTTGGCCGGCGCGAAATAGACGGGGCTTCCGGCTAGACGGTCCTGACGATAATCGCGCGGACTCGCCATTTCCCAAACGACCAACTGCTCTTTGATCAAGGCAATGAAGGGCAGGAAGAGCTGGCGGTTCAGGCCATTCTTATACAGATCGTCCGGCACGCGGTTCGACGTTGTGACCACGACCACGCCTGCATCGAACAACAACTGGAACAGACGACCGACGATCATCGCATCCGTGATATCCGTGATCTGCATCTCGTCAAAAGCGAGAAGCTTGACCTCTTCGATGATCTTTTGCGCGGCGGGCTTCAGGGCATCCTCTACCCCGTCAGCACGCGCTTTGTGCATCGCTTCGTGGATTTCCTGCATAAAGGCGTGGAAGTGCACCCGGCGTGCAGGGACGCTAAGCTGTGATACAAACAAGTCCATAACCATGGACTTCCCGCGCCCGACACCACCCCACAGATATAGCCCCTTGGGCGGCGGCGGTGCCTTGCGGAAGAGCCCTCGCTTGACCGGTACCGCGAGTTCGGCGCGGATACGCTCGAATTCGGGAAGAACGGCCTCTTGGGCGGGGTCGCGTTGGATGTCACCGGCAGCGACTCGAGCCGCGTAAATCTGTTGGATCGTCTGTGTCATGGGGCCTGATTAACTTGGCGCAAGGGCGACGCCAATAGGCCAAAATTATTCACTTTGAAAACATTCGAAAAACGTGATTAATCTTTTTGCTATTTTATTTTTGCCTTCCATGACGTTCCCAAGTAGACTTTGAGAGTGTTTTGTTGTGCATTGGTTATCATTTAGAACAACAATACGAACATACGAGCGGATAGAATGATTGCTGAGCAAGCATCCGATAAGACAAAAGTCCTGATTGCTGATGACCATTCTATGGTCCTCGAGGTTCTCAGCCTGTTCTTGGCTTCGCAACCCGATTTGGCCGTAATTTCGGCGACAAACCTCGACGAAGCCCTTGAGAAATTGAAAGAAGAAGGCAGCGTCGATGTCGTGCTGCTGGATTACAATATGCCCGGCATGAATGGTCTGGATGGCCTACGCAAGATGCTGGAAGCCACGGCAGGCAAACCCGTGGGGATCATCACCGGCACACCGACACGAAAGTTGCTGGATGAGACTCTTGAAATGGGCGGCGCGGGCCTCATTCCCAAGACAATGCAGGCGCGCAGCTTGGCCAACGCCATCCGCTTTATCGCCTCTGGCGAGGTGTATACCCCCCTCAGCCTCATGCACGAAGAGCCTGCTCAGGCGGCAAATCCTGACAGCCCGCTCAGCGACCGCGAGATGACCGTTCTGAACTACCTCGGCGAGGGCAAACAGAACAAAGAGATCGCATACGAGCTGGACCTGTCCGAAGCGACAATCAAGATGCACGTTCGTTCGATCTGCACCAAGCTGTCGGCCAACAACCGCACCCATGCGGTGTTCATCGCCCGGAATTCGGGCCTGTTATAATGCCAGTGGGGCGCTGTGGTAGCGCGCCCCGCTAGTTAACTTCACCAATCAGTCCACGGAGCCGCATGATTGCGGCTTTTTTGATTTGCGACACACGTCCTGTGGTCACGCCAAGGATCGCCGCCACTTCGTAGACGTTCAGTTCCTCGACATAGTACAGGTGCAAGAGCAGGGCTTCACGCTCTGGCAGTTTCTCCAGAGCATTGCGCAACAGCTGCTTTAGCTGTGACTGATGCGTCAGATCCTCGGAATTCTGGTTCCGGTCCTCGAACAGCATCGACTGATCCGAATAGACCTCATCCAGCGACTGGACACGGTTCGCCTGGAACCGGGCCTGCCATTCCTCGTATTCCTCGATCGGAATCTCCAGCTTCTTAGCGACTTCTTCGGCCTCGGGCGTTCTGCCCAATTCGCCTTCAAGAGCCTGTATCGCTCTTTTGACTTCTTGCTGCATGGCAATCGTCTTGCGGCACAGGTTCGAGTTCCGCCGCAGCAGATCGACGATGGACCCGCGCACGCGGATCGCCGCGTATGCCGAGAAAGACACACCTTCGCGCACGCTATAGCGCTGCGAGGCATCAACAAGGCCGAGATAGCCGGCCTGCATCAGGTCTTCGAGCTCTACGAACCGTCCGACACGCCCCAAAAAGTGCCAGGCCAATCGCTTGACCAAGTGCATGTGATCTTTCACCAGTTTTTCGGGGCTCGGCGCCTGCTCGGCATAGGATTTTGGCGCAATCATTCCACACCTCCGGAATTTGAGGGCTTTTCTGCGTATAGGCTTTGGATGCCCGCAGGCAGGGTTTGGCTCAGAGCTGCGGATATCTTGTCGCGGTCAGCGGCTGTCAGCGCGCCAATCACGGATTTCATTGCGCTGATCCATGTCAGCGGCAGACCGGCGTCGACCAGACCTGTGATGTCATCGGGGTCCAGTTCTTCTCCGGGGTTGGTGGTCAATCCGACCACCGAGATCGGAAGAGCACACGTCTGACCTCAGTCACCAGTGAGCATC
>CAXQKF010000366.1:0-18400 GCA_964224285.1 Donghicola sp. | reverse complement strand
GCAAAATGAATTTGGAAAACTTCCCCTGTTTAGGCCAGATTTGCAAGACTATGCTGCGCTCAACCAAAACTCCGGGAGGACGCAATGCAAGAGCTTACCCACTACATCAACGGCGAGATGGTCAAAGGCACCTCGGGTCGTTTCACCGATGTCTACAACCCCGCCACCGGCGAAGTTCAGGCCAAGGTGCCGCTGGCCACCGTCGAAGAGCTGAACAAAGCGATCGCAGACGCAGCCGAAGCTCAGGTTGCATGGGCCGCAACCAACCCCCAGCGCCGCGCCCGCGTGATGATGAAGTTCGGTGCCCTGATCAACGAGCACATGGAAGAACTGGCCGAGCTGGTCAGCCGCGAGCATGGCAAAACCATCCCCGACGCGAAAGGCGACGTTCAGCGTGGTCTCGAAGTGGTCGAAGTCTGCATGGGCGCCCCTAGCCTGCTGAAGGGTGAGTACATGGACAACGGCGGCCCCGGCATCGACCTTTACGCCATGCGTCAGGCGCTGGGTGTTGTTGCTGGCATCACGCCCTTCAACTTTCCCGCAATGATCCCTCTGTGGAAAATGGCCCCTGCAATCGTCTGCGGCAACGCCATGATCCTCAAACCCTCCGAGCGCTGCCCCTCGACCTCGCTGCGTCTGGCGGAACTGCTGACCGAAGCAGGCCTGCCCAAGGGCGTTCTGCAGGTGATCAACGGCGACAAAGAAGTCGTTGACGGCATCCTCGACAACGAGACCATCCAGGCGGTTGGCTTCGTGGGTTCGACCCCGATCGCGCAGTACATCTATGGCCGCGCGGCGACCAACGGTAAGCGTGCCCAGTGCTTTGGCGGCGCAAAGAACCACATGATCATCATGCCCGACGCGGACATGGACAAAGCGGCTGACGCCTTGATCGGCGCAGGTTACGGCGCGGCAGGCGAACGCTGCATGGCGATCTCGGTTGCTGTTCCCGTGGGTCAGGAAACCGCAGACAAGCTGATCGAGAAGCTGGTCCCCCGCGTCGAGAAGCTGAAAGTCGGCCCCTACACCGCAGGCGACGACGTGGACTACGGCCCCGTGATCACTGCAGCCTCGAAAGAGCGTATCAACAAGCTGATCACCTCGGGGGTCGAGCAAGGCGCGGATCTGGTCATCGACGGCCGAGACTTCAGCATCCAAGGCTACGAGAACGGCTTCTTCTGCGGCCCCTCGCTGTTCGACAACGTGACCCCGGACATGGAGATCTACAAAGAAGAGATCTTTGGCCCCGTGCTGTCGACCGTGCGCACTGAAAACTACGAAGAAGCGCTCGATCTGATCATGAAGAACAACTACGGCAACGGCACCGCGATCTACACCGCGGATGGCGACACCGCCCGCGATTTTGCGCACCGCGTGAACGTGGGCATGGTCGGCATCAACTTCCCGATCCCCGTTCCGCTGTCCTACTTCAGCTTCGGCGGCTGGAAGAAGTCGGCCTTTGGCGACCTGAACCAGTACGGCCCCGACGCGTTCAAGTTCTACACCAAGACCAAAACCGTCACCGCACGCTGGTTCTCGGGCATCAAAGACGGCGCCGCGCTGAACTTCAAAGCGATGGACTAAGGCCTAGCCTAGCAAACAAAAAACCCCGCCAGAGCCATCTGGCGGGGTTTTTTGTTAGTGGCTCTGCCTGTCTTGCATGACCAGTTCGGCCAGCCTGAAATCCAGCTCTGTGTCGATATCGACAGAGGCTTCTTCGGACATTTCATAGATGCGACTGTCCGGATAAAGCGACCGCTGGTCCAAAGAAAACCTATCGCGGTCAATCACATAGATCGATCCATTCATCTCGTAACATTTCGGCGCATCCTGACGACGGACAAACGGTGGATCAACGCGCTTTGACACAGCGACAGTTCCGTCAGGCTGCTCTTCAAGCATCGAAAAATAGGGCGAGGCTTTGGCCAAAGAGCCGGTTACGACACTTCCTACCTTTTCGCTCTCGAAGAGTGAGACAGCGTTCGCAATATCAGAAACGGCGCGCGTCGGGCTCGTGGGTTGAAGCAGAACAAACGACTCCAGCCGTTGCTGTCTGGCCTCCTCCCATTGCGCGAGCCCATGCTCGATTGCTGGCAGCACTGACGATGCGTCACTGGCGAGTTCCGCGGGGCGCTCGACCAGAAAGGTCGCCCCTGCGGCCCGTGCGGCCTCCAGAATTTCGGGATCGTCACTCGACACGATAACATCGGCAAACAGTCCACTTTCGAGTGCCTGCTCGATGGACCATGCAATCAAGGGCTTGCCCGCCAGTTCACGAACGTTCTTGCGCGGCACGCCTTTTGATCCGCCGCGGGCGCAGATGATAGCGACTCTCATTTGCTGACAAACTCGTTGGGGTATTCAGTGCGCGCCCGTTCCAGATCTTCGATCCGGCCAATATCGATCCAGTATTCCCGCATCGGAAAGACAGAGGCGACCCGCTCTGCCTCGACGAGCCTCTCGAACAGCACAGGCATATCCAACGGGGTCTCTGGTTCGATGAAGTCCAATGCTTCGGGCGAAAGCATGTAGATCCCTGCGTTGACATAATGGTTGTGAACAGGCTTCTCGACGATCTTGGACAGGCGGCTGCCGTTGGTTTCGATCACCCCGTAGGGCACCTGAACCGAGTATTCCCGAGCGCACATCGTCGCGATCGAACCGTTCTCCACATGGAACGATTCCAGCGCGTCAAAACGCATCGAGGTCAGCAGATCACCGTTCATCACGACAAAAGGCGCAGTGGGTCGCTCTGGCAGCAGGGATAGCGCCCCCGCGGTGCCCATACGTTGCGTTTCCTGCTGGTATTTGATCCGCGCACCAAAAGCCGCACCATCGCCGAAATGGTCGCTGATCATCTCGCCTTTGTAGTTCAGCGAGATCGTAAAGTTCGTGAACCCCTGCTCTACGAAATTCTCGAGGATCAGTTCCAGCAAGGGACGGCCGCCCACCGGCAGCATCGGCTTTGGCACGGTTTCGGTCAGCGGCCGGAGCCGCGTCCCGAGCCCCCCTGCCATCAGGATGACTTCGGTATCGCGCCGACGCAGACCACTGACATCGTCAATCGACACCAGATCCAGAACTTCGTTGTCCGGCCCCAGGATCGGCACATGATGGATGGACTTCTCGCGCATCAAACGGCGCGCAGCGGCATAGCCTTGCAATTCGGTCACATAGCTGAACCGCGTTTCCACTATCTCGGATACCGGTGCCTGCATGTCCACACCGCGCAGCAGCGCTCTGCGGATATCGCCATCGGTCACCACACCCAAGAGCCTCTTGTCCCCCTCGACGACAAGGGCGATCTGGCGGGCGCCAAGGTCAATCGCAGCAATGGCTTCTCGTACCGTTGCATCCAAAGATACCATCAGGTCTTGAAGATTTTTCGTCACGATTTCAGCCTTTATTTATTGATTGGACGGGCGGGCGATCCGACAACCACCGTATCTGCGGCGACGTCCTTCGTCACCACCGCGCCCGCTCCGACAGTCGCATTTTCGCCGATAGAAATCCCCTGAAGGATCGTCGCGCCAGCACCGATGTGAGCGCCCTGCCCGACATGCACGCCGCCGCACAGCACGGCCCCCACTGCCACATGGACGTGATCGTGTAGAATGCAGTCGTGCTCCACCAGCGCTCTGGTATTCACCAGAACATTCCGCCCCAAAGAGCAAGCCGTTTGCACGATCGCACCCGCAAGGATTTGCGCGCATGCCGGCGTTTGGACGTCCCGCGCGATGATTGCCGTGTCGGCGACGAGGCCACAGACCTCAAGCCCACGCGCCACCGCGTCCTCGTATACACGCCGCCGCAGGTGCGCCGCCTTAGTAGAACCGAGACCGACAATGACGCGCGCCTTGGCAGGCAGATGGTCCAGGTCTTTGCCGAGCCATGGCACCGAAGCAGGCCACTCAGCCGATGGCTGCTGCGGATCGATGCACCCTGCGGGCGGCTCTTGCATCAGCGACAAAAGCACACGCGCATGACCGCCAGCACCAAGCATCACAACCGGATTGTCACCCAGTGAAGTCACAAGGGCTCACCTTTTTTGTAATCGCGGGCAGCAGGCTGACCCAGCATATCCCAGTACAGAACCGGCGCGAGCCCCGTTCCCGGACGCATGACGCAGATATCCTCGGCCTGCAGGGTCTCGCCGCTTTTGATGTCGCGGGCCGCGAACAGACTTTTGCGGGCGACGGCGCGGTTTGCCACCTCGGCTTTGCCCGGCATCTTCACCCCGTTGCCAATTGCCTGCTCCACACGCCGGATGTCCCGAACCAGCGCATTCAACTCGGACGGCTCGACCGACGCGGCGTGATCCGGTCCCGGCAGGCTACGATCCAGAGTAAAATGCTTTTCGATCACACAGGCGCCCATCGCGACTGCGGCCAAGCTGATCGCATTCCCCTCGGTGTGATCCGAATAACCGACCCGCAGGCCAAAGGCGTTCCGCAATGTCTCCATGACATTCAGGTTCGTATCCTCGATGGCGGCCGGATACTCGGTCGTGCAATGCAGTAGGGTCACCTTCTCTCTCAATTGGTCCCACGCCTCGGGCACCAATAGCGCCTGTTGGAACGCCTCTTGACCCGGGGCCGCCGCGCTGCCGCTGTAGCCGAACGCCAAGACCCCCAAGGCCTGCTCGACCTCGGCCAAGGTCGCCATGCCTGTAGACAGAATGAGGGAAACATTGCGACGCGCCAGATCCAGAAGCAAAGGCGCGTTCGTCAACTCACCGGAGCCCAGCTTGATCACAGGCAGAGAGAACCGGTCGGTCAAGAGTGCGAGACTGTCATGGTCGAAGGGGCTGGAGAGGAATGAAATCCCCTTGTCCTTGCAACGCTGCAAGAGTGTTTCGTGCGCCTGTTCGTCCAGTTCCAAGCGGCTCAGCATCTCCAGCTGGCTTTCTGCAACGTCAGTCGTACGCTGCTGGTACTGCGCCTTGGGTGCGGAAGCGTTGGCAAGCTGCGCTGCGCGGAATGTCTGGAATTTGACATAGTCCGCACCAGCCGCCGCCGCCGCATCAACCAGTTCGATCGCCATCTCGAGGGAACCGTTATGGTTGACGCCAGCTTCGGCGATGATCACCGTCGGGGTTCGTTTGATCATGTCTTCAGGTCCTGAAATTTCTTGCGCGTCAAAGCAGCATGGTTCTGGAGATCGGCCAGCACACGCACGATCCGCTCGGCACTATGTCCATCCCCGTAGGGATTATTGACTTCGCTACAGTCCAGCACCAGAGCATTGCGCAATGCGTCAGAAATAGCCGCAGCATCTGCGGGACAATCCAGAACAGAGGCGGCGCGCAACCGACCGTCTTGGCGGTCTCCGATGTTCACTGTCGCTAGCCCGAAACTAGGTGCCTCGTAGAGCCCGCTCGACGAATTTCCGACAACAGCGTCACAGTAGGTCAGCGCAGAGAAATACCGTTGCGACCCCAGAGAAGTGTGGAAAACCGCGTTCTCGGCACTATCGACAAAGTCCTGAATGCGGCGGTCGATCAGTTTTCCACCGGGATCGGCATTACTGCCGGTGAAGATCATACCAAGCTGCGGAAATCCGGCCAAAGCTTGCAGCAGCGCCGAAACCTGAGCCTCGGTATCATCTGCCAGTGTCGGCGGGTGGAAAGTCACAACAATATTCCGGGCACGGGGCTTCAGGCCGACGCTTTCCCAGAATGCATCTGCGGGCATGCGCGGAACCTCGCGCACACGGTCCAGTCCAGTACTGCCGACATTGAACACCCGCGCAGGGTCTTCGCCCAACTGGCGGACACGTTTCGCCGCGTCTTCGGTCGTAGGAAAGTGGATAGCCGACAGCTTGGTCAGAGCATGACGGACAGCGTCATCTATCGCGCCTTCGGTAATGTCCCCGCCGCACAGATGGGCGACGGGCACCTTGGCCATCAGCGCCGCCGACGCAATCGGAAGCTGCTCATAGCGGTCCCCCAACACGACCATGAGATCGGGCTGTTCTGCATCCAGAACCTTGGCCACGCCCAACAGTGCCTTTGACATCGCCTCTGACAGCGCAAGGGGACTGTCATCGGTGGTCAGACCGATATCGACGTCGACAATCCGCTCGAACCCTTCGGACAGGATCGCGTTGCGGGACACTCTGTCATCCATGTGATGCTGCCCTGTCACCAGCACGACCAGATCAAACTCCGGAGCCTGCTCGAGTTGCTTGAGCAAAGGGGCCAGCAATCCCCAATCCGCACGGGTTGTAGTGACCGCCAGAATTTTCACGCGCCTGCACCCAGCTTGGCGGATGACGGCACGTTGATGATCCGGTGTTCCAGATCCTCTGACAGGGACAAATCCCCCCTCGGGCAATCGCTATAGATGGCCTGCCGGTGCAGCAGCGTCCAGATCGGGCGGCTCATGAAACCCGCGTCATTCAAGGCCGCAAGCACCTCGTCCCGATGCCCGGCCTGCGAAGGCTCCAGGACCAGCGCAACCAACCAGTTGTTGGACGAAGTGTCCCCGGGTGCGCTGAAAACCGTCGCGACTCCGCATCCTTCGAAGGCAGCGAGGTATTTCGAGAACAAACGACTTTTCTGCGCGATCCGCGTGTCCAGTTGCCTTAGCTGCGCGACGCCGAGAGCGGCGTTCAGGTTCGGCATCCGGTAGTTGTACCCGATCTCGTCATGTTCGAACGCCCACTTGTGGGGCACTTTGGCTGTCGTCGTCAGGTGCTTTGCGCGCTTGGCCAGTGCCTCGTCATTTGTGACAATCGCCCCACCGCCGCCGGTCGTCAGGATCTTGTTGCCGTTAAAGCTGATCGCCCCGACACGCCCGAGCCCACCGCAAGCCTTGCCTTTGTAAGTGCTACCAAGGCTCTCTGCCGCGTCCTCGACGACAGGCAGGCCGAACCGGTCCGCGACCGCCAGAATACCGTCCATATCAACGGGAACACCGAATGCATGCATCGGCACAATGGCCGCGATGCGGCGTTCGGTCTCGCGGTTGAAAGTGCCGTCTGCGCGGCGCTCGGCGATCTGCGACAAGCGCAGTTCCAAAGCCTCGGCAGACATCCCGAGGGTCTTGTTACTGCAATCGATAAAATGCGGCACCGCGCCAAGGTGGCTGGCCGCATTGGCCGTCGCCACAAACGTGAGCGAAGGCATGAGCACTTCGTCGCCTGCCGCGACGCCGACGATCTTCAGGCAAATCTCCAGCGCGGCTGTCCCGTTGACCACTGCAACGCCGTAAGCGGCACCAGAGATGCGGGCGATCTCGGCTTCGAACTGATCGACATACTTCCCGACAGAAGACACCCACCCACTATCAAGGCAGTCTTTGACCAAGTCCCACTCGTCCCCGTGGAACTCCGGCTCGTGAAGAGGCACAAAGCCCGCTTCGTCGCCGATCACGCTGCGCACACGGGCAACAATATCATCGGCGGTCGACATCCCGCCCTGGCAAACGCTTTGGGACATTGTGTTTCCTAAATGTTGTAGCGGTCGGTCTTGTAAGCCTGAAGGTTCGCAGGATTCTGGAACCACTCTGCCGTTTCACGAAGCCCCCGCACGAAACCATCGCGCCCCCCGAATTCGGGCGACCAGTCAAAGATCTTCTGTGCGACTTCGGTTCCCGCGAACAGACGCTCGACTTCGCTGCCGCTGGGACGGATGCGCTCGGGATCTTGGAAGACTTGCACGTCGACACCCATCGCTTCGGCGATCAGATCGACCGTATCCGCGATCGAAATCTCGAACCCCGAGCCGATGTTGGTTGCACGTCCCAATGCCGCGTCACAGTTCATTGCCTGAATGAACCCACGCGCCGTGTCCCGCACAAAGGTAAAGTCGCGGGTCGGAGTCAGCGCGCCGAGCATGATCTCGCGCTTGCCCGCAGCGATCTGACCGATGATCGTCGGGATCACAGCACGAGCAGACTGGCGGGGGCCGTAGGTGTTGAACGGACGCAGGACCGCAACCGGCGTTTCGAAGGAATGATAGAACGAAAGAGCAAGCTGATCCGCAGCCACCTTGGTGGCCGCATAGGGAGATTGCGCATTCACAGGATGTTCTTCGGTGATCGGAACAAATTGCGCGGTGCCGTAGGTTTCCGAGGTCGAAGTACAGACCACACGGCTCGTGCCCAGCTGACGCGCTGCCTGCAACACATTCAGCGTCCCCGTTACGTTGGTTGCCACATAGCTGTCGGGCGAATGATAGCTGAACGGAATAGCGATCAGCGCCGCTAGGTGCAGGACAATATCGCAGCCCTTCATCGCGTTCGCGACACCATGCGGGTCACGAATGTCGCCAGCCACAACTTCGAACGAGTTCACGACATCATCGGCCGGATTGTCCAGCCAGCCCCAACTGCCAAGCGAATTGTAGCAGACAAAGGCTCTGACATCGTAGCCATCACGCACCAGCGCTTCGACAAGGTGAGAGCCGATAAAGCCATCCGCTCCGGTAACCAGCACCTTGGGTTTTGTATGCGACACTCTCGGAACTCCCTGACTTAGCCGGCCAAATGAAGTAGGGGCATCGCTCGGTCTGGCGGGCGACACGCAGCTCTTCTGGCCTTCCCGTGTTTGTGGAACTTCTGAGCCATTTTCGGCCAAAAGGAAAGCCGCTTCTCCTGCCGCCTTTGACAGCCCGATGGGCTTTGGCTACGAAGGCTGAACCTGGCCTAACAGACTGAACGCTATGTCTCGCTATCACCCTCTGCTCTTGCGCGCCGCGTTCAAACATCTTGATATTCTGGCAGATTACCGCCGTAAGGGGCTCTCGAAAAAACGTCCATTCGAAGAGCTGGGGCGCATGTCCCCGACGCATTTCGTCGGCAACGAGCGGTTCGACACCACAGCTTCAACGCAGGCCGTCCTGTTGGATCCCGTGACCACAGCCAGCAAGGCAGAACGGGTCATGCGGGCACTGGTCGATCATGGCCTCGCGGCTTCGGACATTTCTATTCCAAGACCCGCGACCCGTCTCGAGCGGGCCCAAACACACATGCGCGCCTTTTGCTATGATCGCGCACTACAGACAAAAAACCTGAAGAACTATCAGCGCGCCTTCCTCATAGCCAGTCTGGTCTATCGGGATATCTTTCGCGGCACACAGGGGATGACCCTCCATATCGGGGATTTGTCCGAACGCCGTGTGGCAATGACCCTTGGTGCAGCGATGGCTGGCATTCCTGCCGTGCATTGGCAACTCTACCAGCATTTCCGGTCGATCCCGAAACTTGGCTACACCCATGCGATCGTGCTCAGCGAACCCGCAGCGGTTTCCGCCGAAAAACAAGGCATTTCCGCCTATCGCCAAAAGGTGCCGGCACCCGCACCAATCCAGCTGCCGTCCCGGATCAAATCGATCGGGATTTGCCTGAATGCTTTCGGAACGCCCGAACAGGTGACGACGCTGCATGATACGCTTCTTGCCGAACTGCCCATCGAGAAGGTGCTACTGCGCCCCCACCCGCGCATCGCGGCCTTTGACAGCACCAACCTCAAGAGCACAGTCACACTCCGCCCCCACGGCGAGAGTCTGACCGATTTCGCCAGTGCCTGTGATATCGTGATTTGCGGCAACAGTTCGGTTCAGACCGAACTCCTGTCTCTGGGGTGCCCTGTGATCCACGTGCCCGGTCTGGACAGCCAGCCATACGACTATCTGGGGCTGTGCGCTCGGGGTACGACCTATGGAATGCAGAGCCTGCAACCGATCGACATTTCGGCTATCAATGCATTCTATTCCAATACGGACTGGCCCGACCGGCTGCTGGCGACCCTCGAGCCGCCGTCGCCGGCCCTGCCCCTGCTGGACAGCTTTTGGCGGAAAACATGAAACGCATTCTCTTTCCTTATGTCGGTGATAGCGTCGGGGGCAGCCATATTTCCTCTCTCACTCTGGCACGCGTTCTGCCCGCACGTTACGAGCCTGTCATTGCCCAGCATCAGGACGGACCGCTGACCGAATATCTGGCGCAATTTGGCATGACCGCGATCACCGCCCATGACGTGGCGTTCCTGAACACCGGCCCCTATCGCAAGCAATTCCTCAAGGCATGGCGCGGCGTCCCCAAACTGGCCCGCTTTCTGCGCGACCAGCGCATCGACATCGTCCATACCAACGATATCCGTATGCACATCATCTGGGGCATGGCTGCCAACCGCGTGGGCATTCCCCATATCTGGCACCAGCGCACGCCAACGACCGCAAAGCGCCTGGACAAGTACACAGCGCATGCTTCGAAAGTCCTCGCCGTTTCGGAATATTGCAAAGAGCAGTTTCCACCTGCCATGCGCAAGCGGGCGCGTGTGCTCTACAATCCCTTCGAAATCCCCGAACAGACGGACCGTGCCGCCGCCAAAGCCGCACTGAAACGCCGCCTCGACCTCTCACCTGAAAAGAAAATCGTCGGCTACATCGCCAATCTCGACACCCGCAAACGGCCAACTCTCTTTGTGGAGATCGCCAAAGAGATGGTCGCATCCGGCAGGACGGACTTGCAGTTCATCATGCTCGGAGAGGCGCGTTCGCCCCACATCGACGAATTGAATGCCGCCATAGAGGCAGGTGGTCTCGGCAATGTGGTCAAGCACGTGGGCCCCCACTACCCTATCTCGCCCTGGATCGCGGGCCTTGATCTTCTGATCGCGCCCGCAGTGAAAGAAGCCTTTGGCAGAACGCTCGTCGAGGCAATGCTGCATTCCGTGCCGGTCGTGGCATCGGATGATGCGGGCCACAGCGAGATCATCAGGCATGACGAGACCGGTGTACTGGTGCGCCCCGACGAATGCGCCGCGTTCGCAAAGGCTGTGGGCGACCTACTGGCAGACCCCGATCGGGTGGACCGACTGACAAACCATGCCTACGCCCACGCAACACAAACGTTTTCGGCGGAACGTCATGTGACAGCGATGCTGGAAATCTACGACAGTTTCGACTAGCCGGTTCCCCTCGGGCACCGCCCGAGGTAAACGAAGGCAGATTGAACAGGTGTGCCATGAAAATTCTGTACGTCATTCGCAAGCGTGAGAAGCGCCACTGGTCGAAACGCCTTCAACGGTGGTTGACCGGTTTCACCGACGGGCAAGACGGATTCTTCGAAGCAAGCCTGCATTACGGATGCGATGTCACGCGCCGTACCTTCCGCGAAACCTCGGAAATGTCGCCCGCCGATCTGCGCAGGTTCGATGCCATTGTCGTCAACGCAAAATCCGGCTTTCCGTGGCAAGACCCGAGAGAAGCGAACGCCTTGCTGCGCACGTGGAACCGTCCGTCGGCGCTGTTTATCGGACAGGCCCGCCCGACCGAGATGGCTCCGGACGGTGTTGCCGACGGATTCGACATTCTGTTCAAACGCGAACCCTTTGCGGATCTGGGCCGGTACGAGCTTTCCAATAGCAACCGCGCCAAACTGGTGACGACCCTGTTGTCGAACCAACTTCTGAATATGAGCTGGCGTTTCAAGAACAAGAATACCGGCTTCACATTGCCCCAATACGGCTACCAGCACGACAAGACCCACGACGTCTACTTTTCGGGAAAACTAGGCCCGAACCGTTTCGACAACCGTGTGGCTGCGTGGGAACGCGTGACCGCAGAACTTGGCGATCTGCGCCTCAAGGGCGGTCTGGCCTCGAACGGCCAAGTCGAAGTCCCCGCCCACCTGAAGGGCGAGTTGATGGAAAAGCCCGAGTATCTGCAGACCCTGCTCACCACCAAGGTCAACCTCGCTCTTTCCGGCATCGGTCCGTTTACCCATCGCCATCTGGAGCTGTTTTACGCAGGCGCCTTTGCCCTGTCGAACAACGACATCGAACCTCTGTGGCTACGTGCGCCGGTGGTCAAAGGATGGGACTATGCCGCTTTTGACACCGAGGACGAGATGATCGACATGATCCGCCATTATGTCGCCCACGATGCCGAACGCGAGGCGATCGCCAAGAACGCCCGCGCTTGCTTTGAACGTCTCTACGATGTGCCTGCCCACGCGATTGAACTGCGTGACGCTCTACAGAAAGTGATCTGATGACCCTGCCCCGCGTCTGCATCGCAACCGGCGACTACTACCGCCTCGGCGAGACTTTTGTGAACCGTCACATCGCAGAGATTTTCGGCGGATCCGTCGGGGTAATCACGGGGCGATATCACGGCGAAAATCCACTCGGCAAACCCGTGTTCGAACGGCGTCAACGGGCGGGCGGCACGGCTGCTCTGCTGCAGGGACTGCTCTGGCACATCCCGCTGAACACCCTGAAACACGGGACATCGCGTCTGCCCTACGGACAGGCGAAATCGGACCTGACCGCGTTCCTACGCGAACATCAAGTAGACGTCATTCTGGCCGAATTCGGCACGCAGGCCTTGGCGCTGGCGCCCTTGGCCAATGAACGGGATATCCCGATCTTCACCTATTTCCGCGGGACTGATGCCTCCAAGCAGATCCAGCGCCCGCGGATCGTCAAAGCCTATAACAAGATGATGCCGCGTCTGGCGGGCGTCTTTTCTGTCAGCCAGTTCCTGCTGGACAACCTGAAGCGCCACGGCGTTGCAGTGAACCAGAACGCCCATGTGGTGCCCTCTGGCGTGGACATCCGCCGCTTTGTGCCGGGTGACAAACGGCCGGGCAGCTTCCTCGCCGTGGGTCGGTTTGTGGAGAAGAAAGCCCCCCAGATCACCCTGCGCGCCTTTGGCAAGGCCGTGCAAAACCACCCCGAAGCGCGGCTCGACTTCATCGGCTCCGGCCCCTTGCTGGAAGACTGCCAGAAACTGGCCGCCGATATGGGCATCGCGGATCAGGTCACCTTCCACGGGCAACAGCCCCACGACTATGTCCGCCAGCACCTGCTGACCACCGAAGTGTTTCTACAGCACTCGATCACCGCCGCAGACGGCAACACCGAAGGACTGCCCACCGCAATCCAAGAGGCTCTGGCCTGCGGGTGCATCACAATCTCGACCAACCACGCGGGCATCCCCGAGGCCGTCGAGCATGGTGTGAACGGCTATCTGGTGGACGAGTGGGACGAAGAAGGGTTCAGCCGGCAGATTGCGGCTGTGCTGGATCAGGCAGACCGCAGCGCGATGGCCGCTGCCGCCCGCCAAACCGCCGAGAACAAGTTCGACACCGACAAGGGCCTCGCCCGCGTTGAGCAGATCATCCTCGAGACGATTGGCCGTCAGGCCTGATCCATCTCGAGGTTGAACAGACTGCGATAGAGGGCATTCTCGGCCATGAGCGCCTCGTGGGTGTCAAAGCCCACAACACGCCCGTGATCCAGCACCAGCACGCGATCCACCCACGCTAGCGTCGAAGGCCGGTGGGTCACGAACAGCATAGTGCTGTCCTTGGCACCCTGCACCACAGCCTCCATCACCGCGCGGTCGTTTTCACCGTCGAGAGCGCTGGTCGCCTCGTCAAAGATGTAGACCTTGGCCTGCTTGACCAGCGCGCGTGCGATACCCACACGCTGTTTCTGCCCGCCAGACAGGTTCGAGCCATTCGGCACGACCTGAGCCTCCAGCCCGCCTTGCAGCTTGTCCAGCACGTTGTCCAGCGCAGCGCGGCGCACGGCGTCCTGCACCTCGGCGTCGCTTGCGGTGGCGTGGCCGTCCAGAATGTTGTCGCGGATCGTGCCATCAAACAGGAACACATCCTGCGAAATCAGGGCGATGCCGTCGCGCAGTGCTTCGGGCGAAACATCCTTGAGATCCAGCGCACCCAACCGCACAACCCCATCCGTCGGATCATAGAACCGCTGACACAGGTCGATAAAGGTCGTCTTGCCCGCACCGGATCGGCCCACGATCGCAATCCGCTCTCCTGCATTGATCTTCAGATCGACGTTGTGCAACGCAGGCGCATCATCGGCATAGTAGAAGCTGACATCCTCGAACCCGATCGAGGGCTCTACCCCCTCAAGACCAAGTGTGCCCGTTCGGGTCGCTGCCTGCGGCGTATCCAACATCTCGTGCATCATGGTCACGTGAACGAGGCCCTTCTGGATATCGACCAACGTCTTCGACACACGTTCCGCAGGCTGATAGGCCAACAGGAAGGCGGTGATAAACGCCGTGAACTCACCCGGGGTCTTGCCGTTGGTGATGGTCTGCCAGCTGGCGTACATCACGAACAGACCGATCACGACCCCGCCCAGAAGCTCCATGAGAGGCACGGTGGCATTTGTCGCCTTAGCGATCCGGACGACGCGCTGCTCCAGATCCTCGACGACTTTGGCAAAGCGGCGGGCCGATTTATCCTCTAGCGCATAGCTTTTGACCGTGCGAATTCCTTCGATCGACTCAACGCCGGTCGAGGCCATGACCTGCAAAAGCTCTGTTTCATGCTTCGAATGCCTGCGAACGCTTTTGATCAACCGCCCGACCAAGAAGAAGATCAGAGGGAAAATCACCAGACAGATCAGGGACATGGTAGCGTCCTGATAGATCATCACCGCGACCAGAGCGAGCAGCGTCAGAATGTCGGTAACCAGTTTATTGGCGATGTTCACCACCACCGTCCCGCAGGATTTGCCGAACATCATGATCCGCTGCATGTGCTTGGCCGGGTGCAGACCCGCAAAGAAATCCACGTCCCGATAGAGCACATTCTCGAACAGCTGCTTCTGGTTATTCGCCGCAATCTGCCGGTTCATCACTGTCTGGATCACCGCATTCCCGTACTGGAAGAAGCTCTTGGCCACGCTGATCGCGATCACCAACCCTGCCACGATCCATGCCTCGGACACATTTTCCGAAACAAAGACGTCGTTCACAATCCGCTTGGTGGACCAAGCGAGCAAACCGGTAAACACAGAAACCCCGATCATGAACACCACGTTCAGGGCATAGAGCTTCCACCGGGGCAGCAGTTCATCGTTCAGCAGACGCTTTGCGGTCTGCATCGGGGTCGCCTCGACGGGCTTGGCGGGCATGAGGGCTCCTCGCTCTTGGGCCAATTCGCGCTAGGTTTGGCATATACGCGCAGCATCTCGCTCTTGCAATCATACGGGGTTCAGGGCAATCATCTGAACAATTGTTCAATTCATGCACCGGAGGGGAGGCCGCGCCATGGATTTCGCACTGACCGAAGAACAACAGGCCATATTCGATATGGCCCGCGCATTCGGAGAGGAACACATCGCACCCCATGCCCAGACGTGGGAACGCGAAGGCACCATTCCCAAAGAAATCTGGCCCAAATTGGCCGAACTGGGATTCGGCGGGCTCTATGTCTCCGAAAAGAATGGCGGCTCTGGCCTGAGCCGTCTCGACGCCACGCTGGTGGTCGAAGACCTGTCCATGTCCTTCCCGTCTGTCGCTGCGTTCCTGTCGATCCACAACATGTGCGCAAAGATGCTGGACAGCTTTGCCAGCGACGAGATGCGCGACCGCTATCTGCCAGACGCCCTGAGCATGGAGAAAATCTTCTCTTACTGTCTGACAGAACCCGGTTCCGGCAGTGACGCCGCGGCTTTGCGCACCCGCGCCACGGCCACCGATCAGGGCTACAGCCTGACAGGAACCAAGGCCTTCATCTCGGGCGGAGGCTATTCGGACGCCTACATCGTTATGGCCCGCTCGGGCGACGACAGCCCCCGCGGCATCTCGGCCTTTGTGATCGAGGACGGTACAGAAGGCCTCAGCTTTGGCGGGCTCGAGGACAAGATGGGCTGGCGCTCCCAGCCCACGCGCCAAGTCCAGATGGACGACTGCCACATTCCGGCATCGAACCTGCTCGGGACCGAGGGCGAAGGCTTCAAATACGCGATGAAAGGTCTGGACGGCGGCCGCCTGAACATCTCGGCCTGCTCTCTTGGCGCGGCCCAGTCCGCCCTGACCCAAACCCTGACCTACATGGCAGAGCGCAAAGCCTTTGGGAAATCCATCGACCAGTTCCAGGCCCTGCAATTCCGCCTCGCAGATGCCGAGATCGAACTCCAGGCCGCCCGCACCTTCCTGCGGCAGGCCGCGTGGAAACTGGATCAGGGCACGCCGGACGCCACCAAATTCTGCGCCATGGCCAAGAAATTCGTGACCGAAGCAGGCAGCCGCGTTGCCGACCAGTGCCTGCAGCTTCATGGTGGCTACGGATACCTTGCCGATTACGGAATCGAAAAGATTGTCCGCGATCTACGCGTGCACCAGATCCTCGAGGGCACCAACGAAATCATGCGCCTGATTGTGGCGCGTCAATTGCTGGCCGAAAGATGACATCAGACATTTCCACACGGATCGAAGGCCGCGCCGGTCGCATCACCCTCACCCGCCCCAAGGCACTGAACGCCCTTTCCTACGACATGTGCAAAGCCATCGCCGCCGCACTGGACGACTGGGAACAGAACGACGCGGTCCAGATCATCCTGATCGACGCCGAGGGCGAGCGCGCCTTTTGCGCAGGCGGAGATATCGCCGCCATCTACCATCAGGGCATCGCAGGCAACTACACCGAGGCACGGCAATTCTGGGCTGACGAGTACCGGATGAACAACCGGCTCGCCACTTTCCCCAAGCCGATCGTCAGCTTTATGCAAGGCTACGTGATGGGCGGCGGCGTCGGTGTCGGCTGTCACGTCAAGCACCGGATCGTCGGCGATTCCACCCGCATGGCGATGCCGGAATGCGGGATCGGCCTCGTTCCTGATGTGGGTGGGACCGCCCTGTTGGCCGCAGCTCCGGGTCATCTGGGCGAATACCTCGGCCTGACCGGTGCCCGCATGGAAGCAGGCGATGCCATCCTCGCCGGTTTTGCAGATCACTACATCGCCGAAACCGATTGGGACGCCCTGAAACAGCAACTCATCGAAACCGGCGATATCACCGCCCTGACGGCCACGCTACATCCGGCGCCCGAGTCTGCCCTGACCCACAAACTGGACCTGATCGACGAGCTCTTTTCCGCCGAAACCCTGACCGGCATCTTCGAACGTCTCCAAAGCAACTCTTCCGAACTCGCCACTGAAACACTGGCATCCCTGCGCCATCACGCCCCGCTCGCAATGGCCACTTCACTGACACTCATCCGCCGTCAACGCCCCGAACCGGACCTGCGCGATGCCCTGACATGGGAATACCGCTGCACCTACCGCGCTCAGGAGCAAGGCGACTTCCTCGAAGGCATCCGCGCCCAGGTCATCGACAAGGACCGCACGCCCAAATGGACCCACAGCAGCCCCGCAGACCTCACGCAGGCGGAAATCGACCGCATGATTGAACCGCTCGGGGAAAACGAACTGCGCTTCTAGCTTCTTTTTGCCCAAAATACTCAAATCCCCCGCGATCCACTGGGCGCAGCGTCGCGGCACCGAAGACGACCCGCGCCCAAGGGAGGACACAATGAAAATCGCATTTATCGGTCTGGGAAACATGGGGGCCCCCATGGCGCTCAATCTCGCCAAAGCGGGCCACGACGTTACCGGATACGACGCCGCAGGGGTGACACTTGACGGCATCGCAACCGCCAGCTCTGCAGCCGACGCCGCTGCCACTGCGGACGTTGTCATCACCATGCTGCCCAACGGCGCTATCCTGCAAAAGGTCGCCGGCGAAGTGATTCCGGTCATGCCCAAAGGCAGCGTGCTTCTCGACTGCTCGACCGTCGATGTGGACAGTGCCCGCGCGGTCTCGACCCAAGCGCGCGAGAACGGCCTCGACGCGCTGGACGCGCCGGTCTCCGGCGGCATCGGCGGAGCAGCGGCAGGCACCCTGACCTTTATGGTCGGCGGCAGCGAGACCGCATTCGAAACCGCCAAACCCCTGTTCGACATAATGGGCCAGAAGGCCGTGCACTGCGGCCCTTCGGGCAACGGTCAGGCGGCCAAAATTTGCAACAACATGATACTTGGCGTCACCATGATCGCCACCTGCGAGGCCTTTGCACTGGCCGACAAACTGGGGCTCGACCGTCAGGCGATGTTCGACGTGGTCTCGACCTCTTCGGGGGCCAGCTGGTCGATCAACGCCTACTGCCCTGCCCCGGGGGTCGGTCCACAATCCCCGTCGGACAATGACTACAAACCGGGGTTCGCCGCCGATCTGATGCTCAAGGATCTGCGCCTTTCCCAACAGGCCGCCGCCAGCGCGGACGCTGATACGCCGATGGGGCAACTGGCCGAAACGCTCTACCAGACCTTTGTCGAAACCGAAGAGGGCAGCGGCAAGGACTTCAGCGCCATGCTCCCACGGTTCTCGGCCCGCGGCCGCGGCTGATCACGGGGCCAATCACCACCATCACAGAGCCGCGAGCAGTGCGAACTGCATCGCGGCTTTTGCGTTAGGTCGCTGAACAACAAAGGACAGCGCCATGAAACGCACTGTCCTGATTGCAGCAGCAGCACTTGCCGCCACATTCTCCGCTCCGGCAACTTTCGCGGCCAGCAGCGGCGCTCACTGCCCACTGGGCCTCGCCAAGAAAAGCCCCGAATGCGTGCC
>CAXQKF010000365.1:0-4035 GCA_964224285.1 Donghicola sp. | reverse complement strand
TGACAAGCTGGTGCTGGCGACGGGCTCGAACCCCTTTCTCATTCCGGTGCCGGGCCATCAGCTGGACGGCGTTCTGGCCTACCGCGATCTGGACGACGTGGACGGGATGCTCAAAGCGGTTGAGCAGGGCGGTCGTGCGGTTGTCATCGGCGGCGGTCTCTTGGGTCTGGAGGCTGCGGCAGGTCTGAAAATGCGCGGGATGGACGTGACCGTTCTGCACTTGATGCCCACCTTGATGGAGCGTCAGTTGGACCCCGCCGCAGGCTACTTGCTGCAAAAGGAACTCGAAGGGCGCGGGATCGAAGTGCTCTGCGGCGCGAACACCAAGGCGATCCACGGCAATGGCAAGGTCGAGCAGGTCGAGCTGGAAGACGGCACGATCATCGACGCCTCGCTGGTTGTGATGGCCGTGGGCATCCGCCCGAATGTGGAACTGGCCAAAGAGTCCGGTCTCGACGTGAACCGCGGGATTGTGACCGACAGCGCCATGTGCACCTCGGACTCGGACATCTACTCGGTCGGTGAATGTGCCGAAGTGGGCGGCCGCGTTTATGGTCTGGTGGCGCCTCTCTATCAGATGGCCAAGTCGGCCGCGCACCACCTGTGCAAGCTGGAAGACAACGACTTTGTCCACGCAGAGACCCCGACCAAGCTGAAGGTCACAGGTGTAAACCTCTATTCGGTCGGCGAATTCGGCGATGGCCCCGATCTGGAGGACGTGGTTCTGCGCGATGCGAACCGCGGCACCTATCGCCGTGTGATCATGCGCGGCAATCAGGTGGTTGGCGCGGTGCTGTACGGCGATGTCACCGACGGCATGTGGTACAACGAGATGCTGAAATCCGGTCAGGACATCAGCGAGATCCGCGATACCCTGATCTTTGGTCAGGCCCACCAAGGTGGCGCGGCAGCGGACCCGCTGGCGGCTGTGGCCAATCTGGCCGATGACGCGGAAATCTGCGGCTGTAACGGCATCTGCAAGGGCCAGATCGTCAAGACTATTCAGGACAAGGGCCTGACCTCACTCGCAGAAGTACGGGCTCACACCAAAGCCTCGGCCTCTTGCGGGACCTGCACCGGTCTGGTCGAGAGCGTGATGGCGATCACCCTTGGCGACGGCTACGCCAAGAAGGCCGAGGGCATGTGCGGCTGTACCGATCTGGGCCACGGCGATGTGCGCCGCCTGATCAAAGCCAAGGGCCTGAAGTCCATCCCCGCTGTCATGCAGGAGCTGGAGTGGAAATCCTCGGGCGGCTGTGCGAAATGCCGTCCGGCGCTGAACTACTACCTGCTTGCCGATTGGCCGGGCGAATACAAAGACGACCAGCAGTCGCGCTTTATCAACGAACGCGTCCACGCCAACATCCAGAAAGACGGCACCTATTCCGTGGTGCCTCGGATGTGGGGCGGGATGACCACCTCGGACGAATTGCGCGCGATCGCGGATGTGGTCGACAAGTTCCAGATCCCCGACGTCAAAGTCACCGGCGGTCAGCGCATCGACCTGTTGGGCGTCAAGAAAGAGGATCTGCCCGCCGTCTGGGCCGACCTGAACGCCGCTGGCATGGTCTCGGGCCACGCTTATGCCAAGGGTCTGCGGACTGTGAAAACCTGTGTGGGCAGCACCTGGTGCCGCTTTGGCACGCAGGACTCCACCGGCCTCGGTATCAAACTCGAGAAATTCATGTGGGGTTCGTGGACGCCTGCCAAGGTCAAACTGGCCGTCACCGGTTGCCCCCGCAACTGCGCCGAAGCGACCTGCAAGGACATCGGCGTGATCTGCGTCGATAGCGGCTACGAGATTGTCTATGGCGGTGCGGCGGGTCTGCACATTCAGGGCACGACCAAGCTTGGCACCGTGAAGACCGAAGAAGAGGTCATGGAGATCGCAGGCGCCATGACCCAGATGTACCGCGAACAGGGCTTCTATCTGGAGCGCATCTACAAATGGGCCGACCGCGTGGGCTACGACACCGTGAAGGCCGCGATCTTTGACGATCTGGACAGCCGCCGCGCCTACAACGAACGCTTTATCTACAGCCAGAAATTCAGCCAGTCCGACCCGTGGTCCGAGCGCGTCTCGGGCGTGGACAAGCACGAGTTCAACCCCTTGGCCGTTTTCAACACGCCCGCCACCGTATCGGAGCCCGCAGAATGAACGCCCCCGTTATCGAAAACCAACTGGACTGGCGCCTGATCGGGACCATCGACGATGTGCCCGTCCAGGGGTCGCGCTGTGTCAAGAACGGCGAGACGACCATTGCGGTCTTCCGCACCGCCAAGGACGAAATCTTTGCCCTAGAGGATAAGTGCCCGCACAAGAACGGGCCGCTCTCGCAGGGAATCGTGCATGACGGGTGCGTCACATGCCCGTTGCACAACTGGGTTATCTCGCTGGAGACAGGGATGGCCCAAGGTGCGGATAGCGGTCAGACCGCGTCCTATCCGGTGCGCGTCGACGGGCGCGACATCTACTTGAGTTTGTCACTAGGGGTATGAGTTCGCGGCGGAGGGGCCGCACCATTGTTCAAGTCAAAACAATATCAAGGGACGAGTGAAGTGGCACGGCGACCCTGTCCGATGGGCAGGGTCGCTTTTGTCGTGGCACGACAGGTCAGCCAAGGCAGGCTGCTCTTTGATTAAGGGGTAAAAGGGAACTCGTTAAACTGCAGATATCTGGGGAAACGAGAAAAGACTAACACCATCAATAAACGCTAAGGGGACACAACGCCCTCGCCACCGCTCACTCTTTGTGACGTTAGATGTCTGCGTGATACTGCTTAGGGTTGTACATCATTTGGATGCGTTTGCCCAATAAAAAACACTTTTGGGGTGCTTGATTTTTCGTTAGTGCATTTTCGGCTTTGCGTTAGTCTGTCGTTATGAATGATAATACCGAACGCCCTGATGTGCGATTGCGCATCGTTTTTGCCCCCGACGTAATGCTGGGTCCGGGCAAGGCTGAGCTCCTTGAACGTATTGATAATACGGGATCTATTTCCGCTGCAGGGCGCGAAATGGGGATGAGCTATAAGCGTGCCTGGATGTTGGTCGGGACATTGAACGCGATGTTCGAGGGCCCTTTGGTTCACAGCGCCCGTGGTGGACGCAAAGGCGGCGGGGCAATTGTGACGCCTTTGGGGCAAAAGGTTCTGCATCTTTATCGGGCGGTCGAGACTCGCGCCGCAGAGTCTGGCGCCCGCGAACTGCAGGAAATGTCGGACCTGTTGTCGGATATGGCCAAGGGAAAATAACGGTTGACGGTGGGACTATCGGGTGGCGTTATTTCCCGTGGGAAAGAATGAAAGGACATCTCGGGTGCGACTGACGCGCAGAGAATTTGCCTTGTCCATCGGGGCGGGGGCGCTGCTGGGTCAGGCAGCGCGGGCTTCTGATGTGCCAGTCATCGCGGTTGCGTCGGATCTGTCTTTTGCGATCACTGAACTGGCGCAGAACTTCACTGCGGAAACGGGACAGGAGGTCCGGATCAGCTTGGGCGCGACGGGGAATCTCGCGCGCCAGATCAGGGCAGGGGCGCCGTTCCAGATGTTCATGGCCGCGGACGAGAGCTTTGTACATGGCCTCGCCGCAGAGGGACTGACCCGGGATGCAGGTGTGCTCTATGCCGAGGGCCGTGTGTCGATCATTGTCCCTGCGGGGTCGGCGTTGCAGGCTGACGGAGAGCTCGAGGATTTACGCCGTGCCTTGGGCGATGGACGCGTGTCACGTTTTGCTATCGCCAACCCCGATCACGCCCCCTACGGCCAGCGCGCCAAAGAAGCCTTGGAGCACGCAGGTCTGTGGGACGCGATACAGCCTCATCTGGTGCTCGGGGAAAACGTCGCGCAAGCCGCGCAATTCGCCATGTCCGGCAATACCGAAGGTGGGCTGATCGCCCATTCCCTCGCTCTCGCGCCAGAGTTGGCGACACGTGGAACCTCGGCGCTGGTGCCTTCAGAATGGCATGACCCTTTGCTCCAGCGCATGGTTTTGCTGCCGTCGGCGGGCGCAGTGGCCGAGGCGTTCTATACCTAT
>CAXQKF010000364.1:0-3929 GCA_964224285.1 Donghicola sp. | reverse complement strand
CAGGGCCCAATGGTGGATATAACCGACCTCGACCCCGCCTTCGGCAACGCGCTTGTTGATCTCGGCTTGCTCTGTGCGCGGGCAGCCCACCAACAGCTTTGAGTCGTCGTAGAAGTCGCGTGAGACCATGTTGTACCCGATCTCTTTGCAAATCGCGCCTTGGGCCGGATAGGGCCGGATCTCTTTCAGCCCCGACTGCCACGGAGGAGAGTAATAGCCCGTCAGAGCCTTCTCTTCGGGATTGGTGGTGCTGCACCCTGCGACGAGCAACGCCATCGCGAGCAGCTTTGTGCCTGTTTTCATGATATGCATCCTGTTGTTCTGTGCACTGCCGGATCAGGCCACTCTAACCGATCCGTTTGCCGGCACACTCACAATCCGCTGAACAGGGCCCCAGCAGCGCCAATCCGGCGGAATTTTGCGATTTCAGGCAGGCTGCGACGGCTTTGCGCCTTGCTCTTGGGCGGGCATGGGCCTACGGACGGGCCATGAAAATAATGTTCCTCGGCGATGTTGTGGGCCGCGCAGGACGCGCTGCCATCCAAGAGCACCTGCCCCGCTTGAAAGAAGAGTGGGCGCTGGATTTTGTGGTCGTGAATGGTGAGAACACCTCGAACGGCATGGGTCTGAGCGCAGAGCACGCGAACCTGATCTTTCAGGCTGGCGCGGATTGCATCACCCTTGGCGATCATGCGTTCGACCAGAAAGACATGCTCCAGCATATCGAGAGTGACAGCCGGATCATCCGACCCATCAACTTTGCCCGAACCGCGCCCGGTCGCGGGTTCCGCATCTTTAACGCCCCTGGCGGGCGCAAGGTGCTTGTGGCGCAGATTCTGGGTCAAGTGTTCATGAAGCGCCCGTTCGACGACCCGTTCTCGGCGATCGATCAGATTCTGCGGACCCACAAGTTGGGCGCGACCGTGAATGCGGCGATTGTGGACGTCCACGCCGAAGCGACCAGCGAAAAGATGGGCCTCGGTCACTGGATGGATGGCAAGGCCAGCCTCGTGGTCGGCACCCACACACACGTCCCCACTGGCGACGCGCAGATCATGTCGGGCGGCACGGCTTATATGACCGACGCGGGCATGTGCGGCGACTACAACAGCGTGATCGGCATGGACAAAGCCGAACCCATGCGCCGCTTTGTGACCGGCATGTCCAAGGGCCGCTACACCCCCGCGAATGGCGAGGCGACCCTGTCCGGCGTCTATGTCGAAACCGATGACCGCAGCGGTCTGGCCAAGACCGTGTGTATGGTGCGTCAGGGCGGAAGGCTTCAGGCTTCGGGTCCAGTCGCGTCCTGAGAGTGTGCCTCGTGCGCGGACGTTTGGCGTTTTGAAAACCGCGTTGAACCACTGTAGGCTTGCCCTGCGGGGACCGTTGCGAAAGAATGCCTCTGCTGTGCCAAAGGGAGCGGAGATCAGTTTAAGTGTTTGCACTACCAGACGCCTATGAGGCGATCCTCGCTTTGATCATTGTGATCGGCATGTTCGTTCTGTTCATGCGCGAGACCTATCCCACTGAAGTCGTTGGCATTGTTGGCGCGGCGCTCATGATGGCACTGGGAATACTGCCCTATCAGGGCGCGCTCGAAATCCTGTCGAACCCTGCGCCCTGGACTATTGGTGCGCTCTTTATCGTGATGGGGGCGCTGGTGCGGACCGGCGCGTTGGCTGCCTTTACGCAGTTCGCTGATTTCAAGGCAAAGCAGAACCCCAAGCTGGCCTTGATGGGCCTGATGATCGCGGTCGTGGTCTTTTCGGCATTCGTGTCGAACACCCCTGTGGTCGTTGTGATGATCCCCGTGTTCATCCAGTTGTCCCGCACCCTGAACATGATGCCCTCGCAACTGCTGATCCCGCTGAGCTATGCGACCATTCTGGGGGGCACCACGACCCTGATCGGGACATCGACCAACCTGCTGGTTGATGGTGTTGCCCGCCATCAGGGACTGGAGCCCTTTACGATCTTCGAAGTCACGCCTTTGGGGATCGTGCTCGTGGCTTGGGGCGCGATCTACATGATGTTCATCGGCAGCCGCCTGCTACCCAAGCGCGACAGCCTTGCCGGCATGGTCGGCAATCGGTCGAAGATGAAGTTCTTTACCGAGGTGGCCGTCCCCGAAGAAAGCGCCCTGATCGGGCAGGATGTGGTGTCGATTGACCTCTTCAAGCGCGACGGCGTGCGCCTGATCGACGTGCTGCGCGGGGATGCCTCGCTGCGCCGCGATCTGACCACGGTGGTCCTGCAAGCCGGTGACCGCGTTGTTCTGCGCACCGAGATGACTGAACTCTTGGGCCTTCAGCAGTCCAAAGACCTCAAGATGGTGGACAAGCTGTCCTCGGTCGAGACCCAGACCGTCGAAGTCCTGATTACCCCCGGATGCAAGATGGTGGGCCGCAGCCTTGGCTCCATGCGTTTGCGCCGCCGTTATGGTGTCTATCCGCTGGCCGTGCACCGCCGGAACCAGAACATTGGCCGCCAGTTGGATGATCTAGTGGTTCGCGTCGGTGACACCCTTTTGCTCGAGGGGGCCCCTGCGGACATCCAGCGACTGGCGCAGGACATGGAACTGGTGGACATCGCCCAACCGACCGAGCGCGCCTATCGCCGCAAGCAGGCTCCCATCGCAATCGGCTGCCTGTTCGGCATCGTCTTCTTGTCGGCCATCGGTGTTGCTCCGATCCTCATGCTGTCCGTTTTCGCGGTTGCGCTGGTTCTGGCAACCCGCTGCATCGACGCGGACGAAGCGTTCGAATTCGTCGAAGGGCGCCTCTTGGCGCTGATCTTCTCGATGCTGGCGATTGGCGCAGGGCTGCAGAATTCCGGCGCGGTGGATCTGATCGTGTCGGGTGTTGCGCCTGTCCTCAAGACCTTCCCGCCGTTCATCATTATCTGGGCCATATTCCTGCTGACCTCGGTCCTGACAGAGCTGGTGACGAACAACGCGGTTGCCGTCGTTGTGACGCCGATTGCCATCGGCCTTGCTGCCGCAATCGGCGCAGACCCACGCCCGCTGGTGGTGGCGGTGATGGTGGCGGCTTCGGCCAGCTTCTCGACCCCGATCGGGTATCAGACCAACACGCTGGTTTACGGGCCCGGCGGATACAAGTTCACCGACTTCATGCGCGTGGGTATTCCGCTGAACCTGAGCATCGGGCTGATCGCTGCGGCTCTCATTCCTGTGATTTGGCCGCTTTTCCCCTAAAACTCGGGCCTCTTCGGCACACGGGGGCGCTTGCAGCCCCCCGTGTGCCTACCTTATAGAGGCACAAAGCTGAGAATTAGGTAATCGGAGGCACCCATGGCCGGCCACAGTAACTGGGCTAACATCCAGCACCGCAAAGGTCGTCAGGACGCGGCTCGCTCCAAACTGTTTTCGAAACTCGCCAAAGAGATCACCGTCGCCGCCAAGATGGGCGACCCTGATCCCGAGAAGAACCCGCGTCTGCGTCTGGCTGTCAAAGAAGCCAAATCGAACTCGTGCCCCAAGGACGTGATCGAACGCGCGATTAAGAAGTCGATGGCGGGCGAAGGCGACGACTACGAAGAAATCCGCTACGAAGGTTACGGCCCCAACGGTGTGGCTGTGATCGTCGAAGCGATGACCGACAACCGCAACCGCACCGCCTCGACCGTCCGTTCGACCTTTAGCAAGAACGGCGGCAACCTTGGTGAAACCGGTTCGGTCGGGTTCATGTTCGAGCGCAAGGGTGAAATCACCTACCCCGCGTCGGCTGGCGATGCCGATGACGTGATGATGGCCGCCATCGAAGCGGGCGCCGAAGACGTCGAGTCGTCGGAAGATGGTCACACCATCTACACCGCGGACACCGATCTGGCCGAAGTGGCGAACGCGCTGGAAGCGGACCTTGGCGAGTCGGACTCGACCAAGCTGATCTGGAAACCCACCACCACATCCG
>CAXQKF010000363.1:0-4515 GCA_964224285.1 Donghicola sp. | reverse complement strand
TCAGGTCAACGTGTATCAGATGTTTCGCTCGACCGGTGTTGAACAGTTCCGATTGCGGTTGACGATCTACTAGGGCTCAGGCGGTGCGCGCCATGACGAGGACGGCGCCGATGGCGAGGGTGATGCGCGAAAAGTGCGTGCGCTCTTTGACCCATCGCAAGGTCGGGGGCGGCTGGTTCTGTCATACTTTTGTCATGTTGTAACAAGGAGCGCAGGATGGAAGAGGCAATGGGGTCCCTGAACGAAGAAGTTGATCTGATCGAAGCGGTCGCGGGCCCTGTGGAGGTGCCCCCCGTGGAGCTTGAAGCGCCGGTGCGGCGGCCTCATAGAGCCACGTCCGAGGAGGTGCGTCGGGCCTTTGAAACCGGCGAATACCCGTATGACACCAAGCTGTCGCGCCGCAGCTACGAGCGCGAGAAGGCCAAGTTGCAGGCCGAGCTGCTCAAGGTGCAGCTGTGGGCGCAGGAGACGGGCCAACGCTTTGTCGTGCTGTTCGAGGGGCGGGATGCCGCTGGTAAGGGCGGGACCATCAAGCGGTTTATGGAGCATCTGAACCCGCGGGCGGCGCGGGTTGTGGCCCTGAACAAGCCCACGTGGGAAGAGAAGGGTCAGTGGTATTTCCAACGCTATGTCAAAGAGCTGCCGACCGTCGGGGAAATGGTGTTCTATGACCGGTCCTGGTACAACCGTGCGGGTGTTGAGCGGGTGATGGGCTTTTGCGAGCCCAACGAATACCTCGAGTTCATGCGGCAGGCCCCTGACATGGAGCGGATGCTCGTGCGGTCGGGGATCAAGCTGTACAAGTACTGGTTCTCGGTCACGCAAGAAGAGCAGCGCCGCCGGTTCAAGGCCCGCGAGACGGACCCGCTGAAGCGTTGGAAGCTGTCGCCCATCGACAAGGCCAGTCTGGACAAGTGGGACGACTATACCGAGGCCAAGGAGGCGATGTTCTTTTACACGGATACGGCGGATGCGCCTTGGACCATCGTGAAATCCGATGACAAGAAGCGGGCTCGGATCAACTGTATGCGCCATTTCCTGAGCACCATCGACTATCCGGACAAGGACCATAAGATCGTCAAGGCGCCGGACCCCTTGATCGTGGGCGGGGCGAGCCATGTGATCCACAAGTCAGAGCACATTCTGGGGACGGCTTTGCATCCCGATACCCGCCGGTCCGAAGGCGATGCGTAAGCCTGTCTTTGGCGGCCTGTAGAGGGCCAAGAAAATGTGAGTGTTCGGGCAGGGGAAAGCGCTTGCCCGGATGCGGGGGGCACACTATGCCGACCATATGGTCAAAAATGTAGCTCTCCCTTATTCCACCCATTTCCGTGCCACGCTGCTGCTGGGTCTGCCGCTTATCGGCGGGCATCTGGCGCAGTTTGCGATCTTTGCGACCGATACGCTGATGTTGGGGCGCTATGGGGTCGAGGAACTGGCGGCGGTGGTGCTGGCGACCTCTTTGTTTATGACGCTGTTTATTCTGGGGTCTGGGTTTGCTTGGGCGGTGATGCCTTTGGTGGCTGCGTCGCAGGCCGAAGGGGACGAGGTGGCCGTGCGCCGCCAGACCCGCATGGGGCTGTGGCTGAGCCTGCTGTTCGGGGCGGTGTGTTTGCCCGCGTTTATCTGGTCGAAACCCTTGCTTATCGCGATCGGGCAGGAAGAGGATCTGGCGCAGTTGGCGCAGGATTATCTGCGGATTGCTGGCTGGGGGATGCTGCCCGGTCTGTTCGTTAACGTGATGAAGAGCTATCTGGCCGCGCTGGAGCGGACGGCGGTCGTGCTGTGGATCACGGTGGCGGCGGCGGTCGCGAATGCGGCGGTGAACTATGTGCTGATCTTTGGCCATCTGGGCGCGCCCGAGATGGGTGTGCGCGGGGCGGCTCTGGCTTCGGTCACGGTGCAGGTTGTCTCGTTGATCGGGTGCATGTGGTATGCGCAGCGGGTGCTGCCCGAACATGCCCTGTTCCAGCGCATGTGGCGGCCCGATTGGGATGTGTTCCTGACCGTGTTCAAGCTGGGGGTGCCCATTGGCCTGACCGCCCTGAGCGAGGTGGCCTTGTTCGCCTTTGCCGCGGTGGTGATGGGCTGGCTGGGGGCGGTGCCCTTGGCGGCGCACGGGATCGTTCTGCAGGTGGCAACGGCGACGTTCATGATCCACATGGGGCTGTCGAATGCGGCGACCGTGCGGGCGGGGGCGTCCTATGGGCGTCGGGATTCGGTCAATCTGGCGCGGGCTGGAGTGGCGGCGCTGACCATGTCGTTTGCGGTTTCGGTGATCGCTGTGGCGGCGATGCTGACCTTCCCCGAAGAGCTGATCATGCTCTTTATGCGCGAGGACGAGGTCTACATTGAGGAAATCCTGACCGTGGGGGCCGCGCTGATGGTGATGGCCGCGTTGTTCCAGTTTGTGGACGGGGCGCAGGTGCTGGCCATCGGGCTGCTGCGGGGCCTTCAGGACACGACAAAGCCCATGTGGATCGCGGCCTTCAGTTATTGGGGTGTGGGCGCGCCCGCGGGGCTGGCGTTCGGGGTCTGGCTGGACTGGGGCGCGCAGGGCGTGTGGCTGGGGCTGGTTTTGGGCCTGTCGAGCGCGGCGTTCCTGCTGATGGGCCGGTTCTGGCTGGTCAGTATGCCCAATATCCGCGCCGAGGAAGGCGCGATGCCCGATGCACCAGAGGCGGCCTGAGTCGCCCCTGATCCTTTAGTCTTCTTCGGTGCCTGCGCCGCTGGCCGCTTGGGCGGCCAGAACGCGCTCTGCCTTTTTGCGGGTCAGAACGGTGCGCAGGTCGTGCATCGCAAGGAGCAGCGAGTCGGAAACCTGTTCCAACTGTTCATCCGTGGCCTTGGTCTGGGCCCAGTGGGTGGTCAGGTTCAGGTGGTCCACGGTGCGCAGGATGTCGTCGATCTGGCGCTGGGCGATGGTGTCCGACCTGTCCTTCATCCAGTCGCGGATGGCGGTCAGGTCTTCTTCGCTGAGGCCGCGGTCCCCATGGGGTTTGACCTCGCCGTTGCGGATGTTCACAACGGCGATCTGGTCCATTTCGATGCGGCGCATCCGGTTTTCCGTGTCGACCCGAAACACAAAGGCCCCGTTTTCGCGGACCCGGAAGTAATATGGGGGCAGTTCGGATGACATAAAAACACTCTCTCCTAAGAACCTATTTCAAGTTCGCACAGAACCGCTGGATGCGGGTGCAGGCCTCTTGGAGGGCCTCGTCAGAGGTAGCGTAGCTGATCCGGAAGTTCGGAGACAAGCCGAACGCTGCGCCAAATACGACAGCTACGTTTTCTTCTTCGAGGAGGGCGGTGGCGAAATCCTCGTCATTTTCGATCTTGGTGCCGCCGGCGCTGGTTTTGCCGATGCAGCCCGCGATGTTCGGGTAGACGTAGAAGGCGCCGTTGGGCACGGGGCAGGTGATGCCTTCGCAGGCGTTCAGCCCTGCCACCACCAGATCGCGGCGGCGTTTGAACATCACGTTATTGGGCTCGATGAAGTCCTGAGGGCCGTTCAGGGCCTCGAGGGCCGCGTATTGGCTGACCGAGCAGGGGTTCGAGGTCGACTGGCTCTGGATCTTGCGCATGGCGCCGATCAGCTGTTCGGGGCCTGCAGCGTAGCCGATACGCCAGCCGGTCATGGCGTAGGCTTTAGACACGCCGTTCACGGTCAGGGTGCGGTCATACAGCTGGGGTTCGACCTGCGCAGGGGTCGCGAATTCGAAGCCGTCAAAGGCAAGGTGTTCGTACATGTCGTCCGACATCACCCAGACGTGGGGATGACGTAGGAGCACGTCGGTCAGGCCCTTGAGTTCCTCGGCGGTGTAGCCCGCGCCGGTGGGGTTCGAGGGCGAGTTGAAGAGGAACCACTTGGTCTTGGGTGTAATCGCTGCTTCGAGTTGTTCGGGCGTCATCTTGAAGCCGGTCTCGATGCCGCATTCCACGGCCACGGGTTCGCCGCCTGCCAGCAGGACCATGTCGGGATAGCTGACCCAGTAGGGGGCGGGGATGATCACCTCGTCGCCGGGGTTCAGGGTCGCCATCAGGGCGTTGTACAGCACCTGTTTGCCGCCGGTGCAGACGATGACCTGCGCGGGCGTGTAGCCCAGATTGTTGTCGCGGGCGAACTTGGCGCAGATGGCCTGTTTCAGCTCTAGAATGCCGTCCGGCGCGGTGTATTTCGTTTTGCCTGCGGCGATTGCCGCTTTCGCTGCGTCCTTGATGTGATCGGGCGTGTCAAAGTCGGGCTCACCGGCCCCGAGGCTGATGACATCCCGCCCCAATGCCGCCAGTTCCCGCGCCTTTTGTGTGACGGCGATGGTGGGGGACGGTTTCACTCGGTCAAGGGCGGTAGACAGGAAAGACATTCTTTAACCTCGGTCATTTGAAAAGCGCTCTGGCCTGTCCTAGTCTCGGCGCGATGACCAATCAAGACAGATCCGAGAAAGGGAGTCTGATGGGAGAGAACTGGTACAGCCCCGATGCTGCAACTTTTGGCGATCGCGTGGCAGCTGCCCG
>CAXQKF010000362.1:0-3411 GCA_964224285.1 Donghicola sp. | reverse complement strand
CCGTCATCATCGCGGCAGATCCGCCGCTCCGACTGGATAAAGCTTTGGCGCGTGATGTGCCAGAGGAAGCGTCCCTGTCGCGCACAAGGCTTGCCAAACTGATCGCAGATGGCAAGGTGTCGCGCGGTGCAGAGGTCTTGACCGACCCCAAAGCCAAAGTGGCCGAGGATGACGAGATCACCATTCAGGTCGAGGCTGCCACTGACGTTGATACCGTGGCCGAGGATATCCCGCTGGAGATCATCTACGAAGACGACGATCTGATCGTGGTGAACAAGCCAGCGGGCATGGTGGTGCACCCTGCGCCCGGTTCCCCGAATGGGACGCTGGTGAATGCCCTGCTGCACCATTGCGGCGATACCCTCTCTGGCATCGGCGGCGAAAAACGTCCCGGGATCGTGCACCGTATCGACAAGGAAACAAGCGGCCTGCTGGTTGTGGCAAAATCGGACCGCGCCCACCACGGGCTCGCGGCCCAGTTCGAAGACCACAGCGTCGAGCGGGTTTATTCGGCCGTGGTCTATGGGGTGCCGGACAGCAACGAGCCTCGGTTGAAAGGGGTGAAGGGCGTCAGCTTTGAACCCGGCAACATCATCAAGATCACCTCGTTCCTTGGCCGCCACAAGACGGACCGTCAGCGGCAGGCGGTCAGTTTTAACACCGGTCGCCATGCGGTGACCCGTGCGCGGATCGTTGAAACATTTGGGACGCCGGGGTGCGCGACTTTGGTGGATTGCTGGCTGGAAACCGGACGCACTCACCAGATTCGCGTGCATATGACTCACGCGGGCCACTCCTTGATCGGTGATCCGGTGTATGGGGGACGGCGGAAGCTCTCGCCCAAGGCTTTGTCCCTTGCAGGGATCGAGGCCGCAGCGAATTTCCCGCGTCAGGCTCTGCACGCGCGCATCCTCGGGTTTATCCATCCGGTGACCGAAGAGGAGATGTCCTTCGAAGCGCCGCTGCCCGATGATATGGTTTCACTGCTTGACGCATTGCGCACCAAGAAGTGATCCTCACGCACGTGTGCGTGAGTGCGCAGAAATCCCTCTATCCAGCCAAGTCTCTCTCATTTTATATGGAACCAAAGCGAGGCTGAGGACTTGAATACATGAAGTCAGCTACCTAGCTGGATGTTAAAGCCTGTTACATTCAGGAGGGACAAATGGCAAATTATGGAAATCTCCCGGCACCCACCCCAGAGGGCGGTCTGTCGCGCTACATGCAGGAAATCCGCAAGTTCCCTCTGCTGGAGCCTGAAGAAGAATACATGCTGGCCAAGCGGTGGGTCGAGGAACAAGACACAGAGGCGGCCCACAAGATGGTCACCAGCCACCTGCGCTTGGCCGCGAAAATTGCGATGGGCTACCGCGGATACGGTCTGCCCCAAGCCGAGGTGATCTCCGAGGCGAACGTGGGTCTGATGCAGGCGGTCAAACGCTTTGATCCCGAAAAGGGCTTCCGTCTGGCCACCTATGCAATGTGGTGGATTCGCGCCAGCATTCAGGAATACATCCTGCGCAGCTGGTCGATGGTGAAACTGGGGACAACCTCGGCGCAGAAGAAACTGTTCTTCAACCTGCGCAAGGCGAAATCCCGTATCGGTGCACTTGAGGATGGCGATCTGCGTCCCGAACACGTGCAGAAGATCGCAAACGACCTTGGTGTGACCGAGGACGAAGTGATCAGCATGAACCGCCGTCTTTCGGGCGGGGATGCATCGCTGAACGCGACTGTCGGCTCTGACGAGGATGGCGGGGCGCAGTGGCAGGATTGGCTGGAAGACGAGGATGCGAACCAGGCCGCTGCGTATGAAGCGCAGGACGAAATGGACTCGCGCCGTCAACTTCTGGCAGAGGCGATGGATGTCCTGAACGACCGTGAAAAAGACATTCTGGTCAAGCGCCGTCTGAGTGAAGAGAACATCACCCTCGAAGATCTGTCGGCAGAATACAGTGTAAGCCGTGAACGCATACGCCAGATCGAGGTCCGTGCCTTTGAGAAGCTGCAGAAGCGGATGACCGGACTGGCCCGTGAAAAGGGCATGCTGCCCGCAGTCTGAGCCTCTGACAGAGTTGTAGAAAATCCCCTCGGGCCTTAGGCTTCGGGGGGATTTTTATTTGGGGGAACCATGACCAAAATATACAACTGGGGCATTCTGGGGGCCGCCAAATTCGCCCGGGAGCATATGGGGCCTGCCATCCATCTGGCCAGCGGGGCGCGGTTGGCGGGATTGGGGACTTCCAGCTACGACAAATCCGCGCCGTTCCGTGCGTTCGCGCCGGATATCCGTGTCTACGAGAGCTATGATGCCCTGCTGCACGACCCCAAGATTGACGTGGTCTACATCCCGCTGCCGAACCATCTGCATGTGGAGTGGGCGCTGAAGGCACTGAAGGCGGGCAAGCATGTGCTGTGCGAAAAGCCCATCGCCATGACCGCCCCCGAGATCGACCAGATCATCGCCCTGCGGGACCAGAGCGGCCTGATGGCGGCCGAAGCCTACATGATCCTGCATCACCCCCAATGGCAGCGCGCCAAAGAGATCGTCGAGAGTGGCGAGATCGGGCGGCTGCGCCATGTGAACGGGATCTTTACCTTCGACAACCGCACGGACACCGGCAACATCCGCAACAAGGCAGAAACCGGCGGTGGCGGCATTCGCGATATCGGGGTCTATACCTATGGCTCCGCGCGGTTTGTGACGGGGCAGGAGCCGACCGAATTGCGCGCGGATGTGGAGTTCGAGAATGGCATCGACACCTTTGCCAACGTCACAGGGCGGTTCGGGGATGTGACGTTTACCCTGATCAACTCGATCCGCATGGCGAACCGTCAGCGCATGGAATTTCATGGGGAAAAGGGCGTTCTGGCCCTGACCGCCCCATTCAATGCGCAGGTGTTTGGGGAGCCGAAGCTGACGGTGGAGTGCTCTGGCGGTGTGATCCGTGAGGAACGCTTCCCGGCCGCGCAGCACTACAAACTGCAGGTCGAGAACTTCTGTGCGGCGATCGGCGGGGATCGTTCTGCCTATCCGGTGCCGTTGGAATTCTCGCAGGGCACGCAGGCCATGATCGACCGCGTGTTTGCGGACGCGCAGAGCTGATCTACAAAAAGGAACGCCGCCCTGATCGGGCGGCGTGCTGTATTCTTGGGGATAGCGGTGGGGTTATTCCATCGCCTCAAGCTGGTCGATGAACCCTTCGATCATCGACAGGCCCTTGTCCCAGAATTTGGGGTCCGAGGCATCGAGGCCGAAGGGGGCCAGCAGCTCTTTGTGGTGCTTCGATCCGCCCGCTTTGAGCATGTCGAAATACTTGTCCTGGAAGCCCTCGGGCTGCTCTTGGTAGGCGGCGTAGAGCGCGTTCACCAGACCGTCGCCGAACGCGTATGCGTAGACGTAGAAGGGCG
>CAXQKF010000361.1:0-2322 GCA_964224285.1 Donghicola sp. | reverse complement strand
CCCACATAGTCGGCCACGCCTTCGGGCGCGACGAAGTCGGCCAGCGCCAGATTGGGGCTGTCTTTCCGCTTTGAGGTCTGCTGACGCAGGGTATGCAGTACCTGTAGCGGCTGGCTGCGGGCGTCATCGGCGTAAAGCTGGATGTCGTCGCCTTTGCGGTTCGCGGGCCAGACGCCGACCACGGCGCGGGGTTTGAACCAGCCCTCACCGATGATCCGCTGTAGCATCGCCTGCGCGTCGGCAAAGAGGTTCCGCGCCGCCTCGCCGTAGGTTTCGTGTTCCAGAATGCGGGGGTAGACGCCTTTCAGTTCCCAGGTCTGGAAGAAGGGCGTCCAGTCGATGTAGCGGGCGATTTCCGCCAGATCCCAGTCCTCGATCACCTTCTGACCGGTGAATTTCGGGGCCTGAACAGTGTAGTTCGCCCAATCCAGCTTCAAGGCATTGTCGCGAGCGGCGGCCAAGGGCAGGCGCTGTTTGGCAAGCTCTGCCCGCTCGTGGCGGTCGGCCACCTCAGTGTATTCGGTGCGGATGTTTTCGATATACCCGTCCCGCTGGGTCGGGCTAAGCAGGGCCGAGACCACACCCACCGCGCGGCTGGCATCGGTCACATAGATCGCCTGATTGCGCGTGTAGCGGGGCGAGATTTTCACCGCCGTATGCACCTTGGACGTGGTTGCGCCGCCGATCAGCAGCGGAATGTCAAAGCCGCTTTTTTCCAGTTCGGTCGCCAGATGGACCATTTCGTCCAACGAGGGCGTGATCAGACCCGAAAGGCCGATGATATCCACGTTGTGCTTGCGGGCCTCTTCCAGAATTTTCTGGGGCGGTACCATGACGCCAAGGTCGATGATTTCGTAGTTATTGCAGGCCAGTACCACGCCGACGATGTTCTTGCCGATGTCGTGGACGTCGCCTTTCACGGTGGCCATCAAGACCTTGCCAGCCGCTTCGCGGCCGCCGTCTTTGTCGGCCTCCATATAGGGCAGCAGGACGGCGACGGCCTGTTTCATCACGCGGGCGGATTTGACCACCTGCGGCAGGAACATCTTGCCCGCGCCGAATAGGTCACCAACCACGTTCATCCCCGCCATCAGCGGGCCTTCGATCACATCCAGCGGCTTTTCGGCCTGAAGGCGGGCGGCCTCGGTATCCTCATCGACGAATTCGGTGATGCCGTTGACCAGCGCATGTTCCAGCCGCTTTTCAACCGGCCAGTCGCGCCACGCCAGATCGCGCTTTTTCTCTTCGCGGCCTGTGCCGCGATAGCGTTCTGCGATCTCTAGAAGGTTCTCGGTGGCATCTGGGGTGCGGTTCAGAACCACATCCTCACAGGCGTCGCGTAGGTCGGGGTCAATCTGGTCATAGACCGCCAGCTGACCTGCGTTGACGATGCCCATATCCATGCCCGCCTGAATGGCGTGATAGAGGAAGACAGCGTGCATCGCCTCGCGCACAGGCTCGTTCCCACGGAAGCTGAACGACAGGTTCGACACCCCGCCCGACACATGGGCGTGGGGCAGGTTCTGGCGGATCCAGCGGGTGGCCTCGATGAAATCGACACCGTAGTTGTTATGCTCTTCGATGCCGGTGGCGACCGCAAAGACGTTGGGGTCAAAGATGATGTCTTCGGGCGGGAAGCCGACCTTTTCGGTCAGCACCTTATAGGCGCGTTCGCAAATCTCGATCTTGCGCTGAAGGGTGTCGGCTTGGCCTGCCTCATCGAAGGCCATGACCACGACCGCCGCGCCATAGGCAAGGCAGAGGCTGGCGTGGTGGATGAACGCCTCTTCGCCTTCTTTCAGCGAGATCGAGTTCACCACCGGCTTGCCCTGCACGCATTTCAGGCCGGCCTCGATCACCTCCCATTTGGAACTGTCGATCATGATCGGCACGCGGGCGATATCGGGTTCGGCGGCGATGAGGTTCAGAAAGTCGATCATCGCCTGTTTGCTGTCGATCAGTCCTTCATCCATGTTCACGTCGATGATCTGAGCGCCGTTTTCCACCTGATCGCGGGCCACATCCAGAGCGGTGGCATAGTCGCGGTTGGTGATCAGCTTGCGGAACTTGGCCGAGCCGGTGACGTTCGTCCGTTCGCCCACGTTAACGAAGGGAATGTCGGGGGTCAGGACAAAGGGCTCCAGACCGGAAAGACGCAGAAGAGGTTTAGACATCGGCGGTCTCCTTGATCTGGCGGGGGGCGTAGGGGGCGACCTGTTCCGCGATGGCGCGGATGTGGTCAGGTGTGGTGCCGCAGCAGCCGCCCGCCACGTTGATCAGACCTTCGCGGGCGAAGACCTCGACCAGTTTGGCGGTTTGCTC
>CAXQKF010000360.1:0-29511 GCA_964224285.1 Donghicola sp. | reverse complement strand
CCATTCGCTAACACTCTGCGACGACGAAGGCGCGGCATTTTCCCGTGCGACGAGGAGGAGACTACCTATGAAATTGGGTTTGGGCAGCTACGCCTATCGCTGGTCCATCGGGATCAAGGACCAACAGCCTGCCGCGCCGCTGAACGCGTTCGATCTGCTGGACCGCGCAGAGGCCTTGGGGCTGGAGGTCGTGCAATACGCCGACAACATGCCGCTGGACCGTTATTCAGAGGCGGACCACCACAAACTGTACGAAGTCGCGCAGTCCAAAGGCATCGCGCTAGAGCTTGGCACCCAGTGTTTTGACGCAGCTCAAGTCGAGGAATATCTGGTCATCGGCCAGCGTCTGCGCGCGAAAATCATGCGCGTTGCGTTGGACGAGGAAGACGGCCACATGACGGTGCCCGATCTGGCCGAACAGCTGCGTCCCCTGCTGGACAAGGCCCGCACCGCCGGTATGCGCATCGCGATCGAGAACCACTTCAACTACCCCTCGCCGCGGATGGTCGAACTGCTGGACACCATCAACGATGACACGCTGGGTGTGTGTCTGGACGTTGCGAACTCGATCTGCGCGAACGAATGGCCCGAAGAGACCATCAAGATGCTCGCGCCCTACACGATCAACCTGCACCTCAAGGATTACGAGATCACGCCTGATCCCTACGGCGTCGGTTTCCGCATCCACGGCACTCCGCTGGGTCAGGGCCGCGCGCCGATCCCGTGGATTCTAGACCAGCTGACCCACTGCCCCGCCGACATGAGCGTGCTGCTAGAGCATTGGCTGCCCCTCGGTGCCGGTCTGGAAGAGGCCCGCGCGCAGGAACAGCCCTGGATCGAGCAAACCGTTGCAGCAGCAAAAGAATTCGTCAAAGGCCGCTAAGAGGAGAACGACCAATGACCGATGATATTCGCACCAAGAAACTGATTAACGCGCCCGAGAACATTATCTCGGAAATGATTGCGGGCATGGTGTCCGCGCACCCCGACATCCTGTCCGTCGAGGGCCCCACCGGCCGCGCGGTTGTGGCCGTGGATGGCCCCCGTGATGGCAAGGTCGGCATCGTGATCGGCGGCGGCTCGGGGCACGAGCCTGCGTTCGCGGGTTACGTGGGCCGTGGTCTGGCCGATGCTGCGGCTGTGGGCAACGTCTTCGCCTCACCCTCGCCCGAGCAGATCATGGACGCGGCGCGTGCCGTCGATGGGGGCGCTGGCGTGATGTTCCTGTATGGCAACTACACCGGCGACGTGCTGAACTTCGACATGGCTGCCGAAGAGTGCGAAGGCATGGGCATCCCCACCAAGTCGGTTCAGGTGATCGACGACGTGGCCTCTGCCCCCAAAGAGCGCCAAAACGAGCGTCGCGGTATCGCGGGCGACTTCTTTGTGTTCAAGATCGCAGGTGCTGCCGCCGAACATGGCCGTGACCTGGAGGCGTGCTATGCCGCCGCGCAGGCCGCGAATGCCAACACCCGCAGCATGGGCGTGGCGCTGACCGCGTGCTCGATGCCCCAGACCGGCAAGCCGAACTTCCACCTTGGCCATGACGAGATGGAAATCGGCATGGGCGTTCACGGCGAGCCCGGCATTCGCCGCGGCACGCTGGAAAGCGCGGATTCCGTCACTGACGAACTGATGCAGCCCATTCTGGACGACATGGGCCTGAAATCAGGCGACAAGGTTGCGGTTCTGGTCAATGGCCTTGGCGCGACCGGCCAGCTGGAGCTGTACATCATCCACCGCCGCGTCGCCGAGATCCTTGGGGAGCAAGGCATCGACATCCACCACAGCTGGGTCGGCGAATACGTCAGCTCGCTGGAAATGGCGGGCGCGTCGATCACCCTGCTGAAGCTGGACGATGATCTGGAGTTGCTGCTGGACACCCCCTGCCGCACCCCCGGCCTGACCGTGGCAGGCTCGCTGGAGCCCAAGGGCACCCGCACCCGCCGCCACGCGGACACCGCCAAAGAGGTTGCCGCCGTTGACACCAGCAAACTGAACGCCGAGGGCCCCATCACCCCCGCGATGTTCAAGGACATGATGCTGGCCGCCGGTGCCGCCATCCACGAAAAGCGCGACTGGCTGTCCGAACTGGACGGCGTGATTGGTGACGGTGACCACGGCGTGACCATGGACATCGGCTGGACCGCCGTGCGCGGCAAGCTGGTGACCGACGACAGCGAGAAAACCATCAGCCAGACCTGCGAGATCATGGCCAAAGCGTTCCTCGATGCGGTTGGCGCATCGTCTGGCCCGCTCTATGCCTCGGCCTTCCGCAAGGCGGGTGAAAGCGTCTCGGATCGCCTGAACCTCGACGCTGGCGCGATGGTTGCTTGGGTTGATGGCCTGTGCGCGGGCATTCTGGCCCGTGGTGGCGCTCAGGTCGGTGACAAGACCATGATCGACGCATGGGTTCCCGCCGTTGCCAAAGCCAAAGAGGCGTTGGCCGACAACGCGGACGCCATCGGCTGTCTGGCCGCCGCGACCGAAGGCGCGAAGTCGGGCCGAGACTACACCGCCGAAATCGAAAGCCGCCGTGGCCGCTCGGCCAAGCTGGGTGCGCGTTCGATCGGCCACGTGGACCCCGGCGCAGCCTCGGCCCACGTGATGCTAGAGGCGATCACCGCAGCAGCCCAAAAGGCGCTGGGTTAAAGGCTCCCCTCGTCCTGCCGGTAGATGATATCGGCGGGGCGGCTCCCTTGGATCACATCGCGGCCATTGGGCAGGTCATTCCCGTCCAGCTTGTGCGCGATCTGATCCTCGGTGAGGCCGAAGTGTTCCCACCGTGCGCGCAAGCGGCGGCGCAGTTCATCTTCGGGCACATCAATCAACACGGTCAGATCGAACATATCCGCCAGCGCATCCCAAGGGGCGCGGTTCAGCAGGACATAGTTCCCCTCGACCAAGATCAGCTTCACATCGTCAGGGATGATCCGCGCAGAGCCGCGCGAAATCTCTAGATCGCGGTCGAATACGGGCACGGCAACGCGGGTTTCAGATGGGTCTTTCAGGCGCTTGAGCACCGACACCAATCCCCCCACGTCAAAGGTATCCGGCGCACCTTTCCAAGGGCGGCGGCCTATGTCGTGCAGCACGGCGTCATCATAGTGGAACCCGTCCATCGGCAGGATCGCGACCTGTCCCGAATGGTCCACGTCCAAAGCCGCCAGCAGCCGTTCCACCGTGGTACTTTTGCCCGATCCCGGCGCACCGGCGATGCCGACCAACTGACGGGCCGGCCGGCTCAACAAGGTAGTGACCTCGTCAACCAAACTCGGAAAACCCACTGCCTTCTGCGTCATGCCACTCTCCTCTGCCCAGAAGGAAGGACGCTAGCCAAAACACACCAAAAATCCATAGAAAAATGCGACAACTGGCGCATCGGCGCCCCCCCATTTTGGAGTAGTTTTCAATCCCCGAGCGAACCAATAAGTAAGATGAACTATAACGATTAACTGGGTCAAAAATGTCCACCATCAACGTCTTAAGCATCAAGTCTGCGGTTATCCTCACCAGCGGATACAATATCACAGCGAATGCATTCGTACCGTTTCCGAGCAATTTTTCCAGCTCGGATGATCCCGATGTCTACGGCGCCGGTTCGACAAACGAACCGTACACTGTGTACGGTCAGGACTACCGCGTTATTTTCAGCTGGGAAGAAGAGCTGTTCTACACAAACGGGTACGAATACCTCGATGTAACTGGCGTAGACATGCTCGACGCTAATCAGACCAACGGCTCTGTCAACTCGTTCGCCGCCGGAGACAACACGAACTTCATGCTCTTTGCCACCTCCAACCCAGTTGGCGAAGAAGAAATTCTAGAGCACATCTACGAAGGCACTTCGATCACCGAGAGCGTTCTCAGCGGTGACGACATGATCGCGATTGTTGGGCCGGGCGTCCGTGTCGACAGCTTTGGCGGCAATGACTATGTGCACGGTGGCACTGGCAATGACGTCATCAACGGTGGGTCCGGCAACGACTCTCTCCTCGGGAGTGGCGGGAGCGATGTTCTGAATGGTGGCGCAGGCCGTGACAAATTGCTTGGCGGGATCGGTCGGGATCAGGTGAAGGGTGGCAGCGGCAATGATCGCTTGGTCGGCAATGGTGGCAACGACAAGCTGTTCGGACAGGGCGGCAAGGACAAACTCTTTGGGAACGCCGGTCGCGACGTCCTGAACGGCGGCAAGGGGAATGATATCCTCGTTGGCGGCGGCGGCGCGGACAAGTTCGTCTTTGCCGGACGGGCTGGACATGACATCATCACGGACTTTTCGGACCAGGACATTCTGGTCTTCAAGAATATCAACACCGCGGACGGCAGCACCTTGTTCGTCCATCAACAGGGCTCGGATACCGTGATCGACTACGGCAAAGGCACTGTGACCCTACTGGATTACGATTCAGACAACATCAATGTCGACGATATGATTTTCCTCTAAGGGCCTGCGCACTGGCACGGGGCAACTGCGTGCCAGTGCGACTAACCAAAAAGCGTGATTTGCGGCAGTCACGTTTACAATCTATACACGTTCTCAATAGTTAGAGTTATTTCTCAAGGAGGCTATTTTGGCCAACATCAAGGTTTTCGATGTCTTCGATTCGATCGTCACTGCATATGATATCGACATCACCGAAGACGCTTTGTTCCCGCCAGCGGCTGGATGGGCCGGTTCAACCACACCAACAGTTTCTGCTGGCGGATCCGTCACCGAAGATTTTGAATTCTCCGGAACTTCTTACACTCTCGAGTTTTCAGCTGACGAAGCCGTTTCGTACGAAACGGACGACGAAGTCTTTGGGCTCGCCGGCAGCGCTCTGTCGGACTCAAATCAGCAGAATGGTCTCGTGAACATGCTGCTGTATTTTTGGGCCCCAATCGACAGCTGGGACGAACAGGCGTTGATTTATGTCACCCAGAACGATCTGCCAGAGGCGGCTGTCCGAGCGCACATGAACGGGACGACCTCGGTGATGCCGCTGGCTCTGGCCGGTAACGACCTGCTCTATAACGAAGGCGAAACCGGCCTGAAAATGGACGGCATGAACGGCAACGATCTGATTGTCGGCAACATCGGGAATGACACCCTGATCGGGAACGTCGGGAACGACACCCTGATTGGCGAAGGGGGCTATGACCGGATGCTGGGTGGCGCCGGACATGATGCCCTGTTCGGGTATTCTGGCAACGACAAGCTGCTCGGTGGTTCTGGCAAAGACCTGCTGTATGGCGGCATGGGCCGTGACAAGCTCTTTGGCGGGTCCCACAACGACCAACTGGATGGTGGCGCGTCTAACGACGTGCTCAAAGGCAATGCCGGCAATGACACGCTGACCGGCGGCACTGGCAACGACAGAATGTTCGGCGGCAAGGGTGAAGACACCTTTGTTTTCAACGCCCAAGATGGCCGCGACCGGATCAAGGATTTCAACGTCAACCAGGATCACATCCTGCTGCAAGGCACGCTTGCGGACAGCGTGGATGATCTGACCTTCCGCCAGAAAGGCGACAACGCCATCCTCAACTACGGTGAAGGCAGGGTCGTCTTTATCGACATGGATGTAGATGATCTGGCAGGGGCAGACTTCCTGTTTGCATAACAAAACAAGGGGCCGGATGATCGGCCCCTTTTGCTTTATGCGGCGTTTCGGTCTTCGTCCGGCATTCGGCGGTTGACCCGTGACATCTGCCGCCCGAACTCTTCGCCCCATTCGGCGATGTCGTACTTCTCGACCACACGGCGCAATTCTTTCATGCGGATACGGCGCTCGTCTTCGGGCATCTGGAGGGCCATGTAGATCGCCTCGTCCATGGCGCGGTTCGAGAAGGGGTTCACCAGCACTGCGCTGCTGAGCTCTACCGCGGCCCCTGCGAACTCTGACAGCACCAAGGCACCGTCGCCGTCCAGACGGGACGCCGCGAACTCCTTGGCGACTAGGTTCATACCGTCCGCAAGGGGCGTAATCCAGGCGACGTCAGCGGCTTGGTAATATCCGATCAAGCGGTCGAACGGGATCGCCCGCGACACCAGAGTGACCGGCGTCCAGTCAAATGTGCCAAAGCGGCCATTGATCCGGCCCACGGTCTCTTCGATTTCGGACTGGATTTCCTGATAAACGGTCATTGCACGGTTCGCCATCACCGACACGTGCAAGAGACGCACCTCGCCCCGCAGCTCGGGATGCTTTTCCAGAAGCCGCTCAAAGCTGTTCAACTGCTGCACCCCACCCTTGGTGTAGTCAGTCCGGCCCACAGACAGGATTAGCTTGCAGTCCCCAAGTTCTTCGCGGATTTCCTGTGCCTTGGCCTTGGCACTGTCAGAGCCCGCGACCTTCTGGATATAATCCATGTCGATACCCACGGGGGCGACTCCCACGATCACTTCGCGTTCTTCGATAGACAGCTTGGTGGCGACAGCGCGTTCGGTCAGTGCGGTCCCTTCGGAGATCAGATCCTCTTCGACGCGGACGCGTTCGGTCACATCGGCGTCGGTGAGGCTCTGCACCACCGAAACAAAGTTCGCCGCATAGCGCGGGATGTGGAAACCGACCACATCGCAGTGCAGCAGGCTTTCAACGATTTCCTTGCGCCACGGCAGGATGTTGAACACGTCTGCGCTGGGGAACGGCGTGTGGTGAAAGAAAGCGATCTTCACGTCGGGACGCATCTGGCGCAGGTAGCCCGGCACGAGCCACAGATTGTAGTCATGCACCCAAACCAGCGCACCGGGCGCGGCTTCGGCAGCAGCTGCTTCGGCGAAACGCCAGTTCACTTCGCGGAAGTTCGGCCAGTCCACGGGATCATAATCGTAGCGCTCTTTGAACGAGTGCAGGATCGGCCAGAACGCCTCTTTCGAGGTGACGTGGTAGAACTGGCGCACCTGTTCGGCGGACAAGGGCAGACGAGTGACGTTGTATTTACCGTACTTGTCCTCGATCTCGACCACTGGTTCGAAATCGGGGTTCGAGGTGTCCTCGGCCAGCTTCCAAGCGACCCAAGAGCCCTTGTCCACGTTGCCAAAGAAACTCTTCAGCGTGGGGACGATGCCATTGGGGCTCTTGTTCTCTTTGAAGACGATTTTGCCGTTTTCCTCAACTTCTTCGTAGGGCTGGCGGTGATAGACGATCACGAGATCGGATTGCATTCGGGCGTCCTTTCCTCTGTTCCGTAGGGTCGGCGGGTCTTAGGCCGCGGGGTGCATGTTCATTTCGCGAATGGCTTCGCGGATGCCTGCCGCGCCAATCGCGGTGGCTTGGTAAACGCTTTCGATGTGTTTGACGGCCTCGAGCAGACCCTTTTCAGATCCGCCAACCGCCACAGCGGGCAAGCCAGTCTGGAGCATCGACAGATCATTGAAGGTGTCGCCAGCGACGAGCGTTTTGCCCTGTTCGATCCCCAGATGGGCCAACAGACGCAGGATCGAGGGGCCTTTGCTGACGCCTTTGGGGAGGACGTCAAAGTACTGCTCTGCGCTGATCAGGTGATCGAGCCCCAACTGATCGACAATCTCGACGGCCAGCGGATCGAACTTCTCGGGGTCGTAGTCAAAGCTCATGCGGTAGCGGAACTTGGTCGGCTGCAATTTCAGCCCCATGATCGGATCAAGGCCCATGCGGACGCGCACAGAAGTGTTGTCGCCCCAAGCCTCGGCGATTTCCTCTTCGAGCTCTGGGATCGGCGCGATCTGGCCATCGCTGGTGACTTCGGCAATCGTGGTGCCCACGTCGCCCACTACATATTCAGGGCGCGGAACGCCTTGGGTTTCGCACAGATCAAAGATGAACTCGGGATCGCGGCCAGTGACAAAGATCAGACCCACAGTGTCGCGGTTGTCCTCGATCCAGTCATACAGGGCGACGCGATCCGACTGCTCACCCCCCAGAAACGTTCCATCCAGATCGGTTGCCAGAACAAAGTCTTTCTCGGCGATCTTGGGGCGGTCCAGTGTCAGGGTGTCAGTCATGAAATCCTCTCGGCTAAGTTGGCAATTGCGGCGGGGTTGGCGGGATGGTCGAACAGAACATCCATCGCACGCGGCTCCGCCTCGATCGGGCGCGACCACAGTTCGGCAAAGGTCTGCCCCAGCGGGGCACCCTTGTGTAGAATGGCGTTCACAGCCCTACAGATCGGCAGGTCCAGTCCCAACTTGTCGGCCAGTTGGGCGACAGAGCGGGCGTTGACCTCGCCTTCGACCACCACGGGGCGGCCTTCAAAACATTCCCCGCGGGGAATCCCCTGCCCCAGTTGCGTCCCCAGCGACATGTTGCGCGAGGTCGGGCTAGAGCAGGTCAGGGTCAGATCGCCCGCGCCGGACAGACCGGTCACAGTCTCTCGGCGGCCCCCAAGGGCATCGGCGATCGTTTTCATTTCATCCATGCCGCGGGTGATCAGGGCGGCGCGGGTGTTTTCGGCAAAGCCAGCACCGGTCATCATCCCGCAGGCAACGGCGACGACATTCTTGACGGCGCCACCGATCTCGACGCCAACCACATCATCGCTGACATAGGCACGGAACGCTGCTGTCGATAGGGACACGGCGAAACGCGCGGCGACGCTCTCGCTCGGCCTTGCGCGGTCAGCCTTGGTAAAGGGGAAGGCGACTGTCGCGGCTGTCGGGTGATTGAGCGCAGTCTCATGGGCAAAGGTCGGGCCAGACACGACGCCGACGGGGCGAGGCCCCAACTCTTGGGCCGCGACCTGAGTCATCAGGAGGCCCGTTTCGCCCTCAATCCCCTTGGCGCAGACAGCAACCGGAATGTTCGGCCCCAGATGCTGTGCGACCTGCGCGCATACGCTTCGCAGAACGCGCGAGGGTACGACGATCATGACGGCCTCGGCATCTGCGAGAGCGGTCGCCATGTCGGGCTCAGCGTCCAGAGTTCTCGGGAGTGGGATATCGGGCAGATAGCGGGTGTTCATCCCCTGCTTCCGGATCGCGGTCAGAACCTGCGGATCCCTGCCCCAAATGGTCGTTCGAGCCCCTGCCCGAGCAGCTACGGCGGCCAGAGCTGTGCCCCAGGCGCCGCATCCGATAACGGTGATGGCCTCGAAACGGCGGGCCAATAAAGGTATAGACGGGTCTTCACTAGATGATTGCGGCATGTTCCTTGGTCAAATTAGGACGGTAAAAAACGACATTTTGTCGGCGAAAAACGCCAGACCTCACCACCCTAACCATGAAAACCCTGAAAAAGTTCCGCTGCAGGTGCAAAATGCCCGAAATTATTTCGCAGGCGCAGAAAACGCCCGAAAAAGGGTCACTCTTGGTAAACTATCAACGATCACCGCTAGCCAAATGAAGCAAAAGTTGCTCTGATATTTAGACAGAAAGGAGGGCAAACTAGTCTCGTGGCATTGAGTCTGCCCTGTTTGCAATCTTTTCGGTTCAGCACGGCAACAAATTGTTTTGAAAGCTACGATGTATGGAAAAGCGTAGTTGCGTTATCGTAACGTGCTGCCTAAACGGATAGGCGTTACCAGTTAAAAACCCAAGTCGGGAAACTTTTTAAAATGTTGATGCAAGAGTCTGACGAAGTCGACTTTGATATTCGCGAGTTCACCCCCTACATGCTGAACGTAGCTGCCGAGGCTACAAGTGAGGGCTTCTCTCGCTATTACCGTGAGAACTATGGAATGACCCGCACAGAGTGGCGTGTGCTGTTCCACCTTGGCCGTTATGGCAACATGAGCGCCAAGGAACTCGGGCTTCAGTCCAAGCTCCACAAGACCAAGATCTCTCGTGCCGTGGCCGGTCTCGAGGAAAAGGATTTCCTCACCCGCGAACAACGCGCAGAGGATCGTCGCAGCGAAACCCTGATCCTCAAGACCGATGGTCTGGCTGCCTACGAATCCCTTACCAACTATGCCGAGGAATTCGAAAGCCAGCTTGCACGTTCATTGGGTGTCCGCGATGCACGCGCCCTGAAACGTGCGCTGTCCAAGCTGGTTGCGTCGGGTCGCCGTTAACACCCCATCCGTTTCCGAATGGCAGCGAGGCAAAGCGATGCCTCGCTTTTATGGCAGTTGCTTCAGAATGCTCTGCAGGCTGGGTTCGTCGACGGCCTTGGCCGCCCGCGACGCGGACATCCACTTGCGCTTGCGTTCTCCGTCCTCGGGGTATTTCCGCTCGAGCTTCTTGAGACGCGCCTGAAACACGGCCACACGCAAAGGCAGGATTTCGCCTTTTTCCAGACGTTTGTCATACTCGTAGTGGCCGATCAGAACCGGCGCGTCCTTGGTCGTGACGATACCGGCCTCTTCCCAGCCCTCTTCAAGAGCGGACAGCTCGGGCGACTTCCCGCCCTTTACCCAGCCTTTCGGCAGAACCCACCGGCCGGAGTCTCTGGATGTGACAAGAAGATACTCTCGGTTCTTTTCTTTTCCACGATAGCAGAGCAATGCGACCTGAGATGCGGTTGTGCTGTTCATCATGGGGCTCAGGGTCTTTCCAAAGGCGTGCGGCGGCGAAACTGCCGTTATTGAGGGGTTGCGTGTAACACCTGAAGACTGCGCAAATCGAGACAAATCGCAAGTCCGGACAGCAGCCAATTCGCAAGCTGCTGAAACACAGACGGGTCAGGGCTAGTATTTTTACGTGACGGGCGTGTGAACCCGCCCCTAGATCGATCCTCCTTCGACCATATAGTTGCTGGCAGAACACATGGCCGCGTCATCAGATGCCAGAAACAGGACCATCCGCGCGACATAGACCGGATCAATCGGATCGGGCAGGCACTGACGCGTCAGATGGGCCTGCAATGCATCTGGGGTGACCCACAGCTCTTTTTGGCGCTCTGTCATGATCCAGCCGGGGATGACTGCGTTGACCCTGATCCGGTGATCTCCCAGATCCCGCGCCATCGTCCGCGTTAGCCCCTGCACCGCAGCTTTGGCCGTCGTGTAGGCGGGAAAGCCGCCCCCCGCCTCGAACCAGCTGTTCGAGCCCATATTGATGATCGCGCCCTTGCCCGCAGCGATCATATCTGGCGCAACCGCCTGAATGGCAAAGAACATGTGCCGTATGTTGGTCGCCTGCCGTTCGTCCCAGTATTCAGGTGTCACATCCTGCCAGTTGTGCCGATCATCACGTGCCGCGTTATTGACCAGAACCTCTGCCGCGCCGATCCGCGCCTTCAGGTTGGCCATTGCGCCGCGCAGAGCCTCGACGTCCCGCAAATCGCAGATCTCGTGGGTGACATTGTCAAACTCCGTACTCAGCGCCTCTGCCGCTGCGGCATCAAGATCCAGAAAGCCCACCTGCGCCCCCTGCTCTGCGAAGGCCCTGACAATCCGCGCACCGATGCCGGAGGCCCCGCCACTGACATAGACAACCCGCCCTTTAAGGCTGGGGTAAATCGCAAAATCCGACATGGTTTCTCCTCCCACTCGCAGTGCTAGCGCCAAACGCTCCACGCGAAAACCGTTTCATACGCAACCAAGACAGGTTCCTGTGTATATGCTAGGCCTTTGAAGGGGCCGACCACAACCAAATGCCTTGGACCTTGCACGATGAACGTTCCGCTCTCTCCTTTCGCGACCGCGATCTGCCGGATGGTCTTGGCCCTGATCCTTCTGGCCTTGGCAGGGTGTGTCGAACGACCCACGGCTGCGGCCCTGCTTCCTGTTGATGCGGCCCCTGAAGGCAGCGAAATCATCCGCATCTACGTCGCAACGAACCGCGCCACGGACCAAGAGACCGGCGGTTTTGAAACAGAACCGTCGTTCGAAACGTCATACCTGTATTTCGACATCTCGGTCCCACCAGAGCGCAAACCAAACGTCGTCAAATACCGCAGTACCAAGCCGGACACGCGTTCTCAGTTTGTCATCACGGGGACCGGTTCGCTCTCGCGTGCCGAATTCCGCACCCTCGTCGCCCAAGAAGCCAGCAAGGGCACCCAGCCGGGGATTTATGTGCACGGGTACAACACGCGTTTTCCCGAAGCCCTGCTCCACCTCGCGCTGCTAAAGGCAGACAGCCGTTATCCGGGGCCGACAGTGCTGTTTTCGTGGCCATCGTTGGGACACCCCCTCGGGTACGTCGCAGACCGCCAGAGCGCGCTCTTTTCACGGGATGCGCTGACCGAGGTACTGACGGATGTAGCGGCACAGCGAAAAACACTGCTTTTCTCGCATAGTATGGGCGGCTGGCTGTCGATCGAGGCCTTGCGCACCCTGCGCCTCCAAAGGCGGACCGACGTTCTGCAACATCTCGAGGTCGTTCTTGCCGCGCCGGATATCGATGTCATGGTGTTTGACCAACAGATGCGCAGGATCGGCCCGTTGGCCAAGCCGCTGGTCGTCCTCGTCGCGCGGGATGACAAAGCTCTGGCCGTCAGTTCGATGATCGGAACGGGCCGCCCCCGTATCGGCGCATTGTCGGTGGACGCCCCCGAGGTCCAGAATTCCGCCCGCGCATCGAATGTCCGGATCATCGACATCGGCGCAATCCAGACGGACACTATCGGGCACAGCCGGTATGTTCCTTTGGCGGGCCTCTACGAGTCCTTGCAACAAAACGGGCGAGGACAGAACGAACTGGCCGTTGCGGGGGCCTATGTCCTGAACACCGTCGCCACAGAAATCCTGAGGCCGGTCACTGCGATCACCGGTCAAACACAATGATGTGCGGCGCAGACTATGACATTTCAGAACGGATAGACTAAGGAAACGCCAAACGCCGCCGAAGAGCTAAGTATGTCGAACCCGAGCAATTCCCCAATGACCGACAATGACCGTTTGAACAGACGCGCAGGACTGGCCTCTGTCGCGGTGGCCAGCACCTTGGTCATAGCCAAGCTTTGGGCCCTGGCGGCCACTGGCGCGCTGTCGGTGGGCGCATCGCTCGCCGATAGTGCCTTGGATCTCATGGTCTCTCTGGCCGGACTGGCCGCGATCACCTATGCGGCCCGCCCACCGGACGAAGATCACGCCCACGGCCATACCTCTGCCGAAGATCTGGCCGCATTGGCGCAATCGACCTTTATTCTGGCCTCCGGCACGGCGATCCTGTGGACCGCCATACGCCGCCTGTTCTCAGAAGGCAGCACGCAGTTGGCCTCTGAAACCGCGGGCATTGCGGTCATGGCGTTCTCGATCGTGATGACGCTGTGCCTCGTGGGGTACCAGCGCCACGTGGCCGCAAAGACCGGCAACAAGGTCGTGGCGGCGGACAGCCTGCACTATGTCGGCGATCTGGTCCCGAATATCGGTGCAATTCTCTCGCTTCTGGCCGCGCAGCAACTCGGCGTGACCGAGATTGACAGTGTGGTCGCAATGGGTGCTGCGCTGTTCATGATGTACGGTGCCCTGAAAATCGGAAAAGCCGCCGTTGACGCCCTGATGGATCGCAAAGCGCCGGATGCCGAAATCAAGGGAATTTCCGAGATCATAGGCACCTACCCCGGCGTACTGGGGCACCACGACCTGAAAACCCGTATGGCGGGGTCGCGGACCTTTGTGACCGTGCACATCGAATTGGACGGCCAGCAGTCCCTATACGACGCCCACGAGATCAGTGCCGGTCTTCGGTCCAGTATCCTCGCGGCCTACCCGCACACAGACGTCATGATCCACAAAGACGTGTGGTTCGCGCCCAAGTAACCTATCCCGCCAAAGACACGGCTTGTGTCGCATCCCGCAAGGCGCGCGCTTCGGCAGTCGTCAGGCACATGCGCGCAGTAGGACCATAGGCGCGCCAGCCATTCTTCAGCGCAGGGAAAGTTCTGATCAACCGCGCCACATCCTTCGCCGGAATGACCTGCAACGCCTGCGGCCCCGGGTAGAGGGTTTCGGACAGCATTCCCTCGGCACTGACGACTTCATGGCCATCGCAGGCGAAATGCACATAAGTTACAGCCGGTTGCGGCACCCGACGGATATCCGTGCCATTTACCATCTGCCCCGCAGCGACCAGAACTTCGTCCACACCGAACAGCAGTTCGACATCAGCGCCGGACACCAGCACGCGGTGATGCGGAGACAGGAATACATCCCGAAGATTCCCCATCGCGCCAGCCTTGAACAGCACCGGCGCATTGCGTCCCATACCGCTTGTGGTTCGGCTGGCCGTCCAGCGCACTTGGGCAGGCCCCTTGTCCAACGTTGTGACCATGTCGCCAACGGCCAGATCATCGACGGGCCGCGGGCCTTGGGGGGTGTCGATCAACGTCCCCGCAGCAAAGCAGATGAACATCTCGTCGACACCAGCGACATAGATCCCGCCATATTCCGTGCCATTCCACGTGCCCAGAGTGATCGCGGTCACATGCTTGTGGTGCACATCGGGGATATCATAATCCATGATCCGCACGCCGTAGGTGCCATTGGTAAACAGCGTGACCTCCAGGTCCACCGTATAGGTGACCCCTTTGGCGACAACGGTTGATCCGGTGTACAGCGCGATTTCTTGCGGTGTCAGCGTAAGGCTCGGGCCAATCACAACCTCGCCCGGAGCAGTGGCGGTTCCATCCATCGAGTCGTTGTCGTGGATCACACCGTCATTGTTTGCATCTCTCATGTCGAACTCGACATAGCCTGCCGGATTCACCGACAGTCCGTTGCCAATCGCGTCCAGATTGCTGGGATCCGAAGCGCTATAGCCAGGCCAAAAGTTCGGGACATACCAGCCCCATGTCCGAATGTCTGCCATCTGCCACTCTCAACGAATGCGTTCAGACAATCAGTCTACAAGGTGCCAAGGGCCAATCCGAACCAACCTCTCGGCTAGGGAACGACCCATAGGGACAATATTACATGCAAAAGTATCAGCTTCCCTGCGGGGAAGGTTCAGACGCAGGGCAGGATCAGGCGGATGCGGGTTCCGATCCCTTCGGTGCTTTCGATTTCGACACGGCCGCCACAGTCGTTGGCCATCTCGATCACCGAAGCGAGCCCCAGACCCGACCCCTTACCTTTACCTTTGGTGGTAAAGTAGCGGCGGCCAACCTTGTCCAGAACCTCATCGCTCATGCCACAGCCCGTGTCGGCGACAGTCAGCACCTGGCACATCGGCTCGCGTCCGACGCCGGGAACGACGTACTGGCGAACTGTAATCTCCCCTGCCCCGTCAATGGCGTCACGCGCGTTGGCAATCATGTTGAACAGTGCGGACCGAACGCGGACCGGCTCTGCGTAGACGCGGGTTTTGCTGTCCTCGGTCTCGATTTTCAGAGTGATCTGGCGCGACACGATATGGTCGAGCAGCTCGACTTCGTTCTCGACCAGTTCGGCCAGATCGACCTCGGCCATCCCGTGACCTTCATCATGGACGAAATCCAGAAGACGGCGCGTCATCGCGCGGCCTGTGCTGGCCGAACGCGACAAACGCCGCACCAGCCCGCTCAGGTTATCGTCATCGACGTGCATATCCAGCAGGCGCGAAATCGCCTCGACCGCTGCGAGCAAGTTGTTGATGTCATGGACAACATCCGAAGCCAACTCGCCCATGACCCGCTGGCGCTCGGCGCGTTGCTCGAGCGCGGCAAAGCTCTCTGCTTCCGCTTGTTCGGCGTTCGGCAGAACACATTTGATCGCCGCTGCGGTTTTGATCTGTCGTTCCAGAGTCATTGCTGTTTGCTCGTTCTTTCGAGGTAGTCCGGGTTGCGTTGCGGTTTCCACATGCAACCAACCTTATGCAACTTTCAAGCGACTAAACATGGCGATTAGTGCAAAGGCATCTATTCACATATCGTATGTATATAATATGATACTTTGGCGTGTAGCCCAGAGAACAGACCGGAAATAGGACACCTGTTCTACCCGATCTCATCGCGCACCCGTCCAAAGGTATAGGTTTCAAAGAAAATTTTCCGATCCAAAGTCGGTTGGCACGCTTTTGGCTATCTGACCCGCATGACAGATGTACACCACAATTTCGATCAGGCGATCCCCTGCCCCCTCGCCTTCCTGCGATCAGAACCTCAGTCACTCGAGGTTGCGCTGGACTTCGGAGCGGGAATGACGCCACGTCCCGTTGGCACTGTTGAATGGGACGAAAGCCGCCGGCAGGCGGTCTTGCAGTGGGACGCCCGCTTTGTGGCCGCCCCTCTTCCTCTTTCACCGATTCTCGTGCGGCGCCACGCAGGCAGTCTGCGTCCCCGCAAAGGATGGGCTTTCGAAGGCGCTCCGGCGCTGCTCGGGGATAGCATGCCGGACGGTTGGGGCCGTCTGCTTGCCGATCACGAAATCCGAGCCAGCGGAGGTAGCCCCACCGGCACCGGCCCTCTCACCCGTCTGTCGCTGGTTGGCTTGCACGGAATCGGAGCTTTGACCTACCGTCCGGCCTACCCTCTGTCAGAACCACGGGCAGTCTCGCTGGACTGGTTCGCGGATCTGGCCGCAGATATCGGCGAATCCGTCAGCATCGAAGAGGTCAGCCGTCTGCGAAATGCGAGCGGAGGCACCCACGGCCAGAAACCGAAACTGCTGGCCCAACTGTCGCCCGATGGCGAAGACCTGAGAAACCATCGCGCCCCGCTGCGCGAAGGTTGGCGTCAGGTTCTGATCAAGCGCCGCGGCAAGGACGACCGCAATGGCACCATCGAAGCCGAAGTAGCCTATGTCATGATGGCCCGCGCAGCCGGACTGAGGACCACATGGATGGGGATGCTCAGTTCCAGCGCGCGCGAGCATTACTTTGCCACGGAACGGTTCGACCGGATCGGAGACTCGCGCCTGCACGTGCAGACCGTTGCCGCGCTGTTCGGGCTCGACTTTACCACCGCCAATCTGGACTACATCGAACTGCTCAAGCTCACGCGCGCCCTCACCCGCGACACCGCTCAGGTCGAGGAAATGATGCTGCGCATGATCTTTAACGTCCGCGCCGTGAACCGCGACGACCACCTAAAGAACCATGCCTTTGTCATGGATAGCCAAGGGCGCTGGTCTTTGGCCCCTGCTTACGACCTGTCCTATAGTTACGGTCGCGGGGGGCTTCATTCGCTGGCCATCGCGGGCAACCGGCACCAACCGGGCCGCATCCATTTCCACGATGTGGCGCGGGCGGTCGGGATCGAACGCGAGACGGTTTGGGACATGGTTTCCCAAGTCGATGACGCTCTCAGCCGCTGGCCGGAGTTCGCAGACGCCTGCGAGGTTCCGAAACTCCTCAAGCGCAGCATTCAAGAAGCCATCGAATGCGCGCGTAGCTGGACCTAAGACACTCTCTCGCCCCTGTGCCCGTTGGCGCGGGGGCTTTTGCTTCCTATATCGATCTCTGACAGGCAACTGCCATTTCAGAGGGTTCGATGGGTTATTTCAAGACTGCACTTCTCATGGCTGCGATGACGGCTCTGTTTATGGGGCTGGGATACCTGCTGGCAGGCGCTGGCGGCATGATCATCGCGCTGGTCATCGCAGGCGCGATGAATATCTTCACATGGTGGAACTCGGACAAGATGGTCCTGCGCATGCATAACGCGCAGCTCCTGTCGCCGAATGACAGATCCGGCATTCAACAGATGGTCGCTGACCTGGCACGCAACGCCGACATGCCTGTGCCCGCAGTCTACCTGATCGACACACCTCAGCCCAACGCCTTTGCTACGGGACGCAATCCCCAGAATGCGGCGGTCGCTGTGACCTCTGGCATCCTGCGCGTTCTCAGCCGCGAAGAGCTGGCTGGCGTCATTGCCCACGAGCTCGCCCACATCAAGAACCACGACACCGCGATCATGACCGTGACCGCGACCTTCGCTGGTGCAATCTCGATGCTGGCGAACTTTGCCCTGTTCTTTGGGGGCGGCAACCGTGACGAAGAAGGCAACGGCGGCCTCGGCCTAATCGGCACATTGGCGATGATGTTTCTGGCCCCGATGGCGGCCGCTCTGGTCCAGATGGCCATCAGCCGGAGCCGCGAATACGAAGCGGACCGCATCGGCGCTGAAATCTGTGGCCACCCGCTTTGGCTGGCTTCTGCGCTAGAGAATATCCAGCGCGGCGCGGCCCAGGTCGACAACATCGCTGCCGAGCGCAATCCCGCCACAGCCCACATGTTCATCATCAACCCGCTGCACGGCCGGAAAATGGACAACCTGTTCGCAACGCACCCCGCAACAGAGAACCGTGTGGCGGCCCTCCGCGCAATGCATAAAGGGGCTCCCAAGCCTGCAAATGGACCTTCGGTCTCTGCGTCGAGCATCCCCAACACCCGACGCAAGCCGCGATCCGGCGGGCCTTGGACCTGATAAGGTCGCGCAAACCTTCCCTGCGGGGAAGAAATCAGAACACCTTCGGCGATTACCCACCCATAGGAAGAAAATACCGCCTTGCGAGAAAGCCGCGAGGCGGGTCATACTTGGATAATTAACTTCAAATACATGTGGTTGTTTCCAAGTGCACCTGTACCAGTCTGTCCACTAGCGGAATTCGGTATGGTCCCCAGACTCGCGAACTATAGAAACGCCCCGAAAATCGCCATGGTGCTCTCCACTGGTGTGCTGGCGGCATCTATATTCGTAATGCTCGGATGGGTGCTTGGGCTGCAACCCTTGACCAAACCGCTCCAGACAGCTTCACCGACCCAATTCACGACAGCACTTTGCATCGGCCTCGCTGCGCTGCCGACCTTGATCCGAAGACGCTCCAAGAGCCTTGCTCTCTGCCTGGCTCCATTCGGCGTCGTCATCTTGGTTTCCGCAATCTCTTTGGCATCACACTGGTTCGACGGCGCGGACTTCATCAATAAGATCTTCTGGACCAGCAGTCAGGAAAGAGGCGCGACCCCCGGCCAGATGTCGGTGAACACCGCGCTCCTGCTTCTATCTGTCGCCGGCTATGGGATCATCATCCGCGTTGCCAAACCATCCGTCGTGATCTCGGTTCTGGGGCAGGCGGCAATTGTCGGACTTCTCGGGATCATCATTTCGATGATGGGCCTGATCTTCAGCAACCTACCAACCCCAGTTCAATGGAGCACCAACCCCACCGACACGGGTCCGACCACGGCTTTCTGCATTCTGCTGTTGTTTCTCATCCAGCTTGCTGAAAGCACCGATGAAAACGGCCTGCCACTCCGGCTCCTCGACATCGCAGAGGTCGTGGCCACAGCATCGATCACAGGCGCGATGCTGTTCTTTGGCATTCTGGCCCTGTCTGCGCCAGACACCCTGACACTCTCGAACCTCGACCGAATGACACGCTTTCTAGAGCGCGGCGCAACAGAGAAGATCACCCAGTTCTACAAGAACGACCACATCCTAAGCGCAGACACTCACGAGGGCAGGGGGCACGACCATGACTCGCTGCGCGTTTGCCGCAGCAGCCGCTCTACTTTGGTTTTCACATTCCAGCTGTTGCCGAACGAAATCCATCAGGTCAACTGTGCCTATGGCCTGAAACGCCCGAGCCCCGGCGGCAGCATCTATTCTTACCTTGACGATTGGGACGAACGCTGGGAAACACTCAGCCCAACGACCACAGGTTCTGTGTTCAAATATTGCATCGCGGATACCAGATGTAGTGTCTATCTCAGCACAGCCAGCAGCATTCATCCCTCAGATAGCAACGTATACGTCATGGCCATGAACCTAGGCCTCGTGATGCAAGACTACCTCAAATCGCAACTCGTCGACCCCAAGAAGCTGGATTCCTTCACTCTGGTTCCGTGGATCAAAGCCTTGCCCAACGGTATTCCAGTCGAAGAAGCCCTACGCAGCTTTGACGACTATCTGTGGCGGTCGGGACTCGTGCCATTTGACCTGAGGACAGAGCGGATCAAGTCCGGCACGGTACTGATGTCCCTTATCCTCCTCGGCGCGATCCTCGGGGTTTTTGTGCTGACCCAAATCAGCCAGCGCACACACACCCAATTCCAAGAAGCCTCGCGCCAACTGCAAATCCGGCAGTTCTACACCCGTCGCTTCGTCTACGCGGCCGCACACGACCTCAGAGCGCCGCTGAGAGGCATTGAACAGCTCTCTGCTTGGGCACGTGATGATCTGGAGAACGGCGACACAGACTCCCCGAACCGCTATCTGGCGCTCATTAATTCACGCATCCAGCACCTGAGCCGCCTCATCGAAGGCATTCTGGACCTCGCGCGTTTGGACAACCGTGAAAACAAGACCGAACAACTGCCCGTGAACAACGCGATCGAGGCAGCTGCCAACCTCTATCGCTCGCCCAATATCGCCATCGAGACACGCTACGCCGTCCCGCAAATGGCCATTCACTACGAATATGACGGTCTGGTCCGTGTTCTGAACAACCTTCTGGCCAACGCGGTCAGCCACCACGATCAGGAGCATATCACGATCGAAGTCCGCACCAGCTTTCAGGCCGACAATCTACGGATCGAGGTCGAGGACAACGGGCCGGGTGTCCCCGAAAGCCGCCATGAAATGATCTTCGAGCTCTTTCGGACCTATTCCAGCAATCAGGACCATACCGGGGTAGGGATGGGGCTCGCGATGGTGCGCCGCTACATCGAAGAGTGGGGCGGGACCATCAATGTGGAGTCGCCCGTAAAAGAGGGCAGGGGGGCCAGGTTCGTCATCCTGATCCCGCTCGACCTTGTCTGGAAACGCGGTAGTTAACCCTGATAGGCCTGAAGCTTGAGGCGCGCCTTCGCCCCGAGATCCTCTAGCAGCACATTCGCCAGAGAGCTTTTCCGCTCCAGATGGTCGATGATTTTCTTCAGCGCATCCGAGAAATCATCGATGAAGAAAAGGGCACAAATCCCGTGAAGCTTGTAGGCGACAAAGCTGGCACGTTGGAAATCTTTGTCCCGAAGCAGGTCAATCATGACCTCAATATCCTGAACCATCCTCGCCAATGCCAAAGGATACAGTTCCAAAAGATCAGGGTCGGAAAGTCCCTGCGGAAATGCGGAATTTTCTAAATCATCCATGGAAATCAAATATGCAATTTTAAAAGTTCATCTAATAGTTGCACAATATCACCATCGTTTTCTACCAACTGTGAGTCTTAGTAGGTGGGGATTTCACGACTTACGGATAGGCTAGCATTTGATTTTACGGGGAATTTCTTAGGTACTTTGCATAATTATAGGAAAGTTTGAGCCCATTCTGGACAGGTCTGTGTCTTTCTGGACACGCCAGATGCCAACCAAATCAGCTTCTAGAATGCTAACTCGATCGAGAGTATATAGTGTGTCGAATCTCGGAAATTTTCCAAATGAGACACCATATATAGGGCGGGGCGCTCCTTCCCCGCGGGGAAAATGCGCCGCGCAGACCGCCTGCAAAGCTTGGTTTGCAAAAACGGGGGCCTTTTGCGCTACGTCTTACCCCTAACAAAGCTATAATTCTCGAAATCGGAAATAGCTCTGTGGTCCAGGACCCTATGAAACATGTTATCAAGCTACTGGACTACCTTGAACAGAACCGCGCCTCCGCCCGGTTCGCTTTGTTCATGGCGGCATTGCTGGTTCTGGGTTGCGCAGTAGCTGCAAACTATGTCCCGAATAGTCTCCAAGTCTCGAAACCCTTCGAAGCCGCAAGTGTCGCACTCCTTCTGGGGCTGCTTTGGGCACATCAAAGAGCAGAGCAGCATTCGTCCATCATCACGTTCGGCTGTCATGCGCTAAGCGCAATTGGAAAAGCCTCACTGCTCGCGGTCTTCGCCGTCAATCTGGACCAGTTTCCGCAGGCCCTCAGCCCCTACCAGACACACATCATTGACCCCGAGATCGCCCTAAGCATCATTATCTGCACACGTGCGATCCACAAAGCCGAGCGCGAACCCATGTTCGCGCGTCTGTCGCGGTCCGCAATCTGCGCAGTTATTCCCGCTTTCGGCATCATATCGACCGTTTCAGGCATGGCAGGCGGGCTACAAACCAACATTTGGCAGCCGACAACGGGGATCAATCTGCCTCTGGCAATTTTGCTGCTTTGTAGCGCGCTGATAGAGATCGCCCGGATGCCCCAAAGCCGAAATGCCCGTTTGCTCGGGGTAGCGCTGCCTCTGCCGGCTATCACCTACTTTATCCTTGCCGATCTGTTCACAGAGATCAGCACAGGGACATTGGCGGGACTGCTCCTTGACCTCTTCATACTCGCAACACTGATTTTGGGGGCACGCTTCCTCACCAGTGCTGTCGATGTCTTCTTCACGATGGCCGACAATGCAGAGAAACGGAGCGCGATGATGGCCCGCCAGAACAACGTGATCCAGGATCTTGTCTATGCGCTGGCCCATGATCTCCGGTCGCCGGCGCGTGGGATCGTCCAAACGGCCGAATGGCTCCGCGAGGATCTCCGTGCCAAAGACTACGAAGCACTAGAGGCGCGAAACGAGGTCATTAGCGAACGCGCGCAGGCCCTGTATGAACGTCTGGATGCCTTTGTGGAGTATGTCCGGCTAGGCCGCTTTGTCGCGAAACGGCAGACTGTTGCACTCGACCTACTAGCCGAGAACCTAGTGGACGCCATGCCGCACGAGGCCAAGAAGATCATCACGCTCCACGGTCATGAACTCACCATCCAGACAGACGAGAGCGCCCTGGCTTCGATCCTGTCGAACTTGCTGGAGAATGCTGCGACCTATGCGGATGAAGAGGCTCCTGAAATCCACCTTTCGTGGGAAACCGAAGGCGACGACCTGACCATCAGTGTCTACAACAACGGTCCCAGCATCCGAGAGGGCGCAATCCCCAAGCTTTTCCAACCGTTCCGCGGCAATGTCAGCAACACCGTCCAGAACGGAATGGCTTTGGCGATCACTGCGCGGCTGGTTGAGGCGTTAGGGGGCACGATCGCAGTCCTGACAGACAAGAAAAGCGGCAAGGGAACCGAGTTTCGTTGTGAAATTCCCCTGCGCCATGCCTCGGCAACACAGAACACTGCATGAAAAAAGCCCCCCGAAACCGGGGGGCCAGTGAGGCAGTTTTCCCGTTCGGGAACCGTTAATCCAAAGTCTCGAGGAACTGACGGATGGCTTGCTCCAGTCGTTCCTGATCCATGGATGAAAAATCGCGATCCAGCTTAATCTCTAGTTTGCCACGCGCGGCCGTACACTTGGCCGAACCTGAACCCACGGCCAGAGCAAAGCTGTTCTTTGACGGGGCAGGGGGCTTGGAGCCGGACTTGGCAGCTGTCACTTTTGCGGGCTGCGCCTCTTTGACAAAGCTGCGCAGGATTTCCAACTCTTCGTCAGCAGTCCGGGAGGGTGCCGCAGACAAGGCTTTGGCAATCTGTTTGCCGATCGTTTTGTCCCCTTCGATCATCACGGACAGAGACAACCCCAAGGCACGCGGTATCTGTGGCAGATACAGCAGATGCCCGTCCAGCTCGCGAACCAGACGGATGAAGTTCCGGATATAGCTGCGTTTCTGATAGCCGGCGGACTTGTACAGGGTCGCGACGGCCTTATCAGGGTCTGTTTCGTCGGTTTCAGGGTCGTTAGCATACTCCAGAGCCAATTTCGCCATTTCACCGAACGAGATATCCTTGCGCACAAGGTTCTCGTCCACCATCTGCCTATACAAGTCCTCGAGCGTGACGCCAGCCTCGGTCACGACCGCCGGAATGGCCGCGAATTGCGCATCACCCGTGCTGTCAAACAGTTCACGATACGCCGACAAACGACGGAAGCCCTGAACCAGCTCGAACAGACCATCTGTCCGTGTCTCGAGACGGATCGGGTTCGACAACCCAATCTCCGCGATCGAGCTTTTCAGCTCTGCCAGCTCCAGATCGACACCCTTAGCACGGTCACGGGTCAGTTTGCTGGTCGAAATGGCGTTCAGCGGCACCAATTCCATCACCAGACCAAGGCCTTTGAGACGCACATGTTCGTGGGCGAGGGCGTCATTCTCGGCGCGGATCTTGGCCTCGATCTCTTGGCGCTGGCGGGTGCTGTTGGCGGCCTCTGAAATCGCTGTGGCCATCGGGCCACGACGCGGGGCAGGGGCGCTGGCCGGAACCGGCGCTTCGGGCCCGTCCGAAGGCATCTCAGTGGGCATATTGATGTCGAACATCCGGCGTTTCTTGGCCATGGTCGTTCTCCTCAGATCTTGTCCCAAGCAGTGATGATGTTCCCGCGGAACTCCTCGTAGGCCCGGTCAAAGCTCGCACGGGCACGGCGCCACGTCTCGCGGGTCATGTCGCGGTAGTCGATCTCGTAGACCGAAGCGAGGAACCGCCCCGATTGTTCGACCGCACGCGTCATTTCGACCGGATTGTCGGTGACGTGTTCACCGAACACCTTCTGGAAAGCTTCGTACATCGCGCGGTGCAACTCGTTGCCCGGTTCGTAGCGGGTCATCAGGAACTTGATATCCGCGAAAGCCTTGGGCAGCGTCATATGACACCCCGGTACGCTGCCTTGATAGCCTGCGGACAGGTCTTCCAAGGCTTCGGCAAGCTGACCGATAAAGCTGGTCGTCGAGTCATACTCCCAATAGCCCGGCCCCGAGGGGATATAGAGCATATCCGCCGCGAACACGGCGTTCATCGATTGATAGCCAATCGCAGGCGGGCAGTCGAAGATGATCAGGTCGTAGGCATCATCGGGCAGGCTATCCAGATAGCGCGATACGCAGGCAAAGAAGCTCCATTCCGGGTTCAGATGCCGATACTGCGCACTCGCGAATTCCACAAACGCAGCGTTCGCACAGCTGGGGACCACATCGATCGTGCTCCAGGCACTGGGTTTGATGAAATCCGCCGGACGCAGCGCATCGAGACCCATCTCGCGAATAGACGCGGGGATCTGGCGTTGGGGCAGGGCGGTTCCACTTGCAGCCCCCACGACGGCGGCATTCATCCGGTCGGTCTCGCGGATCAGGTCACGCGCCATGATCCCCCAAACGGTGTATTCTTCGGCCACATCGGTCAGCCCCATCGAGTGCGACAACGTTGCCTGCGGATCGAAATCCACGAGCAAAACCCGATACCCGTCGAGCGCCGCCGCATGGGCGAAATGCAGCGCAACCGTCGATTTGCCAGCGCCACCCTTGAAGTTGGCAATTGCCGCACGAAATGCCCGTTTTCCTTCGGGGCGGGGTGGCAACAGGGACTTCTTGTTCACCTTGATCCGACGACGCAATTCGTTGATCTCGTCCAGAGTAAACCAGCTCTGACGGCCCTCGGGCTCGACCTCTCCGCTAGGAAGATCAGGATCAGAGGCCAAACGCCCGCGGAACGTCGACTGGTTGATCCCGAGGATCAGCTCGGACACCTCCCAGCTCGAAAAGCGACGGAGATACTTGATGTTCTCCGGGCTGAACGTCTGCTGGCGAATCCAGCTCTGTAATTTCAGAGATTGGGCCTGAAGGTGGCTCAGTTCCTCGTGGGTATACACGGCCTGTCTCACAACGTTATTTTCTGCTCTGTCCTAATTTACGTCGAAACGGTTCTGAACGCAAAACAAAAAGCTTCACGGATTAGCGTCTTGGTGCAGCGAAACACATGATCGGATAACCACATCTTGTCTCTCCTTCGAGCACTTCATCTCGTTCCACGGCAAATCTAGGAAAACGCTTTTCAGTCCCGCTCGGCGTTTAGTCACCACGTGACTTCGCCATCATCCCGCATAGACCAAAACGCAAATCCTGCCCTCGATCCAGAAAACCGCGAAACCTCAGACGGTTGACAGCTGTCAACTCTGACAACTCACGACCCGATCCATCTACACGGCCCTCTGGTTTTCAGTTGCAAGCAGCGCCATGATCATCGGTCCAGGAGAGAACGCACCCTCCTCAGCCTTGGAGGTCAGAGCTCGCAGATACCCCCCAGGGCTTCGGATTTCGTTGGCACGCTGAAGGATCCCGACGACCGTGATCGCTGCGGACTCCGGTCCCATAGCGGCTTCGGCCCGACGCCACGCATCATCCGATATCCCCAACATCGGCCTAATGAAGTTGGCAGCTGCCACCAACTCTGGCCAGGAATGAACACCAGCAGGGACGTAATCGTTCAGGTCCGGACAGGCTTTGACAACCAGATACAGAGGAAGCTTGGCCTTGCGCTCTGAGGAGGGCTCAACCTCGGCCGCCCTTTCCTTTTCTAAGGAAGGTTCAGAATCTGAATGTTGTATGTTTGAATATTGTAAGTGCCGCTCATTAAGATCGTCATTGCCGCTCAAAATTTCTGATTTACCGGCAGAAAGCATGGCGTTGACCGAAGACAACAGATCATCGGCGATCTTATTGAGCTCGTTCAATTCATCTACATAGAGCTTGCGACGCAACGAACGCTGGACCAGCTTCAGACGGTCTTCTGCCTCATCCCAGTTTCCCGCAGTCTCTTCCTTTCCAAAGGCGATCAGCTTTGCAGCATCGCGCAACCGCAGGACAACAGCCTCTCTGACGCGTTTCAGGCGCAATGCAGCAGCCCTCGCCTCGTGGGCCGCCTGAGCGATCTCGGGCAAACGAACCAACAAAGGACGCAGATCAAAGCCAAATGCACGGTCGATGCCGCCATCCATCCCCCGCGCCGCGTAACGCTTGCCATTCGGGCTATCATGGCGAATGATCAACTGGGCATTGACCAAAGCCGCCAGATGCCGGCGCAGCGTGCTTTCGGCCATGCCATGGGCACGCTCGGACAACGCGGCATTGGATGGAAAGACAATCGTCCCCTCTCCGTCCGCGATGCTATCATGCGGGTGAAAACTGACCAGAGCGTGCAGGACCGCAAGATCCCGATCAGTCACGCCGAACGCCATCCGAGCTGCCGTCAGCTCTTTGATGATCGTCCATTTGTCGGGCACAGCATCAGGGATTGGCGCCTCGAGCATCTGCTGAGCTGCCAACTGACCAGCAGAAACCGGTCGCCGCCCGAAGGGCGTCGTTGAGATGTGTTCCATATAATGTCACGACGACACAAAAATCCCGCCCCATCGACTCATCGATGGTTGACAGCTGTCAACTCCCAAGGGTAGGTTCGAAGTGCTAAGACGAATTGGCCTCTCGGGATGAATGTCCTGGGGGGTCTTTTCTTTTATGGTGTCGGGGTCGTGCCTCCTTTTCCTGTTTTCTCTGCTCTTCGTTATTCGCCCGAGTTCGTCAGGAACTCTGAGTGAATGCGATCAAGGTTCTGGATCAACCAATCGTCGAACCCGTCCTTGTCTTTTAAGGTCAGGACAGTCTTGTCGCCTTTGCGACTGACCTCTCCCAACGGTTTTCCTGTGCCGGTGCGCAGCTCTTTGCTTGCGGTCCGTTTCGGCAGCTTCTCGGGCGCCAAACCATCAAAGACCGCCTGAAAGCGATCGTCCGAGGTCTGGCCCTCTGCCATTTCGATGATCTGATCAAGCGGCCGCCCTTTGATCCGCGCGGCCAAGGATAGCCATCTGTCGCGGCCCACACTCGGCGCGGCCCCGATCGACATGATGATCGGGTAGGGCACGGCGTCTGTGACCGACAGCATCCGGCTGATCACGGTCTTGTCGATATGCAGTGCATCGCAGATGACTTTGCGTTCAAAGCCGTTCTCGACCATCTGCCGCGCAAAGTTCGCCTTTTCGATAAAGGTCAGATCTTTGCGTGCTGCGTTTTCCTGACCCTGCGCGACAATCAGATCGCGGTCATTCAGGACGCGAACCATCGAGCGGACGGGCATCCCCAACTCGCGAAGCGCTGCCACACGCCGCCGACCATAGACAATCTCATAGCGGTTGCCGTCCGTCGGGGACTGCCGCAACAGCACCGGAACCTGCTGGCCGTATTCCCCAATCGAGGCAACCAGCGCGGCGAGGCCTTCGGGATCGTCATCCAGACGGTCCTTGAGCCCTGCGTCGTCGATCAGCTCGGGTGGAATCTCGGCCAGTGCCCGTGTCTTCAGATCAGCGATCTGCTGGCTCACCGCACCAATCGCGCCGGTCGTGCGACGCGGCTTCGCCGGAGCAGGGGCGTCCTCTCCGGTCGGGGTCGATAGGTTTCCAAGAAGGTTCTTGCGTGCCATCAGCGCCCCCAAGCCTTCTGGATCAGATCCTCGATCTCGCCATTCACATTGTTCAGGCTCTCCATGGCCCGTTCATAGGTGGCACGGTGGAACTGGTTCTTCTCGACCTCATAGAGCGTCTGCTTGGTGATCCCCGCGTCACTGATCGCTGTGGACTTGAGCGCGGTGTGGTTCAGCACATGTTCCCCGAACATCGAGCGCATGAAACTCACCATCTGGTTCTGCGGCCCATCACCGGGCTCGTAGCGGGTTACGAGATAGCGCAGCCAATCATAGGACATGTCCCCACCGGCCTCTGCCACGACACCCAGCAGGTTCGAGGTCATCAACAGGAATTGGCACATGGACATGACGTCGAGCATCTGTGGATGCACCGTCACCAGAACCGCCGTCGCCGCCGACAGGGCGGACATGGTCAGGAACCCCAACTGCGGCGGGCAATCGATCACCACAACATCATAGCTGGATTCAACCTCGGCCAGTTTCTCGCCGACGCGGGTAAAGAACAGATCGCCCAACCGCTCTGCCAGAGCCTTGGGCGTGTCGTGTTCGAACTCCATCAAATCCAGATTTCCCGGAATGATGTCGAGGTTGGTGAAATAGGTGCTTTGGATGACATCTGCCAACGGGACAGGGTCGTCATACCGGATCGCGTCATACAGCGTTCCGCCATCGAGCAAATCAAACTCGGGCTGAAACCCGTGCAGCGCAGACAAACTGGCCTGAGGGTCCAAGTCCACCGCCAGAACGCGATAGCCATCCAGCGCCATCTTCTGCGCCAAATGGGCCGAGGTGGTCGTCTTGCCGGAGCCACCTTTGAAGTTGATGACCGTGATGACCTGAAGGTGATCGCCATCTTTGCGGCCGGGCAGGTAGGTTCCAGGGACCTTCGCGCCTTTCTCGAGCATCACGCGCAGGGCCTGCACGTCCTCTGTCGAATAGTAGCGGCGACCACCGGTCCGGATTTCAGGTTCCGGTCCGCGTCCGTCCAGATGGAGTTTCCGCAGGTAGGCATCTTTGACACCGAGCAATCCGGCGACTTCGCCACTGGTGAATTTGCGCAGGGCACGGCGCGCATCCGGCGGGAACAACTGCGTGCGATGAGCTTGCAGTCTCTCTGACAAGCTCGCAGCATGCTGCCCAACCAATAGATCTATGCGGCCCTGTTGTGCCATCCGTTCAGTCTGCCCTCGGTCTGACGCCGTTTGTTACGGTTGTTGGCGTCATATTCTCTAGTTAGCGTAATTAATGGCCTACGCATCCCGAGTCTGACAAGTACTTTTTGTAAATGCACCGAGAGTCGCGCTGAATCCTAGCCCTTTGGGACCAGATTTCTGGGGATAACGCGTAGTTTCGGCAGGCAACACCGCATCAGAGACCACCGTCATGAGAATCGCCCAAAGCAAAACGCCCCGCTGGAGGGCGGGGCGTCTTGGGCAGAGTAGGAGGGGTAAAGGCTGGATCAGGCCGCAGCCCGTGCCGCAGTCTTTGCTTCGATTGCATCTGCGTTCAGGTTCATGACGGCAACGGCGTCAACCACGTTGACGCGGAACAAGAACGACTTTTTCATCGTCTCGATCATCTCGGCAAAGAACGCATCCGCTTTCTTCAGTGTCTTGGCATCTTCGAAACCTGC
>CAXQKF010000359.1:0-2631 GCA_964224285.1 Donghicola sp. | reverse complement strand
GCCAAGATGCATTCGGAATACCTGCGCGGCCTGTTTCTAGAGAACCGGCTGACCGCAGGGCGCTTTGCCGTCGAGGGGCGGGTGATCGCGCTCAAGGATATTTCGGTGCCGCTCTATGTGGTCGGGACCGAGACCGACCATATTGCTCCGTGGAAGTCGGTCTATAAAATCCGTCTGTTCAGCGATTGCGATTTGACGTTTGCGCTTACCAGTTCCGGCCATAACGGCGGGATCATCAGCGAACCGGGCCACAAGCACCGCCACTACCGCGTCGGCCACAGGGGCGAAGGCGAACGTTACGTGGACCCCGACACTTGGTTCGACGCCCACGACCCGATCGAGGGCTCTTGGTGGACGGATTGGGCAAAGTGGCTTGCGGCGCGCGCGGGTCAGCAGGTTGCTCCGCCTCGGATGGGTGCGCCAGAGGCGGGCTATCCCGCGCTGGAGCAGGCACCGGGGACCTACATCTTTCAGGACTAACCCTTTTGGCGGGACGCGCTTGAAAAGAAGGACATTCGTTGCGAATCCGTAGCGATGTCCGGGGATGCGCTGGTTTCCTATGGGCCATCTTTGGGCATTGCGGTCTTCGATCGGGTATCACTGGACGGCCGGATGCATACCAATGCCCGAGTCTATGGCCAGAATGGCGTCTTGCCCGCGTGCTGCGCCCGATCCACGATAATCCAAAGCTCTGGGGTTGGCAGGTGTGCGGCCACCCACAGGGCTTTTTTCGTTTTCGGATCCGTCTAAAGGGGCGCACTTGGCTCGGTACAGTGAAGGCAAACGCAGGCTTACGATTTCCGCCGGTTTGAGCGGGCTGGCGGTTCTTGGCATTTGGGCGCTGGATTGGCAGCAGCTGGTCACGCGCGGGTTTTCCGGCGCGGAGCAGCCGATTGCGCTGTTCGCGGTCTTTTCCGTGGTGATCTGTCTGGCCTTCTTGCGGCGCGTCGTGCCTCAGGGGGCAAAGCTGGCGCAGTGGCTGGGGTGGCTGTCAGGGGGCACCACCCTGATCTTGCTGGGTACACTGGCGGTGGCCTTTGTCTGGCCATCGGTTGGCGAATGGTTCTGGCCGCCTTTGGCTGAAGAGGGCTCCGCTGCCCGCCTCATGGTTGCGACCTTGGCGTTTGGCAGTGTGCTCCATCTGTGTGACGCCCACGTTGCGCGGCAGACCAGAGCGGGAACGTGGCTCTCTTATGCCCTGATGCTCGCGCCGATCCCGATCTACTTTCACGAAGTCATCGACCTATCCCATCACAGCGATTTTGCGGGCCTTGCCGCCAGCGCGCTGCTGTTCCCCGGCAATCTGCTGATCGCCTTGTGGGCGTTGGTGTTCATGCGCGCGCCTGCGTTTGCGATGCTTTTTGACCCGCGGGCACCGCGGAGCAACCTTTTCGTCGGCGCGAGCCTTGTGGTCTGGGCCGCGGTGCTGGTCCTGCTGGAGGTGTTCGTGCCTCTGCACGAGGTCAGCCTGATCGTGTCCTACGTCATGTTGGCCAAGCTGCCGCTGATCCTGCATGTCTTCAGACCGATGGAGATCGAGGCGCGGATCGCATCCGGTGCACTTGACGGCGCGGCCGACCAATCCCGTGCATCCTTTGCACAGACCACAGAGCGGACGGGCGCCGCGCCCGAGGGCATGCTCGAACAGTCCTTCACGTATCTGAGCTTTTCCGCATCGTTCTGTCAGGGGCTGTGTTTGCAGGCGGCTTTGACGTTTGTGATGGCGTTCGGGGCCACGTGGCTCGGGACATCGACCGAAGGGGCAGAGCCGGCGATCTGGTTCGCGAATGCCTATCTGGCCTACTGCCTGCTCTTGCAGCCTGACCGCCACTGGCCGATGACGATCGCGGGTTTCATGGTGGCAGTCTGCGCCGGTATCTATAGCGCAGAGGCGATCCAGGGGACGCCCCACGCGTCTGCGGCGCTCTTGTATTCCGGTGTGCATGGTCTGCAGGGCGCCTTGCTGGCTGTCCTGATCCGTCTGGCCCATGGCCTCGAGGTCAAGAACCGCAGGATCACTGGCGGGTTGTTCGACATGCGCCACGTGCTGATCGGGGCAGGGACATGGTTTGTCATTCTGGGGGTGACGAGCGCCGTTGGCGCCACGCTCATGCAGATGTTGCAGGGGGGCGACCTGATCCCCAACCTCTATATCTGGGCAAGCTCTGTCGCGATGGGTGCGGCGCCCATGATTGCCGTGATCGCGGGGGCGATTGTCAAACTGCACTTCGGGTACAAAGACTTGCCGCCCTACCTGCCGACGGGGCCAAAGTGGATCGCCGCCTGCACCTTGGGGGCCTTTCTGTTCTATGCGAATTTGCCGGTCACGGGGGCGGCCGCGCTGCCCCATATCGGCTTTGTGCTGATGACCATGCCTCTGGTGCTGATGCCCTCGCTGCTTCAGGCCGGAGCATTGCTGTGCGTTGCGGCGGCATTCTACAGCGGGTTCGGGTTCACCCGATGGTCGGACGCGTCGGCGCACGTCCAATACCCGTTCATGATCGTGATGATGTCGATGCTGGTGTCTTTCACGCTACTTGCGCGCTACCACTTCAGCCGCCTACGCGAGGCCGAAAAGCGCGCATTGACCTATGCTGCCAGTGCACTGCTGACCTATGATGATGAGGGCCG
>CAXQKF010000358.1:0-4489 GCA_964224285.1 Donghicola sp. | reverse complement strand
CCCCAACCTGCCGATAGGAGATCCCGCCTTTGCCGATCTCTTTCAGCTCTTCGGCGGCAAAGAACACCTGCTCGTTCGGCGTGGCGTCAAACGCAAAAAACTCTGCCATTCCGATGGGAAACCCCGTCAGCACCCGCTTGAGCGCCCCAACCGAGGGGTTCATTTGCCCGCTTTCGATCAGCGAAACAGTGGAGTTATTGACCCCTGCGGCCTTGGCCAGCGCACGTTGTGATAGGCCGCGCGCCAGACGCAACCGGCGCAGTCGGATGGCGACCTCGTTTTCGGGGTCATCGAAGTTGTTCACCATGTTCACGATCCGCAACGTTTTTCGTTCTGATATAGATATATCAAGCACTTAAAGAATGCAAAAAACAGACTTCCGCTGGCATACCAAAGGCGTAATCTGTCTCAAATAGATTTTAAGGATCGCTGTGATGAATCAAGCTGCGCGCAATATCCCGTTGGACGCCTTCTGGATGCCTTTTACCGCCAACCGCCAGTTCAAGGCCGACCCGCGTATGCTGGTGGGTGCCAAAGGGGTCCACTACACCTCTGACGACGGGCGCGATATTCTGGACGGGACCGCCGGTCTGTGGTGCTGCAACGCAGGTCACGGCTATGAATCGATCGCCAAGGCCGCCTATAACCAGTTGCTGGAAATGGACTATGCGCCCGCATTCCAAATGGGCCACCCGATCGCCTTTGAATTTGCGGATCGTCTGCGTGCGTTGGCGCCCGACGAATTCAAGCATGTGTTCTTCACCGGTTCGGGCTCTGAATCCGTTGACACCGCGCTCAAAATCGCACTCGCCTATCACCGTGCCCGCGGCGAAGGCCAGCGCAGCCGTCTGATCGGCCGCGAACGTGGTTATCATGGCGTAGGCTTTGGCGGTATTTCCGTGGGCGGCATCGTCAACAACCGCAAGAACTTCGGCACCATGCTGACCGGCGTGGACCACCTGCCCCACACCCACCTGCCCGAGAATGCGTTCAGCAAAGGCCAACCCGAGCATGGCGCGCATCTGGCCGATGATCTGGACCGGATCATCGCGCTGCACGGTGCGGAAACCATCGCCGCCGTGATCGTCGAGCCCGTGGCTGGCTCGACCGGCGTGCTCATCCCGCCAAAGGGCTACCTGGAGCGTCTGCGCGAGATCACCAGCAAGCACGGCATCCTGCTGATCTTTGACGAAGTGATCACCGGCTTCGGCCGCCTTGGCACCCCGTTTGCCAGCCAGAAATTCGGCGTTGTCCCCGACATGTTCACGACCGCCAAAGGCATCACCAACGGCACCCTGCCGATGGGTGCGGTGTTCGCGCAGGGCTATATCCATGACGCGTTCATGACCGGCCCCGAAGGCATGATCGAGCTGTTCCACGGCTACACCTACTCGGGCCATCCGGTGGCTTGTGCGGCGGGTCTGGCGACGCTGGACATCTACGAACAGGGCGGTCTGCTGACCCGCGCCGCAGAGCTGGAAAGCTACTGGGAAGAAAAGGTCCACAGCCTGCGCGACAAAGGCCCGATCAAGGACATCCGCAACATCGGCCTGATCGGCGGCGTTGAACTGGAAAGCCGCGAAGGTGAATTCGGAACAAGGGCTTACGAGGTCTTTATCAAGTGCTTCAAGGCCGGCGCGATGGTCCGCTACATCGGTGAAACCATTGCGATGTCGCCGCCACTGATCTTCGAGAAAGAGAATATCGACACCCTGATCGGTATCCTTGGCGACGCGATCAGCACCACCGCATAACCCATATCCCCCGCGCCGTTCTGGACGCGGGGGCTTGTCTTTTAGGGCAGCGGAATGACCTCAACGCGCCCTTCGAGCATATGGGGCAGGAACAGGGTCTGCCCGTCGCTCCCGATATCAGCGAGACCCGCGGCGTATGTGCCAACGGTCTCGGGCGCGCCGTCCCGGATTTCGATCAGCGCCCCCTTTACCCAATCACTCAGCAGAATGCGGCCATCGGCAACGACCACCCCGTCGATATTCCCGACGGCATAGGCCACGACCGAAATCTCCATGCTGACTGGATCAATCGACAATAGGTCACCCGCGGCCTCTGTGGTGAAATCCTCGCGCAGCCCTTGGCCCCATGATCCCACCAGCAACCGCTCGCCGTCCCATGCCAAGCCATTCGGATGACTCAGGGTCGGGTCCGTGACCCAAGGGGCAAAACCTCCGTCCTTCAGTCGCCAGATCGTATCGGTCAACAAATCGGACACAAACACAGCGTCGCCCGAAGCCGTCACGTCATTCAGAAACACCGCATTGGGCGCTTCGTGGACGGTGACGATCTGCGCCGTATCCAGATCAACCTCGGCAAGGCCATTGACGTCCGCCACGAACAAACGTCCCCCCAGGATCGCCATCCCTTTGGGCCCGTGCAGGCCAGTCACCCAATCCTGCTGGATCAGCGCCCCGTCGGTGCCCATCGTCGAGAGATATCCGTTGCCATCAGCCTCGGTGAACCCTTCGTTGATGTTGCTGACGATAACGCGGTCATTGGCGGCGTCGTAGATCGCGGATTCCGGCATTGCGAAGGGCTCCGAACTTGCGGCCGACGCCCAGAATGCAAAAGCGGCACCTGCGAACGCGGCGCCCGATAGTGAATAGGTCATGATCGAAATCTCCTTGAGAGTTGATGCAATCTCGATAGATTTTCGATACCTGAAAGTCCCTCATTCGATCTGGCGTATCAAAAAACGATACGCAACGACCGAACCCCGTATCACGGAGCTTACCATGCGCGGCGATGTTTTCAAAATTCTGCAGGACGCCTTGCGGGCACGGCGCATGACCTACGCCGATCTGGCCGAGGTCATGAACCTGTCCGAACCGACAATCAAACGCATCTTTGCCGCGCGGGATTGCAAGCTGAGCCGGATCATCGAAATCTGCGATGCGCTCGACCTATCCTTGGCCGATGTGACCGACAACGCCGCCCGTCAAAAGCCCGAGAGCCTTACCCTGCCCATGGGGACGGAACTGGCCTTGGCCGCCGATCCGCAACTGTTCTACTTCTTTATCCTGCTGCGCGACCTGCGCGGGCCGGAATTCACGGCCCAACTGATGGACCTGAGCCCCGAGCAACTGCACGCCATGGGGATGGCGCTGGAACGGCTGGATCTGGCCGAGGTGGATACAGGCAATAAAATCCGCTTGCTTAGCCACGCCCCGATCCGGTTCCGCCCGAATGGACCGCTCTTGCCTTTGCTGCGGGAAATCAACCTCCGCTTTATCTCCAAGGGGATCACGCAGCCTGCCACCCCCGAAGATCATTTCTTTACGGTCTCGCGTCGGATGCGCAGCGAAAGCGCCAATGAAATCAGGCGTGAGATCGAGGCGCTGACCGACAGGATCGCAGAGCTGGCACGGCAGGACCAGTTGGTGACTCCCGAAGATCAGCTAAAGCCTTTCAAAATCTCGGGCTTCTGGGGGTTGGTCGATTTCGCGGGCCTGATGAAATCCGCCACCAAAGCCGGTGCGACCACGGACGCGCTGGAAACGGGGGGACAACCTCGCTAGGGTCCGCCGCGACACGACAGCCAAGAGGCCAACCCCATGACCACCATCCCCCGCATCGACGCCCGCGAGATGATAGCCCGCGCGCCGGAAACGATGGCAGAGCTGCGTCGCGCGGCGCAGGAAGTCGGCTTCCTGACCTTGGTGAACAGCGACCTGTCGCCCGAGGATGTGCTAGAGGTGATTGCGGCCTATCGCGCCTTTTTCCACCTGCCTGACGAAGCCAAAGAGCCGGTGAACATGGCCCGCACTGGATCGAACCGCGGATGGGGCGCCCCCTATTCCGAGCAGGTCGATCCTGACGCGAACCCCGACTACAAACAGGTTTTCGACAGCGGTTTGGCCTTGCCCGCCAACGACCCGCTGGCGGACCTGACCTGCTATGCTCCGAACCAGTGGCCCTCCGCGCCCGCCGGTTTCCAGCACACCGTTGACGGGTACGCCCACAAAGCGATGGGCGTCGCCATGGAGACCCTGCGCGGGATCATCACGGCGGTGGGGCTGCCCGAAGACAGCTTTGACGCGGCCTTTACCAAACCGATGGCCCTGCTGCGCGGGAACTACTACCCCAGCCGCCCTGCCGACGCAGGCGCCAAGGATTTCGGGATCGCGGCGCACACGGATTATGGCTGTGTCACCCTATTGGCGACGGACGGTGTCGCTGGGCTCGAAGTTCAACTCGGCGACGGGACATGGCTGCCCGTACAGGCAGAGCCCGGTACCTTTGTCATCAACTTCGGTGAAATGCTGGAAAGCTGGACCAACGGCCGGATCAAAGCCACCCTCCACCGAGTGATCGGAACGAGCGAGGAACGGATTTCGGTCCCTCTGTTCTTTAATCCGACCTTCGACACCAACGTGGCCCCTCTAGGGTCGGGCGGAACGCTCTTGGCGGGCGACCATCTGGAACGGCGGTTCCGCAGATCGGAAGAGCACACGTCTGAACTCCAGTCACCAGT
>CAXQKF010000357.1:0-14232 GCA_964224285.1 Donghicola sp. | reverse complement strand
GCCAGTGTCTGACCCTCTTTGGACCAGCACAGGATGCGGCGCGCCACGAGGCCCGCGATCTGCACGACGCCATAGCGGCGGCCGTCCTCGAGAACGACGGTCAGGCCGTTGCGCTCGTTGTCCTCGGAGGCCTTGTCGAGCGAGGCGTTCAGGAATTTGCCAGGGCGGTAGGCGACCTTCTCGAGGGTGCCTTTTGCGGGCAGGCGGTTCACGTGGCAGTTGAACACTGACATGAACACCGAAATTCGGGTCATCGGTTGATCACCCAAGCCCAGTTCCGCGGGCGGTACGGCAGGTTCCAACAGGGAAATGATCCCATCCGCGGGGGAAATCATCAGGCCCGGTTCGGTGGGCGTCACGCGGATCGGATCGCGAAAGAAGTAGTAGACCCAGATCGTCAGGCCGACTCCGATCCAGCCGAGCGGCTCCCAGATCAGGAAAAGAACAACCGTGATCGCGGCTGCAATCGCCACGAATTTGCGCCCTTCGGGGTGCATCGGTTTGACAAAGGTCGAGAGCATGGAAACAGACATCGGGGCCTCTGGTGCTGCGGGTTTGCGGCGTCCTAGCCTAAAATCTAGCAGGATGTTAGTGGGTTTGAGCAGAATGCGGCAGAACGTGACGCGGCGCAATTGCTCTGTCGTCCCGCTGGCACAGGGAATTGGTATTCCCGCGGGATCGCGAAGCTATCAGAGGCGAAAGTGGCCAACTCCTGGGCAGAGTTGGCCTGAAACCATGGATCAGCCGCGTCCGGCCAGCGTTTTCATGGCGTAATAGACTTTGTCACCGGCCAGACGGCGGGCCTGCAGCTTGATCTTGGCCAGCATCGCCGCCGACCCCTGAGAGCCGCTCTGGCTGCGCATCCGGATCGGGCTGCCGTCATGGATCAGGCTCTGGGTCGCAACGCACAGGACAGGACGGTTCGAGATTTTCTGGATCTCTGCGGCGTCATAGGCCTCGCTCTCGATGAACAGATCAGCGCCGGTTTCGACATAGATGCGGGCCTTGAAAGCAGGAGAGTCCGCTTTCTCTTCGTCGGTTTGCGTCATGATCAGCTTGCCATAGCGCACACCGTTGTCGCGCATCCAGGCTTCGGTTTCCGCGCGATAGGTCTCGCGGCGGCTGGTCACCAGCCATCCGATCTCGCCCGAGGTGGCGTGCAGCTTTTCTGCGGTCTGCAGGAAGGTGCGATAGGCCTTGCCGCCGTCGTCCTCGTGGGCTTCGGGATTGCGGCACAGCACGCCGTCAATGTCCACGCAGGCGTTTTTCAGCACCGCATGATGCATCATATTCCACTGGCAGATGGGCGACAGAGAGTTGGTTTCCAGAACCACATCCACATCAGGATGTTTGGCGACCTGCGAATAGACCGAGCAGAACACGATGTTCCCTGGAACACCTTCGAGTGCAGCGCGCGCTTTCTTGAAGGCGCGGCCAGAGCCAACGGTATCGTCGATCACCAGAACGGTACGCTCTGCGGCCATCGCTTTGTCCACATCGGGCGCGTCTTTGGTTGCGCCATAGCCGAATACCTTGCCTGAAATCAGGCCGTCGAGGTCGGTCATGGGCAGGTTCAACTGGGTCGCCAGCATGGTCGCGGGCAGCATTCCGGAACGCGGAATGCCCACGATCAGATCGATCTTTTCAGGCAGCTTGCGCCGATTTGCCAAAATCGCGGCCGACATGTCCTGAATATTAATAAACTTCATAAAATCGCTCCTGAAATAGGCGAAGCAGACAAGAATAAACACTGCAACCCTAGGTGGTGCGCAGGCCTATTGCAATTTCAAAGTCGATTTTAAGGGCGTTCAATACCAAACAGGTCCGCCTTGCCAAACAGGGATAACGCGGACCTGCGGGTTTTTCGCTGCTCTCTCTAGGGGAGAGCGGCGGGGCGCAGAGGGCTAAGCCCTTGCGCTACAGCACAAACAGATATCCGTGCGGTTAGCGGCCGATGGCCACCAGTGTTGCGGCGATCTCCATCTCGGATTTGCCCGAGGCGGCGGCGACGGCGCTCAAAGTTTCATCTTCGGAGGTCACGGTGTACCCCGCGCTTTGCAGGGATTGGGCAAAGGTGTCTGCATCTTGGTCCAGCACGGCGGCGACTTCGGCGACCGAGCCTTGCATCAGCATTGTAGACAACGCGAATGCGGCAGGGCGTCCGCCACTGCCTTCGCTGTCGGTCGGCAGCAGAAAAACACCCCCGGCCGCAATCGAAGCGACCATCGCGATCCCGAAAGCCGCGCGTTTGAAGTAGGCGGTCATGGGACGCCAGTTCTTCCAGATGTGCAGGACAAAGGGCAGGATCAGCACCATGCTCAGCCATTCATGCATGCCATGAAAGCCCATGGGGCCGATGTGAAAGAAGAGTGCGATGCCCGAAACCAAAGAGACAAGGAACAAACCGGTAATAAATGGTGTCGCGTAACGCATTAAAAGAGACTTCATAAAATGGATCCTTCTCCAAGGCTCGGGCATCACGTGTAAACAGCCGCTCACTGTTTACTCTGATAGAACGCAGCCGCGGGGAAAATCCGTCGCAGAAAATTTCAGAAATTTTCCGCTAAGCTACGGTAAAAAAATAGGTTTATGGGGATGCAGCGATTTCGAAGGACGTGCTGGTGCTGCGGCCCCGTGCGTCGATCACGGTCAGTTTGCTAAAGCCCGTGCCAAGGTCCGGCACCATGATCTGGCGGGTGCGCGGGTTCACGGTGACAGGGGCTCCATTGGCGAGCCATGTGAACGGGGGCGCTCCGTCTTGTAGCTTGGCGAAGAGCCCTTGAGGGAGGGCGGTGAGTTTGGCGCCGTCTGGCGGGAAAACCAGCTTGGGTGCGTCGGGATCGGGCAAAACGCTGCCGTTTCGCGGGATGAATTCACGCAGGTTCGGAGGGAGCGCAGCGCCGGACAGCCGCAAAGTGTCCGCAGGCGCCGGAGGAAGCGGCGTGGGCCGGTTGGTCGCCCGTTGGTAGGCTGTGAACAGGATCGGGGCGGCCAACTCTCCGCCAAATGCGCCCGGAACGGGGGTGCCATCGGGGCGGCCCATCCAGACGCCAATGACCAACGCCCCGTCAAAGCCGATGGCCCACGCATCCCTGTGCCCGTAGCTGGTGCCTGTTTTGTAGGCCAACATGCGGCGAGGCGCACCCGCGGGCGGCGGCAAATCCGCCAGAATATCGGCCACTTGCCATGCCGCGCGCGGGGCCATCAGGCGGTGGGGCGATGCGGGGGCGTCACCTTTGCGCCAATGGATCGGCATGGGCTGACCAAGCCGCGCGATCCCGCCGTAGAGGGTCACGAGGTCCTCGAGCGTCAGGCCGACACCCCCTAAGGAGATCGCCAGCCCTGCCTGCCCAGAGGGCAGCTTCGGGTCCGCACCTGCCGCACGCAGCGTCGCCATCAGCCGCGCAGGGCCGATGGCTTCGGTCAGGGCGACCGCCGGAATGTTGAGGGACTCTTGCAAGGCTTTGCGCAAGGGGAGGGGCCCGCGGAAATGCCCGTCGAAGTTCTGGGGCGCGTAGGTCCCGAATTGCATGGGCCGATCGTCAAAGATGGTTTCCGGATGCGCAATGCCTTGGTCAAAGGCACGTCCGTAGATCAAAGGCTTCAGCGTGGACCCCGGCGAGCGGACCGCACGGGTCATATCCACATATGCGGCTCCGCCGATGGCCTCGCGATATCCGGCAGACCCGACAGAGGCCAGAATCTCTCCGGTCCGATGGTCGGCCACCAGTATCGCAAGCGACACACCCGCGTTCTGCCCTTTGACGGCCTCGGCGGCGAGGCTCTGGAGCTGGGATTGCAGAGAGGCCCGCAGGGTCGTGTGATGCAAACGGGAATCCGGCTGCTCGGTCCTTGCACGGTCGGCCAGATGGGGGGCCAGCATCGGCATTTCGGCCCGCTTTTGCGGCAGAGGCGCGGTGTGGGCGGCCTGCACCTGTTCGTGGCGCAGGAGGGCGTTTGCGCCCATCCGGTCAATCACCCGCGCACGGGCCGCGAAGGCAATGTTATAGTTGCGGTCGGGGCGGCGCGTTTCAGGCGATTGGGGCAGGGCGACCAGGAGTGCGGCCTCGGACGGGGTTAACCGTTTGGGCGGCTTGCCGAAATACAGGCGCGTGGCTGCTGCGATGCCCTCAATGTTGCCGCCATAGGGCGCACGGGTCAGGTAGAGGTCCAGAATCTGCTCTTTGGTCAAGCGGCGCTCTAGCGCCCAAGCGACCCGCATCTGCCGGAGTTTGCCTTGTAGGTGACCGGTGCCGCTGTTTTCGATCAGACGGGCGACCTGCATGGTCAGGGTCGAGCCACCAGAGACCACCTTCCGGTTCCAGACAGCCTGCCCAACGGCCCGTGCCATCGCCAAGAGATCGACGCCGCTGTGCCGGTAGAACCGCCCGTCTTCGTAGGTGATCAGCATTTGCAGGAACTGCGGATCGACCGTCGCGACGCTGGCATCCAGCCGCCAGCGCCCGTCATCGACAGTATAGGCACGTAGCAATTGGCCTTCGCGGTCCAGCACCTCGACCGAGGTCTCCTGCGCCAATGGCGGAAGCTGCGTCTGCGCTACCCACTGGTCAAAGCGGTCCCGTAGCCCCGCAAGCAGGGAGAGCAGAACCGCCAGAACCAGCAGCGCATACCTCATGGAGAAACAGTGATCCGGCCGGTTTCGGAGACAGCCCGATAGCGCGGTCTGTACATGTCCTGAACACTGGCGGCAGGCGCATGGTAGCCGCCGGGGGTGACCGCACGGACGATATAGGCCAGACGAAAGCGCTCCGTTCGCGTCCAGTCCACCGCCGCGATGAACCTGTCACTGCGGAACTGGGTCATGCGGGTGTCGATCGGTTCGATCCATGACAGGCTGTTCACATCACCGCTGCGGATCAGGCTGGGGTTGTCGATCTCGAAACCGGCGGGAAGGGGATCGTCGATGATCAGGCGGGCTTCGTGGGGTTCCGTCGGGGTGACTTCGATCACGACCGCATAGCGGCTGCCGGATGCAAAACTGCCTGTGGTGACCTCGTTCCCGTCCAGATCAAAGATATGACGCGTGATTTCATAGCCGTAGCCTCCTGCGGGGAAGGGGACTTCGGGGACGCCAAAGGTGGTCAGGGTAAGGGGAGTGTCGCTGCCGGTGTTGGTGATCTCGACCGGATCCGATGACGCGCCCTCGAGCAGTTGGACCAGCGGGCCGTTCGCGGGGACGCCGTCAATCACCAGCGCGTTGGTTGCGGGGTCTTGGACCAAGGCATGGGCGGCCAGCAGGGTCCATGCGGCCTCTTGGGTGGATCTGGGGTCCGAAGCACGGGTGATTGCCGACGTGAGGGCGGCCTTGTCGATCACGTTGCTGCCCGCCTCGGTCGCGAGGGCCAGCAGCGCGGCAGAGTCGCGCAAGGAGGTGCCATAGTCGCTGCGCATTGCGGAGGACACCGCAGAGGTGCCTATCATCTGCGCCGATTGGCGGAACATCGCATCTGCGCGGGTCTGATCCCCATAGGCCGCCAACGCGGCACCCAGTTGCGCCGCGGCCAGCGGGGTCGCAAAATCCTCGGCTTTGACATCGGCATAGTAGCGCAGATCACCCATGTTGGCCGCCCCTGCGCGGGCCAGAACCATCAGGGCGTAGGCGATATCCTGACCGCCTTCGTCAAAGTCGGTGGCATAGTTCACCTGATTGCGCAGATTGTCCAAAGCCGACCGCAGGGCGTGCTGCGGCACCTTATGGCCCGCCATATCCGCGCGGGTCAGGAAATCGGTGACATAGGTATCGAGCCAGAAATCACCGCTGTCCGCGTACCACAGGCCAAAGCTGCCGTTGCTGGACTGGCGGGTCAAAATCTCTGTGATTGCATGGCTGACCTTGGCTGACAGGTCGTTGTCCCCCGCAATGTCCAAGGCATTTGCGACCTGGTCGAAGTAAAGCAGCGGCAATGCGGCAGAGGTGATTTGTTCGGTGCAGCCATAGGGATAGCGGTCCAGCGTGGCCAGTAGGCCGGGGGCGTCGAATGTGGCCAAGGGGCCAGCAGACAGGACAGCACGGCCCGTGCCCGCCCGCAGGCCGGAAAAGACATCCTCGCTGAAGGTGAAGGTGTCGTTCGAGGCGAGTTCGAACCGGCGAGTTGTGGCGACTTCGGGATCGTTGGCGCGCACAGGCATACGCAGCACACGCTCCAGTCGGGTGTCGTCCGGTGTGGTCAGAACCACCCTGATTTCAGGGTCGCCAACGGCAGAGGCGCTGACGGGAATAGAGAGGCTCGCGGTGTCCTTGTCGCCGATGGTGACTGTGCGTGGATAGTCCCCGAGCTGGATGCTCTGGTCCGCGATGACGTCGAGGGTCATTTCGCCAGAGGGGCCTTCGGTGTGGGTCAGTTCCAGAAGCATCGCGCTGTTGTCGTTCGGCGCGAGGAAGCGGGGCAGGCTGGCGCTGACCACAACCGGATCGCTCAGGGTGACATCGGCTTGGGCGCTGCCGACACCTTGGGCGCCCCAGACCACCGACATCAGGCGCAACTGGCCGTCAAAGGCAGGAATGTCGAAGGTCACCTGTGCTTTGCCCTCGGCATCCAGTTCGACAATGCCGCTGAAGAAAGTCACAAGATCCTCGGTCGGGGGCGGGCTCTGCATCGAGAGCGCGCCCGAAGCGTCACCACCGGTGCGGACGACGCCGCTCTCTCCGTTCAGGCTGTCGATCAGGCGGCCATAAATGTCACGGATACCAACGCCAAGGCGGCGCTGGCCAAAGTAATGGCCTTCGGGGTCAGGGGCGTCATATCGGGTCAGGTTCAGAATGCCGACATCCACCGCGGCGACGGTGGCATAGAGCGGTTTGTCCCCGGCATTGGCCACCGCCAGATCAACGGTCAGGGGCTGGCGGGGCTGGGCGTTCTCGGGGACTGTCATGACCACATCAAGGTCGCGTTCCTCGGGGTCTACACCGGCATGGGTCAGCCCCAGCGCACGGGATGGCATCAGGCTGTTTTCGGTATCCATGGGCCGCACGACGCTCGCCGTCACATAAGCGCCAGCGCCCCAGCCGGATGTCACGGGCAGAGACACGGTATTCTCGCCCTTTTTGACGCTGACGGCCTTCAAGTCGATCAGCCCTTCTCCAAGAACGGTGATCAGCGCGGTCCCCGCATAGCGGGACACGATCCGCAGTTTGGCAGTGTCGCCTGCGGCATAGCGTTCGGCGTCCAACGATACCTCTAGCGTGTCGGGGGTGCTGGCCGCATCGGCAGCCGCATACCAGCCCGCGTCAAAGGTGACCGAGGTCTCCAGATAGCCTTGGCCGTCGTCGCGCGTCACGACCAGTTCATACTCACCCCAAGTGACGAGGTTCGAAATCTCGACGGGAGACAGCCCCAGTTCGGTCTTGCCTGCGGCGATGCGGGTGCGGGTCGTGATCGGCTCCCAGTTCCAGTCGCCGTATAGCTGGTACCACTGATAGGTCGTCTCGATCCGGTTCAGGGTCCACGTGATCGGCATCGGCATGGGTTGGCCGCTGGGGTTCAGGGCGATTACGTCAAAGGCGGCCTCGGTGTCCTCGGGCAAGGTGCCTTCGAACAGGGGCTTAATCCCGATCAAGGGGGTCTGAGGTGCCAGATTGCGCGTGATTTCACGCTCTACGGGGCGGCCGGAGCCTTCGGTCATCTGCGCAGTGATCGTCAGCTTGAGGGGCCGGTCCGCGGTCTCGACGACGGGGATCGTGATGGGCAAGGACGCCATCCCTTCGCCGTCGGTGCTGGTCCCGTTGGGCAGCGCGGCAAAGGCAGGTGCCAAGGTTTCGTCATGACGGCCAAAGACATAGCCGGGATAGTCCTCTAGCCCGTCACGTTCGGTGACCCGTAGCGTTCCGCTGATGGGCAGGCCAACGGCGGGTGCGCCGAACAGATAGATCGCATCGACGTCCAGATTTGCCATCTCGCCTGCACGCAGCAAAGGCGGCAGGTTCAGGCCAAAGTCGAAACGCTCTGGCAGGAAGTCTTCGACCAGAATTTTGGTGCTGGCCAGCGCGGGGGCGTCCGGATCGCCAAAGAGCTGAAGATCCCAAGTCCCGCGCGGCGCTGTTGGGCTGACGGGCAGATCAAACACATGGCCGCCCGCCGCACCGACACCAGAGAGCGTGCGGCTGTATTCCACCCCGTCAGGGCGGCGCAGAATGGCGGTCAGGGGCAGGTTCCAGATGACCTGAGCTTCTTCGTCACGGGCCAGAGCCGTGGCGCGGATATGGTCGCCCGCACGGTAGGCCCCGCGATCGGTGGCGAGAAAGATGTCGACTGGCCCCGATGGGGGACGCCCCGCGACACCCCGATCTGACAGGTCGAACTCCGGCTCCAGAAGCGACAGGAACGCGATATCCCCGTTGCTGCGGGCCATCACCAGCGCCGGTTCCGCCCCGTCGATACCGCGCATCAGACCACTGGCAAAGCGGGCATATCCCCGTTCATCAGTCTGCGCCGTACCGAGAATGGCGTTCGAGCGCGAGATAAGCGTCAGCCGGACTCCGCGGCGGGCCTCTCCGTCGGTCAGGCTGCGGGTAAAGACATGCAGCCCGTCCACACCGCTCAGGCTGGTTAATCCCATGTCGGACAGGACGAACCACTGGGTCGCGGCGGCTTCGGGTTCACCGGCAATGCTGGCCTGAAGGGCGTAAATCCCCGTGGGTTGCCCCGCCAGCGCATCCCGCATCGGCAGGCGCGTCAGGACGCTCTGGTTCAGTTCCATGCCGACTTCTGCGGTGCCCTCCCAGATCTTGGCGCCGGTCCCTTGGGACAGCTTGCGTTCTTCGTAGCCGTTCAGGGGGCGTCCGAAGATCCGGTCCTGAATGGCGGGCATCAGGTTCCGGTTGCTCATGTGATAGAGCGTCAGATCAACCGACTGCGTGTTCACGGTGGTGATCGGGATCGCAGGGTCCGCGCCCCGTGGCAGCACATAGGAGCGGCCAGTGAATGCCAGCGAAGGGCTGCGGTCCCGCACATACATGGTCAGGTCAACATCACGCTGGAGCGTTTCGCCGCTGGCGGCGGGCAGGCCTTCGCGCAGTGTGATCCGGTATCGTGCGCCGTGGGTGACACCCGTGATGCACAGACGGTTTCCGTCGGCTTCGGCGGCAAGCCCCTGGGTCGCGCTGCGCACGAAATTTGCGTAGTCCACGCCGCCTTCGACGATGGCTTCCGAGAACTCGGCGCAAATGCGGGGCTCGGCCAGATCGCTCTCGACCGTGTTGCCGGTTATGCGAAACCCGTAGCGATTGATTGCGTGTTCCAGCAGGTCTGCGGCTTCGTCGCGGGGTTGGGCGGATTGGGCCAAACGCAACGCGGGGATCATGCGCCTGCCTTCGTACATGCCCTCGAGCGCCAGCGCCATTTGATAGAGCGCGCTGGCACGGGTGCCCGCATCCGACGCATAGAGATACCCGTTGATCGCAGCACTAAGAGCGTCGCTGCGCAGGCTCGCGCCGCGGCTACGCTCTTTCTCGGCGGCGATCAGGGTGAGGCGGGCGTATTCCGTCCACAAACCTGCCCTGTCGGTCAAAGCAATGGCGGAGCCGATAAAGGACATCGCAACGGCGATCTCGCCGTTCTGTTCGCGTTGGGCGGCAGAGCGCGTGTAATCCTCGACCGTATAGTTGCCGGGTGCGTAACGGACGCCGATTTCCAGCGCCAGCTCTGTGGCGCGGTTCAACATCGTCTCGTCGAGAAAGCTCAGGTCCGCGCGGGCGGTTTCAGCCGCGATCAATGTTGCGGCGGGGGTAACAATCACTTTGGCAGAGAGGGCCCCATCAAAGGGAGACTCCTTGGTCACACCCGTCTTGGGAAAGCACGATCCGGTGCGGCTGTTGAACGTCAGGGCGATGCACTGGGGATTGGCCAGACAGGCCCTCTGACACGAGGCAAAATCGGTGTCGAAAACGGCCTGAAGGTCGCCTCCGTAGTAGTCCATGTTCCGGGCAACATTCAGACGGCGTTCGGGCAGAGCTTCGGCAAAGGCAGTCAGTGGGACCAAGAGTCCCAACAAGAGAAAAATACCTCTGATCATCGTCTCACCTTTCGCACCCCACCGTTCGCTTAATCGTCTCATACAGAGCTTTGTCGGGGCAAGTCATGAACACATTAACCTAAAAAATCACTTTATTTTGTTGACGATTTCGTAGGTGCTGCACTCGAAAGGGATTTTGCGTTTGTGTCGCGTTAGCTCACCTTAAAGGTGCAAAGGATGGTGCGCGGCACGGCGCGCGGCTGGCGCTTGGGCTACGCTGACATTTCAAAGCGCGCCGCTGGCCAGATGGGACGCAAGAAATATCGAACTGCGGGTCCGGGAACGGCACTTATTGCGTCGGGAAGTGACGTGGGCGAGATATCCGAATGCCACCAAAGACCCCAGAATTGTGGAGGGCCGTTTTCGGGCATCGAGACGCAAGCTTCGGACACGCCAGATCGCTGCGCGAATCTCTGAGTTTCGCTGACAGAATCGTTTCATGTCTGTGAACAAACTGCGGGCGCGGAGCCGGTTCAGTTTTTGATCAGACCTTCGAGGTATTTTCCGTATTCGGTCTTTTTGTATGTCTCCGCGTGTTGGCGCATGTGCTCGTCGGTGATCCAGCCTTGCAGGTAGGCGATCTCTTCGGGGCAGCCGGATTGCATGCCTTGGCGGACCGACAACGTCCGGACAAAGTTCCCCGCATCAAGCAGCGAACCGTGCGTTCCGGTGTCGAGCCACGCGTACCCGCGGCCCATTTTCTCGACCGTGAGACTGCCTTCTTTGAGGTAGCTTTCCAGCAGTGTCACGATCTCTAGCTCGCCGCGAGCCGAAGGGGTGACTTGGCGGGCGCGGGCGGGGGCCTCGCCGTCCAGAAAGTAGAGGCCGGTGACCGCGTAGTTCGACGGGGGCACTTCGGGCTTTTCGATGATCTCGCGGGCGGTGCCATCGGCGTCGAAATCAACGACGCCATACCGTTCGGGATCGGCCACATGGTAGCCAAAGACCGTGCCGCCGGTCACTTGGGCGTCCGCGTGTTTGAGGACTTCGGGCAACCCGTGGCCAAAGAAGATGTTGTCCCCAAGGACCATCGCAGACGGCGCGCCATCCAGAAAATCCTCGGCCAGAATATAGGCTTGGGCCAGACCGTCGGGCGAGGGCTGCACCACATACTCGAGGCTGAGGCCCCATTGGCTGCCATCCCCGAGCAAGCGTTGGAACTGGGGTTGATCGGCGGGGGTCGTGATGATGCAGATCTCGCGAATGCCCGAAAGCATCAGGACCGACAAGGGGTAGTAGATCATCGGCTTGTCGTAGACCGGCATCAGCTGTTTCGACACCGCAAGGGTCAGCGGATAGAGCCGCGTGCCTGAGCCGCCAGCGAGGATAATACCTTTTCGTTGGGTCATTCGATGACATCCAGTTCTTGTAAAACGGTGGTCAGGGCCACCTTCCAATCAGGGCGGCGCAAGGTGAAATTGCGCAGGCTATCGCAGTCCATCCGTGAATTCAGGGGACGTTTGGCCGGCGTGGGGAAATTCGCGGTGGGGATGTCGTTGATCGTGACATCACGGCCCGCCTGACGGAAAATCTCGCGGGCGAAGTCGGCCCAGGACACGTCGGGTTGCCCCGAGAAGTGGTAGGTGCCCGTGCGGGTGGGGTCGACCATCAGCGCTTCGGCCATGGACATGGCGGCGTAGGCGATGTCGCGGGCGGGGGTCGGGCCGCCGATCTGGTTCGAGACCACGTTCAGCATGTCCCGCGTTTCCGACAGGCGCAGCATGGTTTTGACAAAGTTGTTCCCGTGTGAGGAAAACACCCAAGAGGTCCGCATGATGGCGTGGGCACAGCCGCTGGCGCGGATGCCTTCTTCGCCGATCAGTTTGCTGCGGCCATAGGCGTTCACGGGATCGGTGGTCTCGTCGGGGCGGCGCGGGTCTATGCCGCTGCCGTCAAACACGTAATCGGTCGAGATGTGGACCAGCGGGATGTGTAGCTCGTCACAGGTGCGGGCCATCGCGGCGGGGGCGTGGCCGTTGATCGTGGTAGCCAGCTCTTCTTCGCTCTCGGCTTTGTCTACTGCGGTGTAGGCCGCCGCGTTGATCACCGCGCGGGGGCGGTTGTAGAGGATCGCGTCGATGCAGTTTGTCGGCTCGCTCAGGTCGCAGGCCGCGCGGTCAAGGAAGGTCGCGTCGGGGATCAGCCGTCCTAATTCGCGCGCCACTTGTCCAGATTGGCCGAAGACGAGGATCATGCCTTGACCCCCAGGCGCTCGCCAACCCCGTGACGGTTCTGAAGGGCGCGCCACCAGCTTTCGTTGTCCAGATACCAGTCGACGGTCTGCGCCAGACCTTCTTCGACGGTGACACTCGGACGCCAGCCCAGTTCTTCGCGAATGCGCGAGGGATCAATGGCATAGCGGGCGTCATGACCGGGGCGGTCGGTCACAAAGGTGATCTGGTCCGCATAGCTGCCCGCCTCTTTGGGCCGCTTCTGGTCGAGAATGGCGCAGAGGGTTTTGACGAGCTCCAAGTTGGTGCGTTCGTTCTCGCCGCCGATGTTGTAGCTGCGGCCCACGCTCCCTTTTTCGACTACCAGCAGTAGCGCGTCGGCGTGATCCTCGACATAGAGCCAATCGCGGATGTTGGAACCGTCGCCGTAGATCGGCAGGGCCTTGCCCGCGAGGGCGTTCAGGATGATCACGGGGATCAGCTTCTCGGGGAAGTGGTAGGGGCCATAGTTGTTCGAACAGTTGGTCAGAACCACTGGCAGCCCGTAGGTCTCGTGCCAGGCGCGTACCAGATGGTCGCTGCTGGCTTTGGACGCAGAATAGGGGCTGCGTGGGTCATAAGGCGTGTCTTCGGTGAACTGCACGCTGGGGTCGTTCGGCAAGGAGCCAAATACCTCATCGGTCGAGATGTGGTGGAACCGGAAGCTGTCCGGTTTGCCCTGCGCGGTCCAGTAGGTGCGCGCGGCCTCCAGCATGTTGAAGGTGCCGGTGACATTGGTCTCGATAAAGTCCGCTGGCCCGTCGATCGACCGGTCCACGTGGCTTTCGGCAGCCAGATGCATCACCGCGTCGGGCTTGTGTTTGGCGAACACCGCATCCAGTGCGGCGCGGTCGCGGATGTCCACCTGCTCGAAGGCGTAGTCGGGGTTGCCAGCGACCATCGCCACGTTATCGAGGCAAGCAGCATAGGTCAGCGCATCCACATTCACGACCTGATGGCCGCGGGCCATAGCCAAGCGCACTACGGCAGATCCGATAAATCCTGCACCGCCTGTGACGAGAAGCTTCATGGGAATTCCTTGGTCTTAGAAAGGGGTTTTGAACTCGGAGAACGGCACGGCAGCAGCGTCCTTTTCGGACAGGACAGCGGCGATCCCCACATCAGGCCATTCGATCCCGCAGCTGTCCCAGCGCACGGCGCCATCACATTCGGGGGCGTAGAAATCGGTGCATTTGTAGATGATCTCGCTGTCCGGCTCGAGGGTCATGAACCCATGCAGGAATCCGGCGGGAATCATGAGCTGCTTGCCGTTCTCGAAGCTCAGCTCGACCCCGAACCACTGCCCATAAGTCGCACTGCCCGACCGCACATCGACCGCCACATCGAAAATCCGCCCCCGCCCGCAGCGTACCAGTTTGGCCTGCGCATGGGGCGGGCTCTGAAAGTGCAGCCCCCGCACCGTGCCGACCTGCGAGGACAGCGAGTGGTTGTCCTGTACGAAAGCGTAGTCCAGACCGTTTTCTGCAAACACCCGCTGATTGTAGCTCTCGGAGAAAAAACCACGGTGGTCGCCAAATCGGCGGGGCGTAATAAGTGTGACGCCGTGCAAAGGGGTGGGTTTGAATTCTGTCATAAATAGTGGCCTGCGTGCGTGTTCAGGTCAGTTTGTCGTGACCAAGTGTCCCTGTTTCCCAAGAATAACTCAATAAAAATACTGACGTTTTTTAAAATCCCGTTACCCGCTGTCAAATACAAGATGTCGAATGCAACTATCTAGAATATCAGGATGACTCCTGATTTCTCTCAATATTTTTCGAATGCGGTCTTGCCGGATTTCGGTCCGGCCCGAGGTTTGCCCAAAGACGGGCGAAGGGCATTTGTAAGCCTTGTTAGAATGAAGAGTGCTCGCCTCGTTTTTGCCTCATTTTCGCCCTGAACCCGCCTGAACACTCGGGCGATCTAAGGGGGATTGTTTCGCATCTGTTTGATGTCTGTTGTGTAGGTTGGCCATGTTAGGCGGTTTGATTTC
>CAXQKF010000356.1:0-4695 GCA_964224285.1 Donghicola sp. | reverse complement strand
CCGAAGGTTTCCACCGCGCTGGTGTAGCCATAGCTGGCCAGCCCGACGAGAAGCCCCATCAGCCCGCCGATCAAACCCAGGATCAAGGCTGCGTTGCGCATCGCCTTAAACCCCCAGCTCGGCCTGGGTGGCCTTGGTCCAGCCCAGCACCATGCGGTCACCATCCAGAATCAGCGGCCGTTTCATCAGGGTCGGATGGTCGGCCAGCAGGCTGCGGGGGTCCTGTGCGCGCGTGGCCTCGTCCAGCCCCCGCCAGGTGGTCGAGCGTCGGTTCACCAGCGCCTCGCCAAAGGTCGCCAGCGCCGCATCAAGAATCGCCGCATCCATGGGCTGATCCCGGACATCGACAAACTCGGCCCCCGGCAGGGCCTTGCGGGCAGCGCGACAGGTGTCGCAGTTTTTCAGGCCAAAGATCTGCATGGGTTCCCCTTCGTTAGGCGTTTCCCCACAGATAGGTAACAAATCGTTCAGATTCACCCCGGTTTTGCTTGCTTTTTACATCCGCACCCCATTCTCCTTAAGTATAGTATCTGCAGGTCCACCATTGACTGCCGGTCAGCGCGGGCGGTGAGGGTGGCCCTTCGGGTGCGAAGACCCGCAATTCCGCGGGAAGACTGACTTGGAAGGAGAGCGGCATGCCTGTGGGCACCGTAAAATGGTTCAACACCACCAAGGGCTATGGTTTCATCGAGCCCGAAGAAGGCGGCAAGGACGTCTTCGTGCATATCTCAGCAGTCGAGCGTTCGGGTCTGACCGGCCTCGCCGACAATCAGAAGGTCGGGTACGAGCTTCAGGATGGGCGTGACGGCCGACAGATGGCGTCGGACCTCAAACTGCTGTAATTTCAGCGATTAAATTCAGCCATAGGTCCGGCGGGTCACGCCGGATCCCTTTTTGCGGTCTCCATCCAGGCCTCACCCATGGCCACGATGCAGCTTTGGCCGCTGGCATAGGTGATGACCATGGTCCAGTCACCGGCCTGGTCGGTCCAGACCTCGACCACCTGTTCGGGGCCGCGCAATCCCATGGCCTGGCGTTCGCTCATCAGGGCCTGGCTCAGCTTCTTTGTCATACGTTCCGTCGGTTCGCAGATCACATCCGCGATCGGATTGGCCGTGGCCGTCTGGGCCATGGACAGGATGAGGGAACTGGCGACAAGGAAGGTGCGGATCAAGATGATGGGCCTCGCTGTTGCGCGACCACAATCGTAACAGTTTTATGACATCCGGGCGAGAAGATTTCGCGCCGCGGGTCATCAGCCTGGGGCCGATCCGTCCCGCCCCCCCGAAAACGACACAGGGCGCGCCCGCTGGCACGCCCCGATCAATGTCCCAGGGTTTGAAACCCCGGTATCAGTAGCCCTGAGGCGATTTCGACCCGTCCCAGTTATCGGGCGATTTGGACCCATAGCTGTGCCCATAGGACCGGGTGGTCGCGGGATGCGCCATGTATTGCGAATAGGTGCCCTTCTGGTTCGGCACGCCACAGCAGATGACGCCCCCCATCTGGATCGGCTGCAGCCCCTGCGGGCAGTAGTTCGCCTTGGCCGGATAGGCAAAGGTCTTGGCGTCCATCGCGGCGGCCGATCCCGCCAGGACCATCAGGCCCAGCCCCAGCCCCAGTCCAAGGCCTGCGCTTACACTCAGCTTCTTCATCTCTCTGCCCTCGCCCTTTACCCGGTTCTTCCGATATCCGCCCCATTCCGGGGCCGTTCGCGGGCAGAGTAGCATCCGGGCCCGGAAACGCAAAAGCAAATGGTCACGCCGGGTTACGGAAGATGGCCTGCGTGATCAGAACACCCAGGGCCGCCGCCCCGCCGGTCAGCAGCGTGCCCCAGATCAGGTCGACCGCGACCATCTTCGGGGCCCAGGCCTTCAGCGTGGCGTAATTGGTGAACTCATAGGTGCCGTAAGCCATGGCTCCGATCAGCGCCCCGTTCATCAGTGCCCCCAAGGCTGACCCGTCGCGATAGGCCGGCCAGGACACGAACCAGACCACCCCCGCCACGTAGAACAGATAGAAGACCGCCGCCGGGGCCAGCCTGAGGTCATCAAGCAGAAGATCAGCGATCCGCGTCTCGAACAGCGGGCGCATGACGTTTTTCAGCATGATCGCATCGAGGCCCAGGAAAATCAGGGCGGTGGACAGGTAAAGGGTGATGAGTTGCATGAAAGGGCTTTCGCGTTGTTTGCCCTTGTTACGCGAAACAGCGGTGCCTGGATCGGTTTTTCTTTGGCATCCGGGCCGCGTGCACAGGCTTTGCCGCCCTTGCGCGGATGTGCCCCGCCGCCGGGTCTGGCAGCGGGGCTGGGTTCAGATCGGGATCAGGCCGCGCGACGCCGCAGCCCAAGCGCCCCGACACCGGCCAGCAGCAGCAGGCCCGAAGCCGGCAGCGGCACCGCCGGAAGACCGGCCTGAACCGTGGCCGAGACCTCGGCCGCCCATTCCAGGTGTACCGGCGCGGTCGGATGCACCCCGTCGACGGTCGAATAGGCATCGGCCAGACGCAGATCAACAATCGGCATGCCGTTTTGGTCGAACCCCGTCACCGCACAGTTCGGAATGCTGAACGAGGTCAGAGACGCCGTGCAGGCCCCCATGTTGGTGATGCCATAGGCCCCGGGGTCAGCCGCGATCCGGGCCGAGGCCGCGTCAAGATCCGGCACGAAGATCGTGAACCCCTGGCTGCGCAGATCCGCGACCTGCCCCATCAGGTAGCTGTTGTAGGTCTGCCGCCAGGCCCCGAACACCGGATCCGCCGCGCCGGGCGTCAGCGGGATGATGAAACTGTCGAAGGGACCAAGGGCCGCCAGCCGGTGCACCGCATTGACAACGTAATCCACCGTCGCGGTCACGTCATAGGCCGCGTTCGGGATCGGATTACCCCCCGCGTCCAGCGTATAGGCGTTCTGGAAAATGTCGTTCGACCCCATCAGGATCGAGACCAGCGGATCATCCCCCACGGAAGCCAGGGGCACGGTCGCCTGGAAGACGTCGATCTGGCTGTCGAGATTGGCAAACAGGTTCACCGGATTAGCCGGATCCCCGCCATAGGGCTGGTTGGTGTTCACCGGACCGGCCGTCGCCCCGCCCAGGGCAAAGTTGCCGCTGACCGTGAAATCCTTGGCGATATGTTCGGCATAGGTCAGCCCGTTGGTAAAGCGCCCCTCGAAACTGGGCGGAGCCAGCGCCTGCAGCTTGCCGTCATCGGTCAGACTGTCCCCGAAGGCAAAATAACTGGAAAAGGCCGAGCTGAGCGGACTGGCCGCCACAGGCATGGCAATGGTCGTGGCCAAGGCGGCCACCGTCGCAATGTTTTTCATGTGTTTCCTCCCTAGGTATGTTCACGCTAGGAAGTGGGACTGAGTCCAGCAAGGTCAATTCGAGGGTTGGGTATGGAGGTTTTCACGTGACGTTGCGGCACTTTTTTTGGGGCTGGTTGGTTGGGGTTGGGGGGGAGGTGTCAGCGACGAAGGACGCTTCTGGCATTGTGAGAGATGGGGACCGATCCGCACGGCGGCAGGTCGTCTAGTGGGCTGGCCGGGAGCGGAAAGGGCAAACCCTCGGCGGGCGCGGCCAAACCATCAATGCCCGTTCACTTCCGCCCTTTTGGCACTCAAATAATTGGAAAACGCACTGCACGCGGACAGCATATACCGAGCATCCGCTTGCGAAATTTTTTGTTTGTCCATCAGCGAATGCCGCACACCCTCGGCATCGGACGTGAACGCATATAGCTTTTCGAAGCCTGCAACCATCACTGGATGCAAATCGTACTCGTCCAGAACACTGCGAAGAGGTTTCGATACACCGTCTTTTCGGGAGCTGCCGACATCACGGCAGGCTGCCTCAACCGCAGAGATCGATTCCTTTACAGAATTCCGATAGTCGGCATCTCGATATAGCCTTGCGGCGGTCTTGATATGTTCGGCCACTGAGCGTGTCTTACTCTCCAGTGCGTCAGTTATCGAAATTATTGACTCTTCGTCAGAAACTCTAACAAAAATTCCGTTCGAAAACCGGAAAGCTGCTCGCTCGCGCTTTAACAGGTTGTCGACCAAAATTCGAAATCTACGCTTGGACTCCACCTTTCGCGCAAACGGATATATCCATTCAATGAAATTATATACTTCGAAAAACTCAAAAGAATAAAACTTCTCTCTGATTGTACGCTTGGCATCTTGAGGGTGTCGTCCCCTGCTATCCGCAGGCAACCGGAAGACTTGGTGCCAGATAGCGAACGTCAGTTGAGAAAACTCCTGATCATAGCCACCGCTGAAATCGTAGATATCGCTCAAAAAAACGTCGTCTATCGCGTCCCAGAGCCCATTGCGCAGAGTGTCCGGAAAATCGGCCTCACCAAGATCTACAGGCGTCGCCCCATACCCAAATCGTTCAGAGAAGTTACTCAACCACTCACCTCACCAACTCCCGCACCACATACCCCAACTCACCCTGCCCAACCTGCCGGGACATCTCGCGCCAGTCGCCCTCATCCACCGGAGGGAACCAGGTATCCGCCCCTTCGACGGCGCAATCGACCTCGGTCAGCAAGAGCCGGTCGGCCAGGGGCAACATCTCGCGGTAGATGCCTGCGCCGCCGATGCCGTAGATGCGGAAATGGCCCTCGGACCGGGCCAGGGCGATGGCGTCCTGAACCGATCCCACCACGTGCTCCGACAGCGAGTGATCCCG
>CAXQKF010000355.1:0-6712 GCA_964224285.1 Donghicola sp. | reverse complement strand
TTCATCGTTGGCGGGCATTCCGCCGTAGTAAGGCCCGTTGTTAAAGAAGCTGCGCACGATCGGCAGGCCCGCCCCCCGATGGCGCGGATCGACACCGACGGCCACAGGCCACCATGACTGGGACTCTTTGCCTTCGATCCAGAGGGTGTGTGGCAGGATCAGGCAGGCGCCAACCATCGATCCGTCTTTCTGGGTGCCGCGGCCAAAGGTGCGGGCACCGGTCGGGTCGGGCTTCTTGAACAGCCAGTCCCAAGCGACCGCTTTGCGGGCGGCGCTTTCGGCGGAAAAGACATCGCGCATCAGCGTCACGAAGTCGTCGCGTCGGGTATTGTCAAACTCGAACATTGCAGGGCGGGACATACTGGCTCCTCCTTCGGTTACTGGCAGGCGAGGGCAAAAAGGGTTTCGTGGGCGCGCACCGAGGCGCCCGACTGGTATCGACGGGCCATCTCCTGCCCGCGGGTGCGGTAGGTCTGGTTGCGGGAATGATCCGTGGTCATCGCCAGAATTTCATGGGCGATGTCTTCGGGTTGGTCCGACCGGACGAGCGCACCGCTTGCGCCGTTCTCCAGCAGATGCGGCGGGCCAAAGGGGCAATCCACGCTCAGGACAGGCAGACCTGCGGCCATCGCTTCGATGATCGCATTGCCAAGCCCTTCGAGCCGCGAGGTGCACAGGAACATGTCGGCATCGGCCAGCGCCTGCGGAACGTCGCGGTTCAGACCGGGGAGTTTCACAGCGTGCTGCAGACCGTAGTTTCTGATTTGCACCTCCAGTTGGGCGCGGCACGGCCCTTCGCCGTGAATGGTGAGCCGCAGATCAGGGTTCTTGGCATGGGCGAGGGCGAAGGCGTCAATCATCAGATCAAAGCGCTTTTCCTCGGCCAGACGGCCAACGCTGACCAGACGTGTCAGATGGCTGCGCCGTGCGGGAAGGTCCGAAATGCGGTCCACAACGGGGTTCGGAAGGCACGTGAACTGGGGCAGGTGTTTGCCGAGAATGGACTGATGTTCCTCGCCGATCTGGGGCAGGGGGGCGACCAGCGCCGATGCCGCAGGGTAGAGCGCGCGCATCAGGGCAACACGGATTTTGCGTGCTTTGGCTTGACCCAGAAATCCGTTCAGCGGGGTATGTTCTGAAATGACAGCGCGGGTTCTGGCGCCGGACAGGCGCAGCGCCGCCAGTGCCATCAGGTTGCCTGCATTCGTCGCCGTATAGGTCAGGTCGAATTTCTGAGCCCGTAGGAGTTTGGCCAACTTGAGGACCGCGCGACTGGCGCGCGCCCCACCAAGGTCACGGATTTCGACATCAGCGGGGATCTGGTCCAGCAGCGCACCGGTCCGCGATTGCAGGATCAGGGTGGGCTGAAACTGGCTGCGATCCAGAGAGGTCAGAAGCCGAAGGACCACTTGCTCTGCGCCGCCCATGTGGAAATGCGGCAGGATGAATGCGATGCGCTGTACCATGGCGATCCCCTGATCAAGCGATTGCGTGAACGGGTGCGGCCAGATCGGCGGGCGCGTCCGTGGGGCGAACGGCAGGGCGGGCGGGGCCCACAACTGCCAAGTCGAGCACATAGCGTTCGATCGTATAGCGGCCCGCGTCGGACTTGCAGTCATAGGCAAAGCGCGCACCGATCTCGTCCAGCGGGGTCAGCGTGACCCGTGCCATCCGACTACGGCCATTCCCGAGTTGAATGCGCACCTGCAGATCATGGGTGAAGGGCAGGGCGATGGGCCGTTCCAGAACAATGGTGTCTCCGTCCAGAGCGGCGACCATCTGGGAAATACCGGTCCGGCGGTCTTGTAGGCGCAGGCACATGTCTTTGGCGCGCAGAGCGGCCAGTTTGTCGGCCTTTTGTCCCCGCAGGCGTTTCAAGCCTTCTTGCACAGCGCGGCGCAGGACGCTGAAGCCCACTTTGCCAAATAGCCCGATCTCGGCACCATAGTTCACGGGGGCGTCGATCAGCATGTTGTTGTAGCGGGCGCGAATCCGTTTCGTGGTCCCATGGGTCATGTAGGCCTGCGAATGGCCAACCAGTCCGGGCTTCACTGCGAATTTGTGGTCGTAGTTGGGCACGCGCTGGCGCTCGATCTGGGCAATGGCTTCGCGCACAGGGCGGGGACCAACGAGGTTCATGTCGCCGCGCAGCACGTTAAAGAGCTGGGGCAGTTCATCCAGACGAGACGCGCGCAAGAAACGCCCCAGCGGGGTTTCGATGTTGCTGCCTGCGGGCAAGACCTGATTGGCGGTCAGGGCGGCGGCCTTTTTGTCGTCCAGCGTGCGGAATTTCAGGATGTTGAACGGCACCTGATCCTTACCGATGCGCGACCCCGAATAGATGATGCGCGGCCCCTGCGTCATCAGCAATGCTGCGGCGATCACAGCCATCAAAGGCAGCAGAGCAACGATCACAACCGAGACGACGGATGCATTGTAGATACGGTGTAGCCGCTGGTTGCGCGGAGCAAATCCGGTAGAAACACCACGGCGCAGTCCAGAAGACTGGGGGACTCGTACGGCCTTTACCGGCCCGGACGCAGCACCAAAGGTGCGCCCGTGGGCAAGGAAACTCATTATCGCTCTCCAAAACTTACACACGGTCTTCGCCGCTTTTTTGTAAGAATGGTTAACAAATCTGACTTTACTGAGGAGGATTGGGGCCAGAATAAGGTTTTTGAGGGATTGCTTGGATGGGCCACAAGACTGCTTGAAATGCTATGGGTTTAGCCATAACACCACGCGCAGATCAGCCGATTATGACCACATTGGGTCAGTCAGGTGGTCTGGTGGCAAGGCGGGATAGGGTAAATTCATACCATCGCATTCCGGCGCGTTTGTCAGGCCAGACGAATCAAGAAGGAACTTAGCGGCAGGTTTGTCGCTATGGGCCGAGCATCGACAGCAACTCGGTTTTTGGGTTGCACATCTTTGAAGTTGGACTGTATCCGAGGGGTGTGGTTCACACATACAGCGCCCGCGTAATTCAACTGGATAGAATATCCGACTTCTAATCGGGCTGTTGGGGGTTCGAGTCCTCCCGCGGGCGCCAAGTTTTCAGAAAAAGTGCAGGTGCAAGTTCAGGGCGATACCAATCAGGATGAGCCCGCCGGCCCAAGCCATCCGTTCCCGCATCGCGGTGTTCTTGTTAAGCGCCTTTGTCATGGTGCCTCCCATATAGGCCACGACCAAATCCGACGGGATCGCCGTCAAGGGGACCAAAGCCCCGAGCACCAGAAGTTGGGCCGTCACGCTGGGAACGGCAGAATGCGCGTCTCCGGCTGTGATGAATGGGGGCAGGAACAGGGCGAAGAACAGGACGGTCTTGGGGTTCAGCAGCTCGACCAGTATGCCTTGCCACACGATCGAGGCGATAGACTTCTGCTGTACCTTCTCGACGTCCAGCCTTTCTCGGGCTTCTGCGGCAGCGCCGCGGATCATGTCCAGACCGAGCCAGATCAGATAGGCGGAACCGACATAGCGGAGCGCTGTCACCAGCCAGTCAGACCTCTGCAGGACCGCTGCCAGCCCCAGTGCGGACGCGACGGCGAGGATGATCCCGCCAAGACACAGCCCAAGTGCCGAAGCAAGGCCCGCCGCGCGGCTCTGCCCGACTGTTCTGGACAGGACATATAGCATCGACGGACCAGGGGTCGCACTCAGCGCCAGCCCGGCCAGGGCAACGGCAATGATCGCATCCAAACTTGGCATAGGTTATTTCGAACTCCTGTTCATGCGTTTCTCGAACGGGTTCTCGACAGTCTGGTTGCTGTCAGAAGATCCCTTCGGACGCTGATTTCTGAGGTAAGGGAAGTCGCGGATCAACATCCGTTCCAGATGATCACCGGCTCTGAAGGGCTCGTATCTGGAGGGCTCTTTCGGGTCCACCAGATCGGGGAAGGGTTGGATCGAGGTTCCGTAGTTTGCAGCGACGAAATACGGCATCGAAAACCGCTCTGGACTCAGGTTCAGAACCCGATGGGGGGTCGAGCGGAGAAGTCCGTTGGTCCACGCTTCCATCATGTCGCCGATGTTCACGACGTAGACACGGTGGTCGACCGGTACGTCGATCCACTGATCCTCTGCCGTCATTACCTGAAGCCCCGCGTTTCGTGTGTGTAGTAGCGTGAGGCATTCGTAGTCCGTATGGGCGCCCATGTTCACGGACTTGCTGTCCACTGTATTGTTGCGGCGGACATAGTGCAGTAGCCGCAGTTGTGAGATCGGTTTGGTCATCTGGTCGGTCATAGACCCCGGGGGCAATCCCAGATGCAGTTCCAGAACAGAACTGATCATCCTGCCAAGAGCTGAAATTTGCGCGTAGTAGGCCGCGATCGTTTGCTGGAATCCGGGGACGTCCGGCCAGACGTTGGGCCCCAGCAACCGGTTCCCCGCCAGATAGTCCGGATCGTCATGGGGCAGATCAACGCCGAGGTCGAACGCTTCGTAGCTTCGGTTCACCTCATCTGGGTAATCGCCTTTCTCGGTGAAGGGGACGTAGCCACGGTGGTTCGTGCTGAGGCCGATATAATAGGCGCGTTTGTAATCCTCTGGCATGGCGAAGAACCGTTCCGCCTGCTGGTAGGTGCGTTCCACCAAGCCCAGATCGATCCCGTGCCCGATAATCCTGAAGAAACCGATTTCGCGCGCGGCATGACCGATTTCATCTGCGATGATGCGGAGCCTCGCTTGGTCTCCGGTCCTGATCCCGCTGATGTCGATTAACGGCAAGCCTCCGGTCGCGTCCGAAGTATCCGCGTTCTGTTTCGCAATTATTGTGCCCACCGGGGACCGAACCTCTGTCACTTAATATTTGGTCACCAATTCCGCCTCGGGGGAGAAGCGGGGAAATAAAGATCGAATGTCGACCCCTGCGAGACTTCGCTGCGCACCGCGACGGTTCCGCCGGATTGGCGCATGATCCCCAGCACCATCGACAGCCCCAATCCTGTGCCTGCGCCGACTGATTTGGTCGTGAAGAACGGATCGAAAATCTGGGCTAGGTGCTCTTCTGCGATGCCGCTGCCGCGATCCGAGACGCTTAGCTTTACATAGCGACCAGGTGTGAGGTCGGACGGGAAGTGTTGTCCCTCCCACAAGGTATGAAAGATGTTCTCGGTTTTGATCTGTAGGGTGTGATCTTCGGGCATTGCCTCGATGCCGTTCAGGACGAGGGCGAGGAGCATATTCTCCAGCGCGATAGGATCGACGAGCACGGGCCATAGATCCTGTGCCAGTTCCAACTCCAGTTGGCGCGCCAGGGACTGTTCGCTTTCCCTGCAAAATGTCGAAACCAACTCGTTCAGATCCACGGTCTCGGGGGCCAGCCGTGTGCGTTGGGCAAAAGCCAGCATGTCGCGGATCAATTGCTCTCCGCGCGATGATGCCGTTCTGACCTCTTGTAGCGTCTCGTGGGACGAAACTTCGGGGGCATCATGTTCCAGCAGTTCGAGATTCCCCGAGATCACAGTCAGAAGATTGTTGAACTCATGGGCAAAGCGACCAGCCAGCCGCCCGACAGCCTCTTGCTTGCGGGCTTCGAACAGCTTGGCCTCGAGCGTTTTGCGGTTCCGTGTTTCTTGGGTCAGCTGGGAATGCGCGACCACAAGGTCTTCGTACCGTTTCTGCGAGCGTTCGGTTTCAGCCAGAAGCTCCAGTTTGGCGCTGGTCATTGCGGCAACGGTGCTGAGGATTTCGAGCTCTGGCTCTCCGAAGGCGGCAAAGTCGGGGTGCTCACTATCGATCACGCCGGCAATCCGGCCAGAACAAATCAGTGGAACGCAAATCTCTGACCGTGCGGGTTCGGTGTCTGCGATGTAATCCACATCACCCAAGAGGTCGTCCACCGTGATGGGCTTGCGGCTCTGAGCAACTTGTCCGGTGATCCCGCGACCAAAGGGAATGACCAGAGGATTTATAATGTTCCGGCCATAGGGGTTCTTCTCTCCCCAAGCGGCGACCTGCGTCAGTTCGGTCTGCGCGTCATTTGCCTGATAGATCACGCAGTCCACAAACCCGAGCTTCCCGACCACGTTCTGGGCAACGTACCAGAACAGATCCTCGACACAGGGAATGGACATCAGATCGACGGCAAAGGTGTTGAGTGTCCGAAGCATCTGCGCGTCGCTGGCCCGATTTCTCTGGCTAAGGCTCAATGGCACTGGCTGGAGCATGTCCTGACTTTCCGAAACTCGTTACTCCAATCACCATAGATGTAAATTTCGCTAAGGTATATTTCTTTTGAATTTTTCTCGCATAGATTGCTGAACTGGCCTTCGATTGGATGGGAGGGAAATGAGGGAAAAACATCGAACACCCGTGGCCATGGGGTTGAGTGGAAGCGCTGTTCGCCAGCTTGGCTGTTTCCAGTAGGGAGTTCGGTGGCGGGCCGTTCGTTGGGACTCAGGTATTGGCTGAAGGGTGATCCAAAGCCTCAGGTTCGCTTGTGATGTGGGGCAGGGGAGGGCTCTTTCCTGTCTGACGCCCCAATATTTTAGGCACTTTCTGCTGTTTTTTTGATTTTTGTTGATTTTGTATGATTTTGGGGTTGCGACTCCCCTCACCTATCCGTAGAAGGCCCCTCACCGGCGGCGCTGAGGCGCGGCTGGGGCGGACGAGACGGCGGTGACGCAAGATTGTTCGGTCGGAATTTTGGAGATTTTGGTTGGCTGTAACGCTGAGTGATTGGCGTTGTGGTTGGTTTTTGTCTCCG
>CAXQKF010000354.1:0-2579 GCA_964224285.1 Donghicola sp. | reverse complement strand
CGTCACGCTTGAAGTGCCAGTAGGTCCAGCCGTTGCAGCTGGGGGCACCTTCGTAATGCGCGCCGACCTGATGGATCGAGCCCTTGAAATCCTTGCCGACCAGAGTGCCATCCGCACGGACAATCGCCTTGTAGCGGTTGCCTGCCGAATACAGCTCGTCGCCGGGCTGGAGCATCCCACGCTCGACCACTTGGCCGAAGGGAACACGGGGGGCTGCGCGCTTCGACGTCGACACCTCGAGAGCTGTCTTGTCGTAGGGTTTGACTTGGGCGATGCGCTCTTCGGCGATGGCGCGATAGCTTTCTTCGCGCTCGATACCGATGAAGTCACGTCCAAGCATCTTGGCAACAGCGCCGGTGGTGCCGGTGCCAAAGAAGGGGTCCAGAATAACGTCGCCAGGATTGGTGCTGCCGACGATCACGCGGTGCAGCAGGCTCTGGGGCTTCTGGGTGGGGTGCGCCTTGTTGCCTTCGCCGTCTTTCAGACGTTCGTGGCCGGTGCAGATGGGCAGAACCCAGTCAGAGCGCATTTGCACGCCTTCGTTCAGGGCCTTCAGGGCCTCGTAGTTGAAGGTGTACTTGGCGCCCTCGGATTTCGAGGCCCAGATCATGGTCTCGTGGGCGTTGGTCAGACGCTTGCCGCGGAAGTTCGGCATGGGGTTCGACTTGCGCCAAACCACGTCGTTCAGAATCCAGTAACCGGTGTTCTGGAGAGCCGCACCAACGCGGAAAATGTTGTGATAGCTGCCGATGACCCAGATAGCGCCATTCGGTTTCAGCAGACGGCGAGCCGCCGCGAGCCAGCCACGGGTAAATTCGTCATATGCCTGGAAGCTGTCGAATTGATCCCAATGATCATCCACAGCGTCGACCTTGCTATTATCCGGACGGTTCAACTCGCCGCGCAATTGCAAATTGTACGGGGGATCCGCAAAGATCAGGTCAACGCTGTTTTCAGGAAGCGAGTTCATCAACTCGATACAATCACCGCCCAAAATAGCGTTCCTCGGGAGCGCGCTCTGCGCGTCCTGTTTGGAATTCTTTGTCATTTTTTCTCTGCCTCTAACACCGGCGCTTTCTGCGCTCTAGTTGTGGATAAAAATGTGGGAAAGATTGCAGAAGGTCAATTTCTTTTTTGAATCAGGAAGTTAAGTTTTTGCCTTGATACAAGATGTTGTGGATAGGTTTGAAGGTACGCCTATGGTGCTCTGTTGCGCCCAAAAGCGTAAGTGCATCCATGTGGGCCTTTGAGCCATAGCCTGCGTTCTTCTCCCAACCATAGCCGGGGAACTGCTGTGCAAGGTCTCTCATAATGGCATCGCGGTGCTCTTTTGCGATGATCGAAGCCGCCGCGATGGACACCGATCGGCTGTCGCCTTTGACGATGCACTCCGAGAAACCATTGAGTTCAGGGGGGATTTTATTGCCATCTATCAACAGGTGCGCAGGCTGGACCGGCAAGGCCTCGACCGCACGGCGCATGGCAAGGAAGCTGGCCTGCAAGATGTTGATCTGATCAATCTCTTCAACCGAAGCGATTCCGATCCCGTACTGCGCCTTCTCCAGAATCACGTCGAGAATCGCGGCGCGGCGCTTGGCGGTCAGTTTCTTGGAATCATTCAGACCCTCCGGAATGTCGTCGGGGTTCAGAATCACGGCGGCCGCGACCACGGGACCAGCCAGCGGACCACGGCCTACTTCGTCCACACCTGCCACTGGGGATAAACCGCGCGCCATCGCGGCGCGTTCGAAAGAATCGTCGGGGATCGTTTTCTCTGTCATGGGTGCATGTGGCCCCTGCCCCGCAAATCCCGCAACCACAAAAAAGGCGGACCCGAAGGCCCGCCAGTTGCGGTATCACGTGGCTGGAGGGGGCTCAGCGACGCGACAGCGCGACCCCGCGATTGCCGAGGCAACGGGGATCGTATCCCTGAACATCACGGCGCTGTTCGGTCCGGATCTGACGCAGACACTCGTTCGGCAGTTTGCGAATGCGGATATTGTCGGACACGAGGCAGCCCATTTCATACATTGCCACGTCCTTGCCCTTGCGGGTGTTGAACACGCGCAGGCAGCGGCGCGGTAGTTCCTGCGAGGCTTGGGGACGCGGCTTGGGCGCGGGCGGCTGGATGTGCCCCCACTGGTTCGGCGCGCTGTGACCATAGTTCGGACGGTTGGTGCCATAATAAGGGCTGTGAGTCGGCACATAGGTGTGGCGGTCGCGCTCGTCCTTGTAGCGGTCTTTGTAATGGTCGGCGCGCTGCTCTGCCTCGTTCGCGCGGTTGGCATTGTTCACCGCCAGCGCGATTCCGGCCAGTGCCGCGATACCCGCGAGGGCGCGCAGGGCGTCGTTATTCTCGGCAGCCTGAACGGGTTGCGTCGCGCCGCCGACGAACAGGGCAGTAGCAAGGGTCAGAGTGGTCAGGGTTTTGCTGAACTTTTTCATTTTCGGGTCTCCGTATGGGCCAGCGGGTGTGTTTGATGCACCCACCGTCGCCGGAAATCCGAAAGTCGAGCAATATCAGCCGATTGCTATGGGATAACCGCCCCGCAGCCAGCGATTGTTATTGCATATCACGG
>CAXQKF010000353.1:0-5278 GCA_964224285.1 Donghicola sp. | reverse complement strand
CTACGACCCACGTTTATACCGGTGTGGACAATGCGCGACTAATGGAGGTCTATTCTGCCGCCCATCCCCGCGCCAAACGTGGCTGAGAGTTGCGGACTTGGCCGCAATGCATCATGAAAGCACAATGAAAATCAGAACCGCCGCATTCCTAGTCCATCTTTTGACCGCCACAGGTGCCTGCATTGCGATGCTGGCCATGCTTGCAGCCGTTGACCAGAACTGGTCGCTGATGGTGCTGTGGCGTTGTGTTGCCTTTGCCGTGGACGGGGTCGATGGGCCCTTGGCTCGCAAATACGATGTAAGCACCAATGCCCCCGAGTTGGACGGGGCGCTGATGGACCTGATCATCGACTATCTGACCTATGTGTTCATTCCGGCCTATGCGCTGTTCAAATCGGGGCTTCTGCCCGGCTGGACCGGTTGGCTGGCCATTCTGGTGATCACGTTCACCAGCGCGCTCTATTTCGCGGACACCCGGATGAAGACCGAAGACAAGAGCTTCCGCGGCTTTCCCGGCTGCTGGAACATGGCGGTGCTGCCCCTGTTCGCGCTGAAGCCCAGCCCCGAGTTTATCGTGACGCTGGTCGTTGTGCTGGCCGTGGCGATGTTCCTGCCCTTGCGGTTCATCCACCCTGTGCGGACGAAACGGTGGCGATCGCTGTCTCTGCCGATTGCATTTGTTTGGACGGTCTCGGCGGCTTGGGCGGCTTGGGTCGATTTCCATCCCGCCAGCTGGGCCGGTTGGGTGCTGGGGGCGACCTCGATCTATCTGGTGCTGGTGGGGATTGTGCAGCAGATCATTCCGGCGCGAAAGTCTGTTTAAGGGCGCGTGGGGGCGCTGCCCCCTCTGGGCCAGACGGCCCATTCACCCCTGGGGTATTTTTGCCAAGATGAAGTAGAAGGGGCGCCGTTTCGGGCGCCCCTTTGTCTTTTTAGCCGAGGACTGCGTTACAGCGTTTGCAGGTCGCTGCGTGGGCATGGGTGCCCACATCCGGCAGGATTTTCCAGCAGCGCTGGCATTTCTCGCCGTCAGCCTTTTCGAAGACGACGCCAACGCCGGCCTGATCGGGCAGGCGGAAGGCTTCAGCAGGGGCCGGATCGGCGGTCAGCAGGATGCCCGAAGTAATGCAGATATCCTCGAACGCGACGGTTTTGAGGGCCGCGAGGGTGTCTGCGTCTTCGACGTGGACTACGGGGGCTGCTTCGAGCGAAGCGCCGATGACCTTTTCGGTACGCTGCACCTCGAGGGCGGCGGTGACCACGCGGCGGACCTTGCGGACGCTGGACCATTTGGCGGCCAGCGGTTCGTTCAGCCAGTCGGCGGGGGTTGCCGGGATGTCGACGAGGTGGACCGAGCTTTCGTCACCGGAGAAGCGCTGGAGCCAGACCTCTTCCATGGTGAAGGTCAGAATCGGTGCGAGCCAAGTGGTCAGGCGGTGGAACAGGATGTCCATAACTGTGCGGGCCGCGCGGCGGCGGGTGCTGTCCGTTGCATCGCAATACAGGGCGTCCTTGCGGACGTCGAAGTAGAACGAGGACAGTTCCACGGTGCAGAAGTTGAACAGCTGCTGGAACACGCCCTGGAAGTCATAGGCGTTGTAGCCGGTGCGGACGGTTTCATCCAGTTCGGCCAGACGGTGCAGAACCCAACGTTCCAGCTCGGGCATTTCGGCCACGTCCAGACGCTCTGCCTCGGTGAAACCGTCGAGGCTGCCGATCAGGAAGCGCATGGTGTTGCGCAGACGGCGGTAGCTGTCGGCGACGCCCTTGAGGATCTCCGGCCCGATGCGCAGGTCGGCTGTGTAGTCGGACTGGGCCACCCACAGGCGCAGGATGTCGGCGCCATATTGTTTGGTCACGTCCTCGGGCGACACGGTATTGCCGAGCGATTTGGACATCTTGTTGCCCTTCTCGTCCAGCGTGAAGCCGTGGGTCAGCACGCCGCGATAGGGGGCACGGCCCTTGGTGCCGCAGGCCTGCAGCATGGAGCTGTGGAACCAGCCGCGGGGTTGGTCGGTGCCCTCTAGGTACAGATCAGCGATGCCATCTGCCGCGCCATCTTCGCGATCACGTAGAACGAAGGCGTGGGTCGAGCCGGAATCGAACCACACGTCGAGGATGTCGAACACCTGCTCGTAATCGTCAGGGTTCACCACGTTGCCAAGGAAACGCTCTTTCGCGCCCTCTTTGTACCAAGCGTCCGCGCCTTCGGCCTCGAACGCCTCGTTGATGCGGGCGTTGACCTCTTCGTTGCGGAGCAGGAAATCTTCGTCCTGCGGCTTCGCGCCCACTTTGGTAAAGCAGGTCAGCGGAACGCCCCAAGCGCGCTGGCGCGACAGAACCCAGTCGGGGCGCGCTTCGATCATCGAGAACAGGCGGTTGCGGCCGGTCTGCGGGGTCCACTTTACCAGTTGGTCGATGCTGGTCAGGGCGCGTTCGCGGATGGTCTTGCCATAGGTGTCCTGACCGTCGCCGACCGCACGGTCGATCGCCGCGAACCACTGGGGCGTGTTGCGGTAGATGACCGGAGCCTTCGAGCGCCACGAATGGGGATAGCTGTGCTTGACGCGGCCACGGGCGATGATGCCGCCCGCCTCAACCAGCTTGGCGATGACGGTGGTGTTGGCCTTGCCCTCTTTGCCCTTGCGGTCGAACACTTGCAGGCCCGCGAAGAAGGGAACGTGGTCCAGGAATTCCGATTCCTCGCCCACGTTGTAGGTCATGCGGTCCATCCAGTTGCGGGCGACGAAGACCTCATAGTCTTCCTGACCGTGGCTGGGGGCGGTGTGCACAAAGCCGGTACCCGCGTCGTCGGTCACGTGATCGCCATCGACCATGGGCACGTCGTAGTCCCAGAAGCCGTCTGCGCCGTCCAGACCGTTGAACGGGTGGGCGCAGATCAGGCCTTCGAATTCGCTGGGGGCGATGTCGCGGACCTTGGTGAATTCGGTCACGCGGGACTTCTCCAGCGCGTCAGCGGCCAGAGTGTTCGCGAACACGTACAGATCGCCGGGGTGGGTCCAGCTTTCGTCCTGCGTCGCGTCCACGCGGTAGAGGCCGTATTCGATGCCGTTGCCGTAAGCCACCGCCTTGTTCGAGGGGATGGTCCACGGGGTGGTGGTCCAGATCACGACGCGCGCATTTTCCAGATCGCCGCCAGCATTCTGGAAGCGGAAGGGAACCCAGATCGTGTGGCTCTGGTGATCGTGGTACTCGACCTCGGCCTCTGCCAACGCGGTTTTCTCCACCGGCGACCACATCACGGGCTTGGAACCCTGATACAGCGTGCCGTTCATCAAGAACTTCTGGAACTCTTCGGCGATCACGCGTTCGGCGTGGAAGTTCATGGTCAGATAGGGATCATTCCACGTGCCGGTGATGCCCAGACGCCTGAATTCCTTGCGCTGGACGTCGATCCAGCCCTCGGCGAACTTGCGGCATTCCTGACGGAAGTCGATGACAGGGACTTCGTCCTTGTTCTTGCCCTTCTTGCGGTACTGTTCCTCGATCTTCCATTCGATGGGCAGACCGTGGCAGTCCCAACCGGGGATATAACGTGCCTCGCGGCCCAACATCTGCTGGCTGCGCACGATGAAATCCTTGAGGATCTTGTTCAGCGCGTGGCCGATGTGCAGGTTGCCGTTCGCATACGGCGGGCCATCGTGCAGGATAAAGGGTTCGCGACCCTCGGCCTTGTCACGCAGCTTCTGGTAGATGCCGATCTTTTCCCAGCGGGCCAGCCATTCGGGTTCGCGCTTGGGCAGGCCAGCGCGCATCGGGAAATCGGTCTGGGGCAGGAACAGGGTGTCTTTGTATTCGGGGGTGTCGGCGCACATGGGTGGCGTCCTTCGGTCTTGTTCTCAATATCGGAAAAAGGTCGGCGCGGGCATCCCATACGCCTTGTCCCGGCGGCTCGTCTGGATCAGAGCGCCGGGCATGTAATTCGAATAATGATCGCCATCATGCGTGTCATGGCCCGCCTTATACGGCGCGCAATTGGGGCCGTAAAGCGCTGCGATGCTCTGTCCTGTTGCGACCCCCTGCCCCAGCCCCTAGCTGAAGGGGACAGAGTGAAAGAGGTTTCCCATGACCCAGCCCATTACCGGCCCTGACATCGACCGCGTGGTCGCAGCATTCTACGCGCGGGTGCGGGTGCATCCCGATCTGGGCCCCGTGTTCAACGGCCGCATCCCGCCCGAGGCTTGGCCCGCCCACGAGGACAAGATCAGCCGTTTCTGGCGCAATGTTCTGCTGCAGGAACGGAATTACCACGGCTTCCCCATGCGGACCCATTTGCAGACCCCCGAGGTCAAAGCGCCCCTGTTCACCGACTGGCTGGCCCTGTTCGATCAGGTCTTGCGCGATGAACTGGCCCCCGAACTGGCCGAGGGCTGGTCCACCATCGCCCACCGCATCGGGCGCGGCATGCGCATCGGGGTCGAGGATCGCGACGCCGACAAAAACGCGGTGCCCAAGCTGTTCTGAGGATCGGGAAATAAAAAAGCACCCCACGGGGTGCTGACTGGATCTGGCGGGGCGTCCTGTGTCTGGCGGGCTTGCAACGGGGCTGTCGAAAGATGGCTGCGTTGCGGGCGAGCTCGGCATGGGTAGCAAGCTAGATCTGGTGTCGCGGTGCTGGCGATTGGCTGGCTGCACGTCTTGAGGACTGAGTACAACCCGCGCACGGGGGGCGTCAAGAAAAACCTTTAGAATCATATACTTGATTGATTTTATCGGGTTTAATCGACACCCCCAAACTCCTCTATTTCTTGAAAAATCCAGCCAGAGCCTGCTGCACCACGCCCCGCGCCGACGGGCGCTTTTCGGTGATAAAGGGGAGCGGGCGGCACACTTCGATTGCCGCGATGCCGACTCGGGCAGTCAGCGCGCCATTCACCAGACCCTCTCCGAATCTGCGGGACAGTTTGCCCAGGAGCCCCCCGCCGATCAGAGGCTCCAGCATGTCGTCGCCCACAGCCACCGCGCCAGTCGCCACCAGATGCGTCATCACCGCACGGGCCAGACGCCAACGACCCAGCACACCACCCCTGCCTCCGTAAACCTCGGCCACGCGGCGCATCATGCGCAAATTTGCAGTCATAGCAGCAACAACATCCGCCAGCGCCAAGGGCACCATCGCGGTCACGGTCGCGACCTGCCGCGCGGCGGCCTCGACCTCGCGCACGGCGGCAGCGTCCAGATGGGACAAGAGCTCGCGCTCGGCCAAGGCCAGCGCGTCCGCCGCGTCCACCGCGTCATCCATGCGGTCCTTCATCCG
>CAXQKF010000352.1:0-2468 GCA_964224285.1 Donghicola sp. | reverse complement strand
TTCGCCAGCGATCGACTTGATGATGCCCGCAACGCCCTGATCGCCTTCTTGGATCAGAACCTGATAGTCACCCAGCGAGGTGACGACCGACGATTTGCCTTCTTCGTCCGAGGGAACGTCCGATGCCGCTGCATCCCAGTTTACGTTCGCTACAACGCCGACGGTTGCCTTGTTGAAGGTGCCGTTCAACTCGTCCGAGGGGTGCTGGACGTTGAAGAACAGGTCATTGCCCTGTTCGAACAGGCCGGTGATTTCACCATCAAGCGGGACGGTCGCAACGCGGGTCAGGCTCTCTGCATATGCTGCCGAGGTCATCGCGGTGGCTGCCAGAAGGACTGCAATCGTCTTTTTCATAGGTCGCTCCAATAATAACACAGACCCTTCCCCGAGCGGGGAGGGTTCCGAAGTTGGTTATCGACTGGATGTGAACCTTCGTTGCCAAGGGGGTGAAGGTTTTGTGACAGCCCCTAGTGGAAATCACGGCTGGGGAACAACCGTTTGGCCTGTTCCCGCGGGTGGCGGGCACGGGGCGCGGGCGGGCCGGATTGCCATGTTTCGGGCTTTTGCGGCCCTTCGGGATCAGACAGGCGCGACAGCATCCAAGACAGATCCTCGACCTCTTGGGCAATGACGTGAACCACCTGCCCTTCGCGCTGGATATAGCCGTTGATCCGCACCAATCGCCCGCCAATGACCGCACGGCGGAACTGTTCGTAGACCTTGGGCCAGACGACCACGTTGCTGGTGCCGGTCTCGTCCTCCAGCGTCATAAAGATCACCCCGCTGGCCGTCCCCGGCCGCTGGCGCGTGATCACCAGACCGCAGACCGACGTCCGCCCCAAAGGCACCGTGGCCAGCCGGTCATGGGCCAACAGGTTCGGGATATGGGGCCGCAGCAACTCCATCGGGTGGGCGCGCAGGGACAGGCGCAAGGACAGGTAGTCGTCCACCACCTCTTCGCCCAAGGTCATGGCGGGCAGGTTCACGTCGGGTTCAATGATGCCTTCCTCTTGGCTGAGGTCACTGAACAGGGGCAAGGGTTTGGGCGCCCGCAGCGCCTTGACCTGCCACAGGGCATCCCGCCGCCGCAGCCGCAGATCGGCAAAGGCATCGGCCTGCGCCAGCTTTTCCAGCGCCACAGGGGGTACGCCTGCGCGGCGCCACAGGCTCTCGACGCTGGCATAACCGTTGCCACGGGCGGCGCTGATCCATTGGGCATCCTCTTGGCGCAGCCCTTTGACCTGCCGGAACCCCAGCCGCACCGCCAGTTGCCCGTCGGGCCTGCGTTCCAAAGTGTTGTCCCAGTCGCTCATGTTCACGCAGACGGGGCGGATTTCGATCCCGTGGTCCCGCATGTCCCGCACGATTTGCGCAGGGGCATAAAACCCCATGGGCTGCGAATTCAGCAGCGCACAGCCGAACGCCGCCGGATGGTGCCGTTTGAGCCAGGCAGAGGCATAGACCAACAGCGCGAAACTGGCGGCGTGGCTCTCGGGGAAGCCGTATTCGCCAAAGCCCTCGATCTGACTGAAACACCGCTCTGCGAAATCCGGCGCATAGCCCCGCGACAGCATCCCGCCCACGAACCGGTCGCGGAAGGTGCTAATCGTCCCCATCCGCTTAAAGGTCGCCAGACTGCGCCGCAGACGGTCCGCTTCGCCTGGACTGAAGCCCGCCGCGACGATGGCGATCTGCATGGCTTGCTCTTGGAACAGCGGCACCCCCAGCGTTTTGCCCAAGCCATTGCGCAGGTCTTCGGAGGGCAGCATCACAGGCTCATGACCCTGCCGCCGCCGAATATAGGGGTGCACCATGCCGCCCTGAATGGGACCGGGGCGGACGATGGCGACCTCGATCACCAGATCGTAGAACTGACGTGGCTGCATCCGCGGCAAGAAGTTCAGCTGCGCGCGACTTTCCACCTGAAACACCCCGATCGCGTCGGCATTACACAGCATATCATAGGTCCGCGCATCCTCTCGCGGCAGGTTTTCCAGCGTGTAGCGCGGCCCGCCCTGCCCCGCGATCAGGTCAAAGCTTTTGCGAATGCAGGTCAGCATCCCGAGGCTCAGCACATCGACCTTGAGAATACCCAAGGCGTCGATGTCGTCCTTGTCCCACTCGATGACCGTGCGCCCCTCCATCGCGGCGTTTTCAATCGGGCAGAGTTCATCCAGCCGCCCGCGCGTGATGATAAAGCCCCCCACATGCTGCGAGAGGTGGCGCGGAAAGCCTGTGATCTCTGCGATCAGGCGCAGGGTCAGGGCCAGCCGCCGGTCGTTCGGGTCCAGCCCCAATTCGCGCACCCGTTCCGGGTCCAGACCACTGCGGGACCAGCCGCTGGCCTGCCCCGCCAGCGCGCCGATCAGATCCTCGCTCAGCCCCATGACCTTGCCGACCTCGCGGATGGCGGCGCGGCTGCGGAAATGGATCACCGTAGCGCAAAGCCCCGCGCGGTGCCGTCCGTA
>CAXQKF010000351.1:0-2241 GCA_964224285.1 Donghicola sp. | reverse complement strand
ATGGCTGGTGCCGGCGACAAGGGTGAGCCCAACGGTCTGCCCGTCGACGAATGGGGTATCCGCGTCAACGAGAACAGCCAGCCGGTTGGCTCGTGTGTGGCCCGTGGCGGCGCGACCAACGGCCCCGCAGCCGTCTACGCGATCACCAAAGCGATCGAATGGCTGGAAAAGTACACGCCCCCCGCAGCAGCCGGTATGACCTTCTCCGAAGCAGGTCCGGTGCCCGCACAGGGTAGCATCGCGCAGCAGATGTTCTGGTACACCGCCTTCACCGCCGACATGGTCAAAGACGGCCTGCCCGTCATGAACGAAGACGGCACCCCCAAGTGGCGCATGGCTCCCAGCCCGCACGGCGCGTACTGGGAAGAGGGCACCAAGATCGGTTATCAGGACGCCGGTTCGTGGACCCTGATGGAGTCGACCCCCGTCGATAACGCCAAGGCGGCATGGCTCTACGCGCAGTTCGTCACCTCCAAGACTGTGGACGTGAAGAAATCGCACGTGGGTCTGACCTTTATCCGCGAGTCCACCATCCAGCACGACTCGTTCACCGAGCGCGCACCGAAACTGGGTGGTCTGATCGAGTTCTACCGTTCGCCCGCGCGCGTTCAGTGGTCGCCCACCGGCACCAACGTGCCTGACTACCCCAAGCTGGCTCAGCTGTGGTGGCAGAACATCGGTGACGCAATGTCGGGCGCCAAGACCCCGCAAGAGGCCATGGACTCGCTCTGCGCTGATCAGGAAAAAGTGCTGGAGCGTCTGGAGCGTGCAGGCGTTCAGGGCGACATCGGTCCCAAGCTGAACGAGGAGCAGGACCCCGAATACTGGCTCTCGCAGCCCGGTTCGCCCAAGGCCAAGCTCGACAACGAGCGTGAAGAGCCCCAGACCGTTTCCTACGACGAGCTGATCGCCAGCTGGAAGTAAGCGGTTTTGAAACAGGGGCGGGGCCAGTGATGGCCTCGCCCTTTGTTGTTTGCATATTCCCGTTAAATTAGAAAAAGTTCCCACGTTGCACCGAGGCAGAGGAGGCCCCCTGATGACGTATATTCTGGCAATCGATCAGGGCACCACATCCAGCCGCGCGATCCTGTTTGACAGCGAGATGAAGCTGCGCGCGACCGCTCAGGAGGAATTCACGCAGCATTTCCCCAAGTCAGGCTGGGTTGAACATGATCCTGCGGATATCTGGTCCACCACCGCTGGCACGGCCCGCGAAGTGATTGAACGTTGCGGCATTAGCGCCAACGACATCGCCGCCATCGGCATCACCAACCAGCGCGAGACCACGCTGGTCTGGGAGAAAGACACCGGCGAACCGATCTACAACGCTATCGTCTGGCAGGATCGCCGGACCTCGGACTACTGCAAAGAGCTCAAGGCCGCAGGCCACGAAGAGATGTTCACCGACCGCACAGGTCTGCTGCTGGACCCCTATTTCTCGGGGACCAAGCTGAAGTGGATATTGGATCACGTGGACGGCGCCCGCGAACGCGCCCGCAACGGCGAGTTGCTGTTCGGGACTGTCGATACTTTCCTGATCTGGAAAATGACCGGCGGCAAATCCCATGTGACAGATGCCACGAACGCGGCGCGCACGCTGCTCTATGATATCCGCAAAGGGCGCTGGTCCCAGACCATCTGCGATCTGATGGACATCCCGATGGAGATGCTGCCGACCGTGCAGGATTGCGCCAGCGAGTTCGGCATGACCCGCGCGGACCTGTTCAGCAAAGAAATCCCGATCCTTGGTGTGGCGGGCGACCAACAGGCCGCGACCGTGGGGCAGGCCTGTTTCCAGCCCGGAATGATGAAATCCACCTATGGCACGGGGTGCTTTGCCCTGCTGAACACGGGCGATACGCCGGTTCGGTCGAACAACCGCCTGCTGACCACGATTGCCTACCAGCTCGATGGCAAACCGACCTATGCTCTGGAAGGCTCGATCTTTATCGCGGGGGCTGTGGTCCAGTGGCTGCGCGACGGGTTGCAGATTATCCGCAGCGCATCCGAAACCTTGCCCTTGGCGCAGAAGGCGGACGAGGGGCAGGATTTGATCCTTGTTCCTGCATTCACCGGCCTTGGGGCGCCCTATTGGGACGCGGAATGCCGAGGCGCGGTCTATGGCCTGACCCGCAACTCAGGCCCTGCCGAGTTCGCAAAGGCCGCGCTGGAAAGCGTCGGCTTCCAGACCCGCGACTTACTAGAGGCAATGACTGCCGATTGGCAGAACGACGGCGAAGC
>CAXQKF010000350.1:0-6989 GCA_964224285.1 Donghicola sp. | reverse complement strand
TGAATTGCCGCAGGCAAGAGGGGGCAGCGCCCCCTCACTCCAATCAACCGATTGCAGCGGCCTTAACGTCTTTGTCGATGTAGGGCAGGTACTGCTCGAAGTTGTCCGAGAACATCTTGACCAGTTTTTCTGCCTGCGCGTCGTAGGCAGCGGTGTCACCCCAGGTACGGCGGGGATCCAGCAGCACTTCGGGCACACCGGGAACGTCCACGGGCACGTCGAAGCCAAAGTTCGGGTCCTTGCGGAACTCGACGGTGCTCAGGCTGCCGTCCAGAGCGGCGGTCAGCAGGGCGCGGGTTGCCTTGATGGGCATGCGCTTGCCGGTGCCGTAGGCGCCGCCGGTCCAGCCGGTGTTTACCAGCCAGCAGGTTGCACCGTGCTTGGCGATCTTGTCACGCAGCAGGTTGCCGTACACCTCGGGGCGACGGGGCATGAAGGGCGCACCGAAGCAGGTCGAGAAGGTGGGCTCCGGCTCGGTCACGCCGCGCTCGGTCCCTGCAACCTTCGAGGTGAAGCCCGACAGGAAGTGGTACATCGCCTGAGCGGGGGTCAGACGCGCAATGGGGGGCAGAACACCGAACGCATCACAGGTCAGCATGATGATGTTCTTGGGGTGGCCGCCCTGAGCCGAGTACGACGCGTTCGAGATGTAGTGCAGCGGGTACGCGCAACGCATGTTGGCGGTCAGGCTGTCGTCGTTGAAGTCCAGCTCCAGCGTCTCTTCGTCGAACACCATGTTCTCGATCACGGTCGCGAACTTGGTGGTGGTCGCGTAGATCTCGGGCTCGGCTTCGGCGTTCAGGTTGATGGTCTTGGCGTAGCAGCCACCTTCGAAGTTGAAGGTGCCCTTGTCCGACCAGCCGTGCTCGTCGTCACCAATCAGTGTGCGCGAGGGGTCTGCCGACAGGGTGGTCTTGCCGGTGCCCGACAGGCCGAAGAAGACAGCCGCGTCAACGGGGTTGCCGGTGGCGTGGTTCGCCGAGCAGTGCATCGGCATGATGCCTTTGGCGGGCAGCAGGTAGTTCAGCAGGGTGAACACCGACTTCTTGTTTTCGCCTGCGTACTCGGTGCCGCCGATCAGGATGATCTTCTTGTCGAAGTTCAGCGCGATCACGGTCTCGCTGCGGCAGCCGTGCTTTTCAGCGTCTGCTTTGAACGAGGGGCAGTTGATGATGGTGAATTCGGGAACGAACTCGTCCAGCTCGTCGCGATCGGGGCGACGCAGCAGGTGACGGATGAACAGGCCATGCCATGCCAGTTCGGTCACAACGCGCACGTCCAGACGGTTGGCCGGATCGGCACCGCCGAACAGATCCTGTACGTAGTAATCCTTGCCCTTCATGTGGGCGAGCATGTCTGCGTGCAGAACGTCGAACTTCGAGGGCTCCATCGGAGCATTGTTTTCCCACCAGATCGAATCTTCGACGCTGGGGGTGCGGACCACAAATTTGTCCTTGGGCGAACGGCCGGTGTGCTTGCCGGTAGTTACTAGGAAAGCACCGCCACGACCGAGGCGACCTTCGTTGTTTTTCACCGCAGCTTCGACGAGCGCGGGTTCCATGAGGTTATAATAGACATTACCCAGCTCACTGATCCCTTGATCTTCAAGCCGATGCTGCGGGTTTACCCGTCCAAATGCCATTTTCTTCACTCCTGTCCGCGCTGGCGGTCACAAAACTTGATAGGGCCCCGATGTCGTTGCTTCGTTGCAACGTGTCGGTAAAGGCGTCCTTAGCATGACGGAAAAGGAATTGAATAGGATGCTAAGCTTCTGTTAGCGCAACCAAATTCAGTTTATCGCAAACATGACTTAGAAGATGTACTTTGGTCTGCGACACTCTGTCAGAATTGGACCGCTAACATAATTACCACGTTAGCATAGTGCCAAATGCGCGAATCGCAAAAAGGATTGCGGAGAGATACGAAATCCCTGCATAACTGTAAGAAAAAATAATCGTGCAGTACAAGGAATGAGTTATGTCCAGAATTGCTCTGGTGGATGATGATCGCAACATCCTGACATCGGTTGCCATGACCCTTGAAGCAGAAGGGTTTGAAGTCGAGACCTACAACGACGGCCAAGCAGCACTAGAAGCTTTTGAGAAGAAGCTTCCCGATATGGCAGTGCTGGACATCAAGATGCCCCGCATGGACGGCATGGATCTGCTGCAGCGCCTGCGCAAGAAAACCACAATGCCGGTCATCTTCCTCACCTCCAAGGATGACGAGATCGACGAGGTTCTGGGTCTGCGCATGGGCGCTGACGATTATGTCAAAAAGCCATTTTCCCAGCGCCTTCTGGTTGAACGCATTCGGGCTCTGCTGCGCCGTCAGGACGCGCTCAACGGCGACACCGAAGGCGAAGTCGAAGAGAGCAAAGTCATGGCCCGCGGACAGCTGTCCATGGACCCCCTGCGCCACGCTGTGACGTGGAAAGGGCAGGACGTGTCACTCACGGTTACGGAATTTCTTCTCTTGCAGGCACTGGCCCAACGTCCCGGCTTTGTCAAAAGCCGTGATCAGTTGATGGACGTGGCCTATGATGATCAGGTTTACGTCGATGACCGCACAATCGATAGCCATATCAAGCGCTTGCGTAAAAAGATGCGTATGGTCGATTCGGAGTTTTCGGCGATCGAAACCCTCTATGGCGTCGGCTACCGGTACAACGAAGAGTAATGACTGACATCGGAGACACCTCAGCAGCGCAGAAGCGGGCCGTCCGGTCCGCCGATATCGTGCTGGGTGATGATTACGTTTCTCCGGACGCTCTGCACGAAACGGTTGAACGCGAAACCGCGGCGAAGCGCGGTGTTCTGACGCTGAACACGTCGCCTCTGGCCCGCAAGATCATCACCTTCAACCTGCTGGGTCTGATCGTGCTGCTCGCGGGCATTCTCTACCTGAACCCTTCGCGGGAATCCTTGGCGCTGCAGCGTGCGACCTCTTTGGCCGCCGAGGCCGAACTGGTGGCGGATGTGTTCGAGGCCCGGCTGAGCGCACAGGCCGAAGGCGGGAACGAGAATATTGCTGGCGTCGGGGCCGAAGATACCTTGCGCGCCATGTCCCTTTATCGCGGGACCGAGGTCTATGTTTTCGATGGCAGCGGTAATCTTCTGACCGTCGCCGAGGGCAGCCGGAGCCGCGCGGAACTGGCGGATGTCGGCGAGAATGACACCTACATCACCGACGCGCTCGAGACTGTGTGGCAGTGGATGGTGCAGTTCTTTGCCCCTGCTGATTCGCTGCCAGCCGGCGTCGAGAACGAGGAAATCGTCCGCGACATGATCGGCGGTGCGCGAATCAACGAAACGCGTATGGCCACCGGTGTGGGCGCTTTTGGCGATACTGTGTTCACAGTGGCGACCCCGATCATGATTGGCGACTTGCCCGTCGGCGCTATCGCGATGGCCAGTTCTACAACCGAGATTGACCGTTTGGTGAGTGTTGAACGCGAGCGTGTTTTGCGCATGTTCATCGTCGCGCTGTTCGTGTCTGTCGGCCTGAGCTTGCTGCTGGCCTCGACCATTGCGAACCCGCTGTCCGATCTGGCGGCGGCTGCCGAGATCGGCCGTGATCGCAACCGGACCCGCTATAGCCCTGGCCGTGTCCGCATTCCTGACCTGTCTGCCCGTCCCGACGAAATCGGCCGCCTGTCCGAGGCGCTGCGCGGGATGGTCGGTGCTCTGTATGAGCGGATCGACAGCAACGAACAGTTTGCCGCAGACGTGGCGCACGAGATCAAGAACCCGCTGGCGTCCTTGCGCTCTGCTGTGGGCACCCTGCGTTTTGCCAAGAAGCAAGAGCAGCAGGAAAAGCTGCTCGAGGTGATTGAACACGATGTGCGCCGTTTGGACCGTCTGGTCAGCGACATCTCGAACGCCTCTCGTTTGGACAGTGAACTGGTCCGCGAAGAAGAAGAGACCTTTGATCTGCTGACCATGCTGGGGAACCTGATCCAGTATCTGGGCGAGGACGCCAAGGCCAAGGGGATCGACTTTATCTCTGACCTTCCCAAAGACTCGATCGAGTTGACGGGGCTGGAGGCGCGTCTGGCGCAGGTTTTTGTGAACCTGATCACCAACGCGATTTCTTTCTGCGAAGAGGGGGATGCGATTCGCGTTTGGGCCCGTCAGCGTGACAACCGCGTTCTGGTGGTGGTCGAGGACACGGGCCCCGGTATTCCCGAGCAGTCCCTGACCAAGATCTTCAAACGCTTCTATTCGCACCGGCCCGAAGGTCAGTTCGGCAACAACTCTGGCCTTGGTCTCGCGATTTCGAAACAGATCGTCGAAGCCCATGGTGGCGTCGTATGGGCCGAGAATATTCGTGCCAGCCACGCGGACCCGACCTCAGATCCGCTCGGGGCCCGCTTTGTGGTGGGCTTGCCGCTGTAATCCATGCGGACCGTTTCGCTATCCGACATCACAGAGGGGCATGGGCCAGCGATGGTTCATGCCTCTACTGTTCTGGTGAACGGGCTGGCCGTGGTGCTGTTCGGCGCATCGGGCAGCGGGAAATCATCGGCGGCGCTAGAGATGATGGCCCTTGGGGCGGTTCTGGTCGCGGATGACCGCACCATCCTGACGTGCACAGGCACGGAAATTGTGGCCACTTGCCCCGACACCATCCGCGGCAAGATCGAGGCCAGAGGCGTGGGTATCTTGCGCGCCGACGCGGCAGACAGTGCCCCCGTCGCCTTGTTTGTGGACATGGGGCAGGTGGAAGCCGAGCGTTTGCAACCGGCGCGGCATGTGACTGTGTTCGGCTTGCAAAGGCCGCTTCTTCATAAAGTCGAGAGGGCTTATTTCCCTGCGGCCCTTATGCAATATCTATCGCACGGGATAGATGGGGAATGACGGACACATGTCAGAGCAATCACCACGCGTGATCTGGGTCACGGGCCCGTCCGGCGCAGGACGGAAGACAGCCATTAACGCGCTCGAGGATTTGGGTTTCGAGGTCATCGACAACCTGCCACTGCGTCTTTTGCCCGCAGTGATGAAGGACGCCGCTGCGGGCGACTGTCTTGCTCTGGGCCTCGATGTCCGCAACCGGGATTTCAGCATGAATGCCATGCTGGATGCCCTTGAGGATCTGGCGCGCGACCCCAAGGACGGGGTGCAGTTGCTGTATCTGGATTCCAGCCCCGAAGTCCTGTTGCGCCGCTACAGCGAAACACGCCGCCGCCATCCGCTGTCTCCGGCCGAGTCAGCCGAAGTCGGGATCGACCGTGAACTGGATCTGCTGTCCCCGATCCGTGCCCGTGCTGATATCCTGCTGGATACGTCAGAGATGACGCCCCACGACCTCAAGGCCGAAATCGAACGGCAGTTCGCAGTCGGCGAAGAGGGCAATCTGGCGGTCTCGGTCCAGTCCTTCTCGTTCAAGCGGGGGACACCGCGGGGCATCGACATGATCTTTGATGCGCGATTCCTACGGAACCCCTATTGGGAGCCTGCGCTGCGGTCCATGAATGGCCAAGACACAGCTGTCGCGGACTACATCGCGCAGGACCCGCGATTTGCCGAGTTCTTTGACCGTGTAAAAGGCCTGGTTGAGTTCCTTCTTCCGCAATACGCCAAAGAGGGAAAATCCTATCTGTCTGTTGGGTTTGGTTGCACCGGAGGCCAACATCGCTCTGTTGCACTCGCAGAAAAGCTGTCCAAAGCCCTTGCAACTGCGGGATGGCAGGTGTCAATTAGACATCGTGAATTGGAAAGACAGGCCCCAACGGGTTCTGCAAAGGGTAAGTAAGGCAAGGCGTGATCGGGATCGTAATCGTCGCGCATGGTGGGTTGGCCAAAGAATATCTGGCCGCGGTTGAACATGTGGTAGGCCCGCAGAGCGGGATCAGTGCCATTTCGATCGAACCGGATCATGATCGTGCACAGAAGCAGCGTGAAATCTCCGCAGCAGCGGATGCTGTCGATAGCGGCGACGGCGTGATTGTTGTGACGGACATGTTTGGCGGATCACCGTCGAATCTCAGCCTTCGCGCCTGTAGCCCCAAAAACCGGCGCATCCTGTATGGTGCAAACCTGCCCATGCTGATCAAGCTGGCCAAAAGCCGTCATTTGAACGTCCCCGAAGCAGCCCAGTGCGCGCTGACCGCCGGACGGAAATATATTGACAGTTGCGACGTCAGTGAGGACTAAGAGCGCCTATGTCACATTCTGTTTGCCGTACATTCCCGATTATCAACGTCAAAGGCCTCCATGCCCGCGCCTCGGCGAAATTCGTCGAAGTGGTTGAGAAATTTGATGCCCGCGCAGAGGTTTCCCATAGCGGAATGTCGACCTCTGGTGACAGCATTATGGGTCTTTTGATGCTGGCAGCCGCCCATGGCACTTCGATTGATGTCGAAACAACCGGACCGCAGTCGACCGAACTGGCAGATGCCCTAGAGGCTCTGGTTGCGGATCGCTTTGGCGAAGACATGTGATCGCAGGTAAGGGGGGAGGAACCGACGTGACGGATACATCCGAAGCCCACTCCGACGCCGTGCATTCTGCACCCCTACGTGGTCAGGGGGATGGCGGGAATCTGTCCGATCAGTCCTACGACCGGCGTCGCCTGTCCTATGCGACGACCTTTGACCATCCTTTCCAGCGCCGCACTATCCAGACGATGGAGTTCCTGACGGGTAAGCTACGCCTCCTGCGCCTTATCCGCCGGTTCGAGGCAATGGGCGTGCCCTTTGGTCAGCCCTTCTGGGAGCAAGCGCTCGGTGTCATGGGAATTGAGCTGACGACTCCGCAAGAGCAGATCGACCGCATCCCTGAAACCGGCCCTCTGATCGTGGTAGCGAACCATCCCCACGGGCTGGTCGACGGCATGGTGCTGGCCGAACTGATGGGTCGTCGCCGCACGGACTACAAGATCCTGACTCGTTCTCTGCTGACTGGCGTGGGCGAGATAGACGAATTCATGATCCCCGTCCCCTTTGCCCACGAAGAGGACGCGCTCCAGAAAAACCTGATCATGCG